>NZ_NCJT01000399.1 GCF_002282565.1 Hyphomonas sp. 34-62-18
GACGAGGAGATCGACCGCGAGACGGTGCGGGCGCTGACCTTGGCGACGCCAGCCCGGCAGGCCGACTGGCTGAAACTCTGGAACAGCGAGACCGAGCGCGCCCCTATGGGGCGGGCCTGCCGCGCATGGATCACCGGAGGAAGCGCGATCACCACCGACAAGGCGCTGTTCGACCTTGCCGGATACACCGGCGCGGTGACGGCAGACCTCTTCGGCGAGGCAGCGGTGTTTGCCGACGCGGCGGCGTTCTGGCGCGCGCAGGACGCGGCGGTTGCAGAAAAGATCGAAGGCTACCGGCAGCGCGGCTGGGCCGGTGTCACGGTGCTCGAGCGTGGGGTGTATTTTCACCGCTGGGACTATGAGCAGACGACGAAGAAGCAGGGGGGCAAGGTCATTGTCGAGCAGCGACACGACGGCACGGTGACCTTCCATGAAGGCTGGCTGAAAGCGTCCGAAGCGCGCAAGGCCAGGACGCCGACTGACAGGGTCGCAGATGGCCCGGAAGAGGTCGCGCGGCCTGAGATGTCGGGACCGATGGCGGACTATATAAGCCTGCACCGGCATGGCGCGGCGCAGGTTGGCCTGATCCGGAATCCGGCCCTCGCGCTGCGCCTGATGGCAGCTCATGTCCTCTGCTGGTCCGCGCTCTGGAATGTGCGCCCGCACGCGCCCGGTTCGGTGAAAGAGGCAACCCTTGAAAGCGTCGATGGCAGCCCCGCCAGAGCCGAACTGGACGCCGCGCGGGACCGCGCGGGCACCCTGTTCGAGGCGCTGGGGGCGCCGGTGCCGGGCCGCAGCGGCGACGCCTATCACCTCTGCGAGACGTTCGCCGCCTTGCTCGCAATGTCGGACGCCGAAGTGATGCAGGTGGTGGCCGTTGCGATGGCTGAGACGCTGGAGTCCGGCGGGCCCGCTGTCGAGGCAGTGCTGCATGCCTGCGCTGCTGATCCGGCGACGTTCTGGCAGCCGGATGCGGCGTTCTTCGATCTTCTGCGCGACCGGCGGGTGACCCGATCCTTCCTTGCAGAGACGGTTTCGCCAGAGGCGGCGCAGAAAGCAGAAACCGCCACCCTGAAGGCGCAAAAAGCGCAGCTGGTGTCAGCCCTCGCGGCCCGTGACGGCTCCGATGGGGATGCCTGGACGCCGGGCTGGATGCAGGTGCCCCCGGCCCGCCATGTCGACGGCGCATCCTGTCCGCCTGTCGATGCCTGGGCCCGGATTGCCGGACTGTTCGAAGCGGTCGACGCGGAGACATCCGCTGACCAACTTTCGCCGCGCAAAGCCAGCGCTGCCTGAGTTCTTTGTCTCCTCTCAGGCAGATTGGGGCCGCCCGGTGATTGTCGCCGGGCGGCTTTTTTGCGCGAGGGTCTCTGTGTGCGGATCAATGGAAAGGTTCAACGTGGAAGGAGGCAATTCGAGGGGGCCTTGGTTGCCGCATATCCTGCTCATGCGTTGCGCGCCAAGGGGCTCATTCGTTGCCCAAACTGCCCCTTGCGGCCCTCTTGTTTCCGTCTCTTGCCGTTGGACCTGGACGACCTGCGCCGGTCCTGAAACCTGACCGGCGAAGAATTTTCCCCTGCGCCTGCGGCGCATTCCTCGCGCTTCAAAATTCTTCGCCGGTCAGGTGCTCCGCTGCGCTGCGCCCCCCAAAGAGATAGGAGGGGGTTCAGGCCCGCCACAGGCCGTCCCTTCGGTCCGGCGTCGACGGGAAC
>NZ_NCJT01000400.1 GCF_002282565.1 Hyphomonas sp. 34-62-18
GAAGGTCATCAGCACCGTGTCCGCCCGCCCGATCAGGTGGTCCAGCGGCACAAAGCCGATGGAGGCGTCGTCCGCGGGCACACGCAGCGGGCATCCCGCACGGTCCACCACTCCATTGACCGGTGGGCAATGGCCTGAAAGCTCGCGGCTATCGTAGGAATTGTTCCGGTTGTCCCCGACCAGGAACATGTGGCCCTCGGGCACCACGAAAAGCACGGTATCATCGACGGGATGCCCGCGCAGGCCGCGATGGGTCAGCCACGACTTCTCACCAATGGTCTCACGCCATTCGTGTGCCGTATCGATCACATCCGTCCGGTCAGGAATATAGCGCACCGTGCGCACAAACTCTGCCTGTACCGGCTGGCCGTTGATCACCAGCTCTTCGTTTATCATCTGAACCGTATCGCCCGGCAGGCCAACCACCCGCTTGATCATCACCCTGTCAGAGTGGGTGTGTTCAAAAACCACCACATCACCGCGTTCGGGCGTGCTGGGAAAAAACCGCCCGTCGCCCAGAGGCAGATAACGCCCGATGCTGAGCGGAAGAGAATAGCGGCCATAGCCGAAGGCAAACTTGGCCACCGCCACGCGGTCGCCCACCTCAAGTGTTGGGACCATGCTTTCGGACGGAATCACACGCTGCTCATACAGAAGCCCCGTAAAGAGCAGGAAGGCGGGCGCCACGATCGCCAGGGTTGCGCCCCATTCGCGCAGCTCCTGCTTGATCTTCGCCCAGAGCCCTGTTTCTGCTGCCGGCGCCTCTGCGGCTACGCTGTTGTCCTCAGTCATTCAAACCCCATAACAGGCACCACCTTCGGGCAGGCCGGGAAGTCTTAAACGAAAAGCAAGCGGGTTGCGAAGGCGAAATGCCCTGCAACACTGCTATTCAATGTGAGGCGAAACAGCGCTTCAGGCGAGGCTGTAAAGCAGCGCGCCGTCCTTGTCGGGCCGGGTGGTCACCTCACCCTTGTGGATCAGGTAATTGAGGTGCGCGAGCGCCTCACCCGTGGCGCTGCCCATTTCATCGTCTTTGATCGCGCGGCCAAACAAGGTCACAAAAGTATCCGGCACCTTGGCAGGCCCCTTCTCCAGCTTCTGCCGGAGGCGCGTCAGAGAGGTGTCATGCCCGGCAATCAGATTGCGAAGCCGGATATGGGCGCCTGTGAACGGCTCATTGTGTGCCGGCAGCACAAAGCAATCTTCAGGCAGCTCCCGCAGCAGCTTTTCGCAGCTCTTGATCCAGTCATCCAGCGGATTGGCCGCAGGTTCGGTCGGATGCACTGAAACGTTGGAAGAAATCCGCGGCAGCAGCTGGTCGCCGGTAATCGCCACGTTGAGCGCGGCGCTGAAGAGACACACATGCTCGGGCGAATGGCCGTTACCGGTTATCACGCGCCAGTCTTGCCCGGCCAGACGAACGGTATCGCCGTCTTCCAGCCGCCGGAACGCATCCGGCATCTGGCTGACGCCCCGCCCGAAGCCGCCAAAGCGGGAAACGTAATTGTCGATCGCCTTCTGCGGCCATCCGGCGCGGACGTAGAAATCAATGCCCGCCTTTGGCGCATCCCGGCCCGTATCAGCCACCAGCATGCGGCAGGTTGTATATTCCAGACGGCTCATCCAGAGCTCGGCATCGTATTTGTAACAAAGCCAGCCCGCCGCCCCGATATGGTCGGGATGCATATGCGTGATGATCACGCGCTTCAG
>NZ_NCJT01000401.1 GCF_002282565.1 Hyphomonas sp. 34-62-18
GCGCTGCCACAGACGGGCGGCATGAACCACGCAACCGGCCCCAGCAGGCGCGACGCGGCCACCGCCTTGATACCATGCGCCCGCAGCAATCGCCGCGTCTTGTGCAACACCGCCCGGCGTGACCGCCGCGCCAATACAAATCGGTGAAACCAGGGCCGCATCTGCCGCCCAATGATAAACCCCGCCTGATCGGCCGCATACGCTCCCACCAGGACAGCCGCCACAGCCCAGAGTGCTTGCTCAGAAAACAGCAGACCGCCCGCCATCAGGAAGAACGCTTCCCCGGCCACGAAGAAACAGAAGCCCAGCGTCGCGTCCAGAAAGGCGCCAAGAAAGAGCGTCAAGAGCAGCGAAATCGACATGGCATTCCCAGCCAGATGGACAAAGGCCGCCGCGAAGTCCGCAGCGGCCTTGCCTCTCTACAATTCCTGTCCGGATTTGTCCCGGCACATACTGACCGTCTGCTATTTCAAGCGCGAGAGTACGCTGAACGGGCTGTCGGATGCCTTGGGCTGGTCCTTCGCCGGAGCGCCGCCCTTGCCGGAGGACGCAGATCCACCCTTGGGCGCCGGCGCCGATGGGCGTTTTCCGCCCTGCTTCATGCTGAGGCCTATCCGGTTGCGTGCCACGTCCACATCCATCACCACAACGCTGACGACCTGACCGGCTTTCACGACCTCATGCGGATCCTTGATGAACGTGTCGGACATCTCGGAGATATGCACCAGGCCGTCGTGCTTCACGCCGACATCCACAAATGCGCCGAACGCCGTCACGTTCGTCACCACGCCTTCAAGGCGCATCCCCGGTTTGAGGTCAGTCACCTTCTCGATGCCTTCCTGGAAGGTTGCTGTCTTGAACTCCGGGCGTGGGTCACGGCCCGGCTTTTCCAGTTCCTTCAGGATATCCTTGATCGTCGGTACACCGAAGGTTTCGTCGGCATAATCTTCCGGCTTCAGCTTGGCGATAAACGCCTTGTCGCCGATGATCGTCTCCACCTTGCGGCCCGCGGCCTTGGCAATGCGCTCCACCACCGGATAGGCTTCCGGGTGAACTGCGGAAGCGTCCAGCGGGTTCTTGCCATTCATGATACGGAGGAAACCTGCCGCCTGTTCAAAGGCTTTCGGCCCGAAGCGCGGCACTTTCTTGAGCTCCGTGCGCGCCTTGAAGGGGCCATTCTGCTCGCGATACGCCACGATGTTGGCTGCAATCGTGGCATTGAGGCCAGCGACGCGTGAAAGCAGCGCCACAGACGCCGTATTCACGTCCACGCCCACCGCGTTCACGCAATCCTCAACCACGCCGTCCAGCGAGCGGGCAAGCCCTGCCTGGTCCACATCATGCTGATACTGGCCCACGCCAATGGCTTTCGGTTCGATCTTCACAAGCTCCGCCAACGGATCCTGCAGACGCCGCGCGATGGAAACTGCCCCGCGCAGGCTCACGTCCAGCTCAGGGAACTCCTTCGCTGCCAGTTCAGACGCCGAATAGACGGATGCGCCTGCTTCCGACACCATGATCTTGGTCAGCTTCAGGTCCGGCAGCTTGGCATTAAGCTCACCCACCAGCTTCTCGGTCTCACGGCCCGCCGTACCATTGCCGACGCTGACCAACTCCACCTTGTGACGCTTGCACAGCGCCGCCAGCGTCATCAGCGATCCGGCCCAGTCCTTCTTCGGCTCGTGCGGATAGATCGTCGCCGTTTC
>NZ_NCJT01000003.1 GCF_002282565.1 Hyphomonas sp. 34-62-18
TTTCCGGCTGGCTGCTGTGGCAGGGGCTGGAGGGCGTTCTGATGATGACCTCGCGGGGCAGTTCGCTGGCGCAGGCTGTGGATCTGCTGAATGGCTGGCGCTTCGTCGCGGCGGGCATTGCCATCATCGGCGGCCTGCTGGTGGCGGCAAATGTACGCTTTGGCGGGGTGCTCGCGCTGGTGGGCACGCTGCTGTTTGCAGCGCTGGCGGCGGCCTTCATTCTGGCGGGAACGGATTCGAGCCTCTGGATGGATGAAGTTCTTGGCGCGGCCGCAATGATCGTGCTGACGGGCATTCTGCTGTTTATCCGCAGAAGCTAGGTCCAGATTGCGGCCTTTGCAGATTGATTTCGGGCTGAGAATGCATAGGTTGGCGCCAGATTCGGACCAGCCTTCTCAAAGGAATATATTCCCATGGCAGAGACCTATGACGTCGTCATCATCGGTGGCGGACCTGGCGGCTACAATTGCGCCATCCGCGCCGGCCAGCTTGGCCTCAAGGTTGCCTGCATCGAGATGCGCGGCACCCTCGGCGGAACCTGCCTGAATGTCGGCTGCATTCCGTCCAAGGCGCTGCTGCATGCCTCCCACCTGTTCAGCGCGGCCCAGAACGAGTTTGCCAGCCTTGGCATCAAGACCGGCAAGGTCGAACTCGACCTGACCCAGATGATGGCGCAGAAATCCGACGCCGTGGACGGGCTGACCAAGGGCATCGAGTTCCTGTTCAAGAAAAACAAGGTCGATTACGTCAAGGGCCGCGGCAAGATCCTGAGCAAAGGCAAGGTCGAGGTGACCGATGCCGATGGCAAGAAGCAGGTCCTGGAAACCAAGAACATCGTCATCGCGACCGGCTCTGAGCCGGCCACGCTGCCCGGCATCGAAATCGATGAGGAGCGGGTTGTCTCCAACACCGGGGCGCTGAGCCTGAAGGCTGTGCCGAAGAAACTCGTGCTGATTGGCGCGGGCGTGATCGGCCTGGAGATGGGCTCTGTCTGGGCACGGCTCGGCTCGGAAGTGACCGTGGTGGAATATCTCGACCGCATCCTGCCGCCGGCCGACGCGGAAGTCGCCAAGGAAGCCGAGCGCACCTTCAAGAAGCAGGGCCTTTCCTTCAAGCTGGGCACCAAGGTAACCGGCATCGAAAAGACCAAGACCAAGCTGAAAGTCGCCGTGGAGCCCGCCAAGGGCGGCGCGGGCGAAACGCTGGACGCTGACATCGTGATCGTCGCCATCGGCCGCAAGCCGTACACGGAAGGCCTTGGCCTTGAAAACGTTGGCGGCAAGACCGACAAGCGCGGCGTGATCGAAGTGACCGATCACTTCAAGGTGGCCGATGGCGTGTGGGCGGTGGGCGACTGTATCCCCGGCCCGATGCTGGCCCACAAGGCCGAAGATGACGGCACAGCCGTGGCCGAGCTGATCGCCGGCAAGGCCGGGCATGTAAACTACGATCTCGTGCCGAGCGTCGTCTACACCAATCCGGAGATCGCCTGGGTCGGCAAAAATGAGGAAGAACTCAAAGCCGCCGGGATCGAGTACAAGAAGGGCAAGTTCCCGTTCATGGCAAACTCCCGTGCCCGGACGAACCATGAAACCGTTGGTTTCGTGAAGATCCTGGCCGAAAAAGGCACCGACCGGATCCTCGGCGCGCACATGATCGGCGTTGGCGTGGGCGAGATGATCGCTGAAGTCTGCGTGGCGATGGAGTTTGGCGCGGCCTCTGAAGACATCGCCCGCACCAGCCATGCCCACCCGACGCTGTCGGAAGCCGTGCGCCAGGCGGCTATGGGCGTCGAAGGCTGGACGATGCAGATGTAACCTGCCCCTGCCCCGGCGGCAGGGAGCGGTCCTCGCCGCCGGGGCAGCGCATGGCTGCCGTGCGCAGCTGTGTTTTCCCGCGCTTGCCGCTGGACGGGGGCGCTTCGCCCTCTTACTTTGGCGCGATGTATACACACTTCGGAGCCGGATGGATGATCAGGCCGCTGGAAACAGCGGACATCCCCGAATGCCGTGACATCTTCACGGATTGCCTGACGGATATGCCCTGGCGGGAGCGCCACCGGGGGCAGCACCTGGCCTTGCGCCGCGCGCTGGAAACCCAGCCGGCCTGGGTCGCCGAAGAGCCGAATGCCGGCGTGATCGGCTTTCTGACCCTGCAGGTGCCAACCGATTATGTGGACCATCTGTTCGTGGACCGCGACTGGCGCTTCTGCGGCGTTGCCCGCGGCCTCCTGGAAGTGGCGCGGATCGAGGCGACCGGGGCGCTGAGCCTGGACGTGGATTCTGAAAACATGACCGCCCGCCGCGCTTATGAGGCGCTCGGCTGGCAGGTTGTGGCGAGCACCGGCGGCGCCGGACGGGCGCGCCAGATGCGCCTCGTCGGCCCCTGAGGGGATGACACCCGCCACCCCGGATACGGTCTACGCCGCGCCTGCCGAATGGGTGGCGCGGGGGGCGGGCGCGCAGGGCAACCTGTTCCTGACCGGCCGCGCAGGCACCGGCAAGACAACCCTGCTGCGCAAGTTTCTGAAAGATGCCGGCGACAAGGCCGTCGTGCTGGCGCCCACGGGTGTCGCCGCGATGAATGCTGGCGGGCAGACGATCCATTCCTTCTTCAAGCTGCCCCCGCGCCTTGTGGAGGCGCAGGATGTGCGCCGCCTGCCGAACGCCCGCGTGGTGCGCGCGGTGGAAACCGTGGTGATCGACGAAATCTCCATGGTGCGGGCAGACATGCTGGACGCGATTGACCGCAGCCTGAAGCTCAATCGCGGATCAAAAAGGCCCTTTGGCGGGGTACGGATGATCCTTTCCGGCGACCTGCACCAGCTTCCGCCGGTCGTCTCTGCTGAGGAAGGGCCGATCCTGGCGGACCGGTTTGGCGGATCCTACTTCTTCAATGCCCCGGCCTTCCGGGAGGCCGAGTTTTCGCTGCTGGCGCTGAAACATGTGTTCCGGCAGGCTGAGCCGCGTTTTCTTGCGTTGCTGGGCGCGCTGCGAACGGGGCGCGTGACGCCGGCAGATGAGGCCGTGCTGCAGCGGCTCGTCTCTGGGCGCAGCGCCGCCGAAGCATCCGATACGCATGTTGTTCTGACCCCGAACAATGCCAATGCCTTCCGCATCAATCAGAGCCGTCTTGCCAGCCTGAAGGGCGAGCGCAAGGTGTTTGCCGCGACGGTTCAGGGCCAGTTCGACGAGAAAAGCTATCCTACAGAGCTGGACCTGGAACTGCGCGTGGGCGCGCGGGTGATGATGATCCGCAACGACCCCGAAGGCCGCTGGGTGAACGGCACGCTCGCACATGTGGCGGGCTTTGGCTCGCGCTCCGTGATTGTGGAGATTGAGGGGCGGGTCTATGAAATTGACCCAGTGGCGTGGGAGAAATACCGCTACGATTTCGAGATGGACACCAAGAAGGTGAAGCGCGAAGTGGTGGGCACCTTCAAGCAGATGCCGCTGCGCCTTGCCTATGCCGTGACCATCCACAAGGCCCAGGGCCTGACGCTGGACAAAGTGTTTATTGACTTCGATTCTGGAATGTTCGCCCACGGACAGGCCTATGTCGCCTTCTCACGGGCGCGCACGCTGGAGGGGCTTGAAATCTCGCGCCCCTTGCGCCCGCGCGACCTGGTGCTCGACAAGGAAGCCTTTGCCTTTGGCGAGCTTGAGAAGATTGACGAGACGCCCGCTTACCTATTGGCGAAATTCCGCAAGGACGAGGGCGCGCTGCTTTAGACCCTGGGGTGCCTTCAGGCGAAGACTTCGCCCAGCTGAGCCGCGCCGCCGCCAGGCAGACGCTGCCGGACCATCGTGCCGCTCATCATGTCATGAACACAGCGCCGGTCGGCTTTGAACAGGCCGATGAAATAGCCAATGTAGAACGGGATAATGTTGACCACGAACCGCCCAAGCGTATTGCGCATGATGACGCCGCCCAGGCTGGGCTTCGTGCCGTCCTTTGCGGTGACTACGGCACCGACCATCATCTTGCCCAGCGTTGCCTGAAGCGACGACGCCTCCATGGCGATATTGTAGACACACTGAATAAACGCGAACAGAAGACCGTAGCCAAAGAGGGTCACAGCCGCCATCGACTCGGCAGGACTGCCTTCAGGTTCGACGATATAGGTGCTGACGGCCGCGCTGAGTTGAGCGTTGAAGACAAGGTAGAGCAGAAGCCAGACCAGCAGCTCATCGGCCAGGCGCGCGATGACGCGGCGGCCCCACACAGGCTTTCCCGAACCGAAAGATGAGGGGGTTTCCTGGCTCGCCCATGGCAGCGGCGCTGTCGCTGCAGGCGGCTTGCTGCCCTGAATTTCACGGGCGAGGAAGGCCTGCGCAGCTGGCGAGAGCGGCGCCTGGGCACCGGCCAGTGCGCGCCGCGGCGGCGTGCCCGATACTTTTTTTCCAAATGTTGGCCGTTGCGCAGTCATTCGGGCCTCTCCCCCTTTTTTCAGGAGTGAGGATCCCGCATTATGATTTAAGGCACGCTAACCGCGAAAGAAAATTCCAGAAGATGGATGGAAAACGCGCGGCGCGATATCAGGCGAGGCGGCGGATTTCTTCTGAGAGCTGCCGCTCCTGATCGGTGACGATTTTTTCCAGAACGCGCACCCGGTCTTTCAACTTGTCGACATCGGCGCGCATTGCGGCGAGTTCGGATTGGCTGGCCATATCGGCGGGCGCATGAGCGCGGGCCTTGATCCAGGTGTTGAGGATACCGGCGCCGACGCTGATCGCGACGATGGCAACAACCATTGTAAACGGGTCCATGGGGCGCCTCCTTATGCGCGGGTCGGGGTTTGTATAGCGCGGCAGGCCGCCGCGAGCCAGCGTCAGCCGAGGCCGTCAAAATCCCGGCGCAGACGCCAGTCACGATCGGTGATGATCTGCTCCAGCGTGCGGACGCGGGCGTTGAGGCGCTCGATGTCTGCCTCGCGCGGGTCAGGACGTGTCTGCGCCGCGCGCTTTGAACCAGAGCGGAAGGCCAGCCAGAACACCAGCGCGCCGATGAAGAAGTAAAATGCAGCAGCCATAACCACTCCCTCCTTATTGATATTCAATATGTGGGGAGGATCACCCGCTGTTCAAGAAAAATTGATCGCGGCGGGTCAGATTTTTTGAATGCGGGTCTCAGCGCCCGGTGGAGCCAAAGCCGCCTGCCCCGCGCGCTGTTTCGCCGAGTTGGTCTGTCTGCGCCCAGGCCAGGCGCGTGACGGGGGCAAGGACCAGCTGGGCAATGCGCTCGCCGCGCTGGACGGTGAAGGGCTCTGCGCCGAGATTGATCAGGATCACCTTGATCTCGCCGCGATAGTCGGAGTCGATCGTGCCGGGGGTGTTGAGACAGGTGAGGCCGTGCTTGGCGGCGAGGCCCGAGCGCGGGCGGACCTGAATCTCGTAGCCTTCGGGGATGGCCACCGAGAGCCCAGTCGGCACCATGGCGCGCTGGCCCGGCGCCAGCACCACCGGCTCGCGGTCCGGCACGGCGGCGCGCACATCCATACCGGCAGAGCCCGCCGTCTCATACGCAGGAAGATCAAGCCCGGCAAAATGGGGCAGCGGCAGCACTTGAACGGTCACATCAGTCATGCGCCGAGGCGTGGGCAGACTCTGCAGGAGAGTCAAGCGGGGCAGCTTACTCCGCGGCCAGGGACAGCCCGTCTTCGTCGCCCGCGAAGGCTTCGGCGATCTTTTCGGCGAGGCGCGTGCTGACAGCGTCCTTTGGCAGGCGCGGCCATCGGTCGATGCCATCACGTGTAATCAGGGCGATCTCGTTTTCGAGGCCGCCCATCACATCCCCGGAGACATCATTGGCGACGATCCAGTCGCAGCCCTTGCGGGCGAGCTTTTCCTGGGCGTGGCGCTCAACGTCGTGCGTCTCAGCAGCAAAGCCGATGACGAGCGCGGGGCGTTTCTTCTTCTTGTGGCTGATCGTGCGCAAGATGTCGGGGTTTTCGGCGAGCTCAATGGTGGGGGTCTTGCCCTCCCCTTTCAGCTTCAGCTTCTTGTCAGCGGCTTTTACCGGGCGCCAGTCGGCCACGGCGGCAACTGAGACGAAAATATCGACGGGCAGAGCCTCTTCACAGGCCTTCAGCATCTCACGGGCGGTTTCGACCTTGATGAGATCGACACCTTCCGGCGCAGGCAAAGAGACCGGGCCGGAAACGAGCGTGACGCGGGCGCCTTCAGCGGCCAGCGCGGCGGCGATGCCATAGCCCTGCTTGCCAGAGGAATGGTTGGAGATATAGCGCACAGGATCGAGCGGTTCGCGCGTCGGCCCCGCCGTGATGAGAGCGTGCCGGCCGGTGAGCCTTTTTGACCGGGGACGGAGCATCGCTTCGATTTCGGCAACGATACGGGAGACTTCCGGCAGCCGGCCGGGGCCAAACTCGCCGCAGGCCATCGGGCCGACATCGGGCTCCATCACCGTAACCCCATCGGCGCGCAGCTGGGCAATATTGCGCTGGGTGGCAGCATGCTGCCACATGCGCACATTCATGGCGGGCACCATCAGCACGGGCTTATCCGTGGCAAGCAGCGCGGTGGAGGCAAGGTCGTTGGCGTGGCCATGAACGGCCTTGGCCATGAGGTCAGCGGTGGCCGGACAGACGACGAGCAGGTCTGCGGAGCGAGACAGCTCGATATGGCCCATCTCGGTTTCATCGGTCAGGCTGAAGAGTTCGGTGTAGACTTTTTCGCCGGAGAGCGCGGCCACGGAAAGCGGCGTGACAAACTCCGTTCCGGCTTTGGTGAGGATCGCGCGCGTGCCAATGCCGCGGCGGCCAAGCTCACGGATGAGCTCAAGGCTTTTATAGGCGGCAATGCCGCCGCCGATGACGAGGAGGATGCGTTTGGCGCTCATATATCCGCTATATCGGGTCTGACCTGCCCCATTCCTAGCGCAAAAACCTTGCCGGGCCGCGATCAAATCTGCGCAGAAGCGTGCTTTGCCTCAACTTTCCGGCAAGGTTTGGCGGCTCAATCGCCCACGCGGATGATGCGGGCCTGGCTGGAGCCGGAGAACCCGGCGCGGTCGGCCACCTTGATGACGGAGCTCTGCTGCGCGGAGGCCCCTTCCCGGCGGCGGATCACCACGGTGCTGGCCATTGGCTCACCAGGGCGGGCCACATGGATGATTTCGCGGGCGGGCCCTGCATCCGCGCAGGGGCCCGTGATCACGATCACGCCGCCTTTCGTCATCTCCGACACGTCCAGCTGGACCGCCTTGCTGCAATCGCCGCCGGCGAGGGGCTGGGCAAGCGAGGGCGCAGCGAAGGCGCAGGCGGCGGCGAGGAGAATTGCGAGCTTCATGGGTCCGGCTCCCTTCTGGTGGCGGAAGCCGGAAGGGTAACCGAAGTCTTAACAGCCCGAAGCGGTTACTCCTGAGGCGGGAACCTCACAAGAGGCCGCGCGCCAGAGCCGCGAGAAATTCGCCTGCCTTCAAGCCTGCCTGGGTTTCAGCTGGGCGAGGAAGGCCAGCCCCTCTGCGGTTTGCCCCTCGCCGGTGGCTTTCTTTGGCAGGCTTTCGCAGAACTCCACGAAGGGGAGTTTCGACTCAATGCCGAACTGTTCCTCAAGGACGACGGCTTCGGGCGTATCGAGGCTGCCGATCGTCACATATTGCGAGGAGGTAGGCCGGTCATAGGTGAAGCCGAGCGGCGTGCCACATTCCGGGCAGAAGGCGCGGGCGGCGAGATTGGAGCTCCAAAACACCGGGGGCGGCGCGCCCAACCAGCGGAACTGATCTTTCGGCGCCCCGACAAGGGCCGCGAAAAGCCCGCCCGTGGCGCGCTGGCACATGCGGCAGTGGCAAACATGCCCCCATTGCAGCACGTCCATCTCATAGCGGTGTTTCCCGCATTGGCAGCCGCCAGTGTACGCCATGGCTGTGATCCTCCTGAGACAGAAGAATGCGCGATGCCTCCCCCACAGACAAGAGGGGTCAGCTGACCTGATGGATGACCCAGGCGACAATAGCAGAGAGGCCAAGCACCAGACCGAACCAGCCCCACCAGGGGGCAAAGCGCTCGCGCGGGGGCGGCGGCAGAGGCTCTACATTGAGGCTTCTCTCGAACCGGTCCATCACCTCTGGCAGGCGCTTCAGACGGTTCGTCACTTCACGGACATTTTCCGAAATGAGGCGCGCAGCGCCTTCCGGACCGAAATTCCGCCGCATCCAGGCTTCGATCACAGGCTCAGACGCGTTCCAGATATTGTGGGAGGGATCGATCGTGCGCGCGACGCCTTCAACCTGCACCATGGTTTTCTGCAACAGGACAAGCTCTGGCCGAAGAGCCATGCCGAAAGTGTGGGTATAGTCGAATAGCTGCAGCAGTACGCGGCCCATCGAGACTTCCTCGGCCGGGCGGCCAAACAGCGGCTCGCCGATCGAGCGCAGCGCCTGGGCAAAGTCGCCCACCGACTGGCTTGGCGGTACATAGCCTGCCTCGAAATGCACTTCCGCAATGCGCACATAGTCGCGCTTCAGGAAGCCCCAGAGGATCTCCGCCAGGAAGCGGCGTTCGATATTCCCGATGCGGCCGATGATGCCGAAATCGACAAGGGCAATCTTGCCCTCCGGCGTGAGAATGGCATTGCCTTCGTGCATATCGGCATGGAAGACGCCGTAATTTATGGCGCTGGCGAGGAAGCCCTGGGTAATGTCATTGGCGAGCTGCTTGCGATCTATGCCGGGCTGATCAAGCACGCCTGGCGCGGTGAGCGGTGTGCCTTCGATCCATTCGGCCGTCATCACACGCTTGCCGGTACGCTCCCAGTCCACCTTCGGCACACGGAAGAAACCGGTCTTCTCGTAGACTTCCCGCATTTCGTCTGCCCCGCCCGCTTCCAGGCGCAGATCTGTCTCCCGCAGCATGGCGCTGGCGATGGTCTCGGTGAAAGCAACCGGTTTGAGGCGGCGGCTTTCAGTGGACACGCCCTCAATGGTGCGTGCGGCGCGGCGCATGGCGGAAAGTTCCAGCATCAGCTGACGCTCGATCCCGGGACGGAGGATTTTCACGGCGCGATCCCCATCCGGCATGGGCATCCGGTGCACTTGCGCCAGAGACGCGGCAGCGACCGGCTCTGAAAGATTTGGGAAAAGGCGTTGGGCTTCGGCAGCGCCAAACTCGGCGGCGAGCGCCGCGCGCGCCTGTTTCATCGGGAAAGGCGGCAGCTTGTCCTTCAGGCGGGCGAGGTCTCCGGCGACTTCAGAGCCGAACACATCCGGCCGGGTTGCGAGAAACTGGCCGAGCTTGATATAGGCGGGACCCAGACGTTCCAGCGCATAGGCAAGGCGCTCTCCCGGGCGGCCTTTGGCGCCGCCACCGAACAGGCGCAACACGCCCCCGGCGATGCGCGCCGGCAGCGGCAGGCGGGACTGATATTCGCCGGGAAGCACCACATCATGGCGCGCAAGCGATGTGCCCGCGCGGAAGAGCCGGCGATAATCGGAAAACACGCCCATCAGACTGCGCCCTGCCCTCTGGAACCAATCGCGCTGCCAGCGCGTTGTACGCCTGATTGTACCTTCAGGAGACGGAGAAAAAGCATGTCTGCATCCCCCTCATCCAACAAGTTCATGTATTTCGTTGTCGGCCTTCTGGTGGCCGGCGCCGTGGGCTTTGGCATTTACTACTTTACCGAAGGCGCCGGCGGCGAAGACAAGCTGGAAATCTCCATCGGTGAAGATGGAATCTCTGTCGACGGCAACTGACACTGCCCCGATGCCAACCCGGCGCATCAGACCGCCCAGCCGAAATGCAGGGCGGCGATGCCGCCGGAATAATTCGTGACCGACACCTGGCCGAAACCGGCGCCTTCGATCTCTGACTTGAACGTCTGCTGGTCGGGGAACTTCCGGATCGATTCGATCAGATACTGATAGCTGTCACGGTCTCCCGCGACGAGTTCGCCAAGGCGCGGAATGACGGCGAAGCTGTAGCGGTCATACGCCCCCTGCAGGATCGGCGCGGTCATGTGGCTGAACTCGAGCACGGCAAGGCGCCCGCCGGTTTTCAGCACACGGCGGAATTCCTTCAGGCCCGCCACCCGGTCTGCGAAATTGCGGATGCCGAAAGAGACAGTGACGGCGTCAAACGTCTTGTCCGGATAAGGCAGTTTCTGGCCATCGGCGCAGACCCAGGCGAGACGGTCGCCCCATTGGGCATTGTCGCTGCGCGCCTTGCCAGCTTCGAGCATGGCGTCGTTGATATCTGACACGATGGCGGTGGCCTGGCGGGTATCGCCGCGCCGCTTGCCTGCTTTGTCAGCGAGGGAAAGGAAGGCGCGGGCAAGCTCGCCCGTACCGCCGGCAACATCCAGATGGCGCTCGCCCGGCTGCGGGTTCAGGCGGTTCATCGCGTCATGCTTCCAGAGGCGGTGGACCCCGGCGCTCATCAAATCGTTCATCAGGTCATAGCGGGAGGCAACCGAGCGGAAGACCCCCTTTACGCGGGCGACCTTCTCGGTTTCCGTCACATCTTCGAAGCCGAAGGAGACGATGCGTTCTTTGCTGTCCTGGCCGGTCATGGGAACCTATCTTACCTGCGAATGCCTTAGCGTATATGCGATAAAGATGCCTGAATTACCTGAAGTCGAGACAGTTCGCCGCGGACTGGCCCCCGTGATGGAGGGCCGGCGCATCCTGAAGCTGGAGCAGCGGCGGGCAGACCTGCGTTTCCCTCTGCCTGAACGCTTCGTTGAACGGGTATCCGGGGCGCGGATCGACCGGCTCGCGCGGCAGGCGAAGTTTCTGGCTGCGCACCTCTCAAATGGCGAGGTGCTGGTGATGCATCTGGGCATGACGGGGCGGTTTACCATCAGCGGCCAGATTCAGGGCGAGTTTCACCACGCGACCGGCGGGATCAGCGCGCATGACCATGTCGTCTTCCATATGGAGGGGGGCGAAACCGTAACCTACAATGACCCCCGCCGGTTCGGCTTCATGGAACTCTGGCCCGCCACGACTTTTCCGGCATACCCAAGGTTAACAGCGATGGGGCCGGAGCCGCTCTCAAACCGCTTCTCCCCCGCCTATCTGGATGAGGCGCTGCGCGGGAAAGCCGCGCCGATCAAGGCCGCCCTGCTCGACCAGAAGGTGATTGCGGGCCTGGGCAATATCTATGTCTGCGAGGCGCTCTTCCGGTCCGGCATCTCGCCCAAGCGGCTGTCGAAGTCCATTCCGGGGCAACGCGCCGCGCGGCTTGCCCCGGCGATCAACGCAGTCATCGCCGAGGCGATCGACGCGGGCGGCTCGTCGATCTCCGACTTTGCGGCCACCGATGGCGCGCTCGGTTACTTCCAGCACCGGTTTGACGTGTATGACCGCGAGGGCCAGCCCTGCAAAACCTGCGGGGGCGAGATCAAGCGAATCGTGCAATCGGGGCGGTCGACCTTCTATTGCCCGAACTGTCAGCGATAGGCCGTCAGCCCCATCTTCTTCAGCGGCGCCCCGAACCCACCGGCGACCAGCCCGGCAAGGACCGGCGGGGCGGGCCAGAGGCGTAGCAGCGGCGCGGCAAGCCGGTCGCGCAGCCAGGGGATCATCGTCCCGTCAGACTGATAGACGGGCGTGAACGCCCAGGTCATCAGCTGGTAGAGGCGGACATGCCCAGCGCGGATTTTAAGGAACCGGCGCAGCGCGGTGGCAATATCAGTTTCATCCTGCAGCGCATGGGCAAGGCCGTACGCGTCCAGCAACGCCATATTGGCCCCCTGCCCGAGCTGGGGGCTGGCGGCATGCCAGGCATCTCCGATGTGCACGAGGCGGCCTTCCACGGGCGCGCGGTGGGTGCGGTGCCGGTAGCGGGCGAATGTCAGCTGCTCATGATCCGTGATCTGATCGAGCAGCGCTTCCGTCTCTGGCCAGAGCGTGTGGGCAGCATCTTTCCAATGGGAGAGCGGCGCCGCGCGGAATGCCTCATACCCGTCGGCGCGGATGGACCAGAAATAGGTGAGGCTGACAGGCGCCTCCGGCGCGGCGCGCCCCGATGGCATCACGCCGGCCATCTTGCGGGCCGCTTCATAACGCTGCTCCAACGCGGCTTTGTTGAACGGGCTGGTATCGGGCCAGGGCAGCGTTGCCCAGAGCGCGCCATAGGGAAGTTCTGTCCGGGGCGGAGTGGAGAGCGGCGAGCGCACACCGAGCGCATCGATAACCAGATCATACGGACCGTGCTGGCCACCTAAAGCGTCCGTCAGTGTACCTTCCGATTTTCCGGCCGCGCGGATCCGGGTTGCCGGCACCAGGCGCGCGCCCGCGGCCAACGCGGCTTCCTGCAGCACGCCGAACAGTACGGAGCGCTGGATGCCAAGACCGGAGAGGCCCTCACGCAGGGCGGTGTAGCGCACATCCAGAACGGCGCGGCCGGTATCCACTGAAATCCCATGCAGGCGCGCAATCGGGCTGCCCAGCGCTTCGGCCCTCTCCCTCAGGCCCATGACGCCGAGCACGGCGAGCCCCGTTTCCTGCAGCATCAGGCCAGAGCCGACCGGACCGGCAGTCTCGAACTGATCAAACAGGGTAACCCTGTGTCCCGCCCGCGCCAGCAATGCGGCTGCCGCCAGCCCGCCGATCCCGGCGCCTGCGATCCCTATGCTGAACTGCTGCGCCATGCTGCCCCATCCCGGCCAAGCCTCATCGCCTAGCCGCAGACTTGACCATTCAAAATGCAGCGCCCGATGGCAACCCCGCCGCTATTCCCGAAGACGGCTGCCCCGGGCATTCAGGTTGATCGTCATGGCTGGCCCCTCATCGGCGGGCGTTAGGATGAGATAGCCGCGCGCGCGGTCTATCTGGACGCGGAAATGAGAAAGAAGGTCCAGCCCCAGCAGCATGGCCGGCTCGTCATTCAGGCCGATATCGTGGAACATCGCCGGGTCCGCCACGATCATATTGAGGCGGCTGATATTGAAACGCGCCACTGACAGGCGCTTCACGCTGGCAACGGACACAGACAACGTGCCACCTGTGGCGCCCTGGAGGCTGCGGGTTTTCTCTTCGTCAGGACGGGCTTTGGCCGCCTGCGCCATCTGCGAATTGATGAAGCTGAAGGGGGAGCCCGTGTCGATGAGGGCCTTGCCTTTGACGCCGTTGACCTTCACTTCGGCAAAGAGCAGGCCGTTTTCAATCGTCAGCTTGCCCTTGCCGGAGCTGCGGCCATTGCTCTGCGGCCGGCCGTCATAAATGGAGAGGCGGCCATTCAGGAAATCAAAGTCGAGCACATCGCCGCCAAAGGAGGTAGCGGGGATGACGAGCGGCCCGCCGGGCATCTGCTCCCGGTTGTTATAGGCCGCGCTGATCTCGAAGGCGCGCACCCCTTCGCGGCTGAGATTGCCAATACTGACCACAGGAAATTCCCGCAGGCCGAGCAGCCCGTAAACAGGCATTTTGATTTCGTCCGGAGGCGGCGCATCTATTCCGACGCGCGCCGCTGCCGAGGCATCAATCATCGCAATCGTCGCGGCCGTGTCGATGATGGCGGGAAGTTGCAGCGTGTCGTTCACCGTGAAGGGCGTTTGAATATAGCCTGCGGGGCTGACCGATAGCGGGAAGACCAAGTGGCGCGCCGAAGCCCCGGCGGGCATCGCGGCGCAGAGAAAAGCCGCCAGAACAGCGCTTAGCCGGGCAAACCTGCCCAGGGACACCAATCTGCGCATCAGCGGGTCCTCCCATGTTTCCGGCTGTTTTCCCGGTATTTGAGCGGAGAATGCCACAGAAAGCTTGTCGCCGCCAGAAGGGTGGCCGCCGCTTCAGACCATGCCGCCATCCGTGGGCAGGCCAAAGAGGATGCGGCCCGTCAACTCCAGTGTCGCCGGCGCTGTCACGATATGCTGGGTGATGGCATGCGCGTCGCGGAAGCGGCGCTGCAGGTCGCTCGCCTCAAACAGCGCTGCGCCGCCGCCAAGATCATACAAGGTCCGGCAGATGTCCGCGCCGGTGCGGGTCATGTGGGTGCAGGCAAGGCGCAGATCGGCGCGCGCTTCCATCGGAATACTCCCCTCCCCCTGCGCAATCGTCCAGACACGGTCAATCTCGGCAAAGAGATAGGCCCGGGCTGCGCGCCAGGCCGCCTCGCAGCGGGCATAATCGGCCTGCATGCTCTGGCGTTCGCTGAGCGTTTTCGCCGAGCCCTGGCTTTTCTTGACGGTGGCAAGCGCATTAAACGCGTCCAGCGCGCCGCGCGCATTGCCGAGCGCCACGGCGGACACGCCAAGCGCCAGCAAGCCGAAGGCGGGAAACTTGAACAATGCGCCAGTCTCATGCGGCGTGTCTGCCACCAGAGATACAGACCGGCCGCGCGGCACGAGGATGTCCTTCACCTCGATGTCACCCGATCCTGTGCCCTTCAGCCCCATCACATGCCAGGTATCGTGCAGGGTGGCCTCTGAAGCCGGGAACACCATCATCCGAGTATCCGGGGCGCCGCTGGGCAACCGTTTCATCTCGCCATTTTCCCAGACCGTGCAGCCTCCGCAGAGCCAAGTGCAGTTGGCCGAACCCGACCCCCACTGCCAGCGCCCGGTGACGCGATAGTTCTCTCCCTCCACCACCGCCTTGCCCATAGGGGCGAACACGCCGCCGGTAATCGTCAGCGGATCAGCATAGACCTCTTGCGCATGTTCGGGCGCCATATAGGCGGCATTCAGCGCCGTGGTCGCCGCGATCATCACGCACCAGCCGGCGCTGGCATTGGCGCGGGCGGCCGCTTCGGTCACCTCGACAATCTCGCGCGGGCTGAGCTCCAGACCGCCAAGGGATTTCGGCGTCACCATCCGGAAGGCGCCAGCGGCGGCGAGCTTTGCCGCGAGGTCTGCCGGAAGGCGGCGAGCCTCTTCCATCTCAGCGGCGCGGGCAGCGAGTTCCGGCAGGAGCGGCGCCAGCTGGTCAAGCAGTGTCAGCATGGATCAATTCTCCTCGCTTGCAGCGGTATAGATGGTGACGCCTTCCTTGATCGTTTCAAGGATGCGGATCGACTGCATGTCGGCCGGATCAATCGTCAGCGGATTATCTGACAGGATCACGAAATCGGCTTTCTTGCCCGGTGTGATGGAGCCTTTCTCGGCTTCTTCAAAATATTGGCGGGCGGCGTTCAGCGTTACCGCGCGCAGGGCGTCCATAGGGCTCGCCCGCTGATCTTCGCCCAGCACTTCGCCCAAGCGCGTTTCCCGGTTTGCCGCCACCCAGAGCAGGCGGATCACATCCGGCGGAACAACAGGAGGATCATTGTGCACCGTATACGGAATTCCTAGCGCCTTGGCCGCAGCGAGCGGGCTGATAAAAGCCGCGCGCTCCGGTCCCAGAATGGCGTCCCGGTGCCAGTCGCCCCAATAGAAGGGGTGCGCCGCGAAGAAGGAAGGCAATATGCCAGCTGCAGCCATCTCCTCCAGCTGGTCCTGACGTGCGGCCTGGGCATGGATCACCACCGGGCGCTGGTCCTCGCCGGGATATGCGGCCATCACTGGCGCGATCATGTCCAGATACTGGTCGATCGCCCGGTCGCCATTGGCATGGGCAATGATCTGGATGCCGCGCGCATAGGCTTGATCAAACAGATTGGCGACGCTCTCATCACTGTGGATTCTGTAACCGGAGTATTCCGGCGGATGACCCGGCCCCTGCGTGGCGTAAGGCTTAGTCAGCCAGCCCGTGCGCCCCTGAAGGGACCCATCAAGCAGCAGCTTGATGCCGCCAATGCGGAAGCGGTTATCATAGGCTTTCGACACCTCGAAATCATCGGGAATCACGCCGCCATTCTGGAACAGCTGATAGGCGACCACATCGAGATAGAGGTCTCCATTCTCAGCCACCTTATCAAGATCGGCGATATTCTGCCCCTGCGCCGCCCCCTCCTGCGCGGTAGTGATGCCATAGCTGGCATAGAGGGCCTGCACGGGGCGAATGCCGGCCAGCCGCTGGCTTTCCGCCGGCTGTGGCAGCGCCTGATAGACGAGATAGAGCGCGGTTTCTTCCAGAACGCCGCTCGGCGTGCGCCCATCGTTCTGCCGGCGGATGATCCCGCCATCTGGGTCGGGGGTCTCTGCCGTGATGCCAACCGCTTCCAGGCAAAGCGTGTTGCAGGCGGCGAAGTGGGCCGAGGTGTGCATCAGGAGGACAGGCTTTTCAGTCGATACCGCGTCCAGGTCTTCGCGCGTGGGATGGCGCTGCTCGGCCAGCAGGGAATCGTCATAGCCCCAGCCGAGGATCCAGGGCGCATCGGGATGGACCTCTGCCCAGGCATGCAGCTGCGCCTGCAGTTCGGGAATGGAGCGGACGGGACCCGCTGGTGGCGGCTGAAGATTGGCCATGCCGGCCGCCTGCGCCATCAGGGCGAAATGACCATGGGTATCGATAAAGCCGGGCGCCAGCGTGGCGCCGCCCAGGTCGCGCAGGCGCGCCCCCGCACCGGCGGCGCGGCTGACCTCCTCGCGCGCGCCGACCGCCAGGATACGCCCGTCGCGCACGGCGACCGCTTCAGCCTCCGGCAGGGCATCATCCACTGTGATGATCTGCGCATTCACATAGATCACCGTGCCCTCACCGCCCGCTTGCGGCGGCGCGCTTTTCTGCGGCGTGGTGCAGGCGGCCAGTAGAAGGCCCGCCACTGCCGCCCTGCGCCATATCTTGAAGCCTGCGCTGACTGGCATGGCGTTTCCCCCGGACTGTTTCTTCTTTTTCGGGAACCATCGGCCAATCCGGCCCAGGATGGCAAGCCCGCGACGCCCTGCGGCGACTATTTGCCGGTGAGCAGCCCGTGCAGCTTCTGCGGGGCGGCGTGGCGCCAGGACATGACGAGCGCCGAACGCAGGGTCGCAAGATCGCAGGCAGCAAGGCGCAGGGACGTCGCGCCCTTCTCTCCCCATTTGTTCGGCACGGGGAAGAAGATGCCCGGTTCAGCCTCGCACAGCATCCGCTGTTCCTCCGCGGTGAGGAACACGTTTGAGAACTCATGATGGGGCGGCAGCGTGCAGAAGATTTTCCCTTTGGGCGCATCGACGCGGAAACTCGCCCAGTCGAAATGCGGGCGCTCGACCGCGTGGGGCAGTTTCAGCGCTTCGGCGCGCAGCGTTGCTGGTCTGATCACAGCGACAGCGCCCCGAGGATCACCGCCGTCAGCAAGGCCGACAGGAGGATGCAGAAATAGATGCTGTCCAGTGTCAGCACCCGGAGCACAGAGCTGTAGACACCCCGGCCATACACGACACGGTTCAACCGGTAGAGATACCAGTTGGAATAGATGATCAAGGCAAGCGCCACCCATCCGCCGCCCACAACGAAGCCCGCCAGCACGCCCAGCGTCATGGCGAAGAACAAGGCTGAATGGAAATGAAGCGATACGATCAGGTGGTCGAAGAAGAAAAACTGCCGCCGCCACAGATAAACCAGTCCCAGCAGCAACGCATAGACCGGCAGGAGGACGAACATCATCCGCGGGATCCATTTCTCGGTCTGCTCTGCAAGCCGCCCGGGATTGTCAATCACCTCTGCAAAGCGGGCGGCATCTTCATCGCCGCGCTCGCCTGCTTCCCGCACGCTTTCCAGCGCATCGGCCGGGATGATGCCGGCCCACTCGTCTTCGGCAGGCGCGGGCGCCGTTTCGTCTGTGGGCGCGCCGGCGTCTTCACCATCAGGTTCCGGCGGGGTCGGCGTCAAAATCGAGGGGCCAGCCTTCCACATGGCTTCCACCTCATTCACCCCTTCAAGCGCGCCGCGATATTCCTCTTCGGTAATTTCCCCTTTGGCATAAGCCCGCTCAATCTCGATGCGGGCATCCTCGAAATTCTGAGTGCCCCCCGGGATCACGTTCAGCCCCTGCCCCGTGACCAGCGGCAGGACGATAAAGAAGACCAGCGAAGCAAGCACATAGAGCCGGAAGGGCGGAATGAAACGCGCGCGCTGGCCATCGATATAAGCCCGCGTCATCCGGCCGGGGCGCAGCAGCAGCGCCGGAAGGGTGCGCGCTACGCGACCATCGACGGCAAAGAAGGTTTCCAGCCCCTCGCTGATCAGCGCCCAGAAGGGCCGCCGCAGGCTTTGGGCGCTCTGGCCACACTGATGGCAGAACTCCCCGGCAAGCGCCGCGCCGCAGTTCTGGCAATGCGTTCCTGCAGCCTTTCCCTTCGCCGCAGTCAGGCCGGCGGCAGCGTCGGCCCCGGCATGTTCGATGGCTGTATCGGCGGCCTCACCAAAGCTGTCGCTCATCTTCACCCCTCCGATCAGCGGAACACGCGCGGCTTCTTTGCCATGAAGCGCTGTGTTGCCTCATGGTATCGCAAAGCGCGCCCCCCCGGCGCAAGCCCATAGGTTCGCTCGCGCAGGAACTCCATCAGATCACGCCGTTTTCCGGCCGCTTCCAGCATCGCCGGGCTCAAAGTTTCACCAATACCGACCGTCAGCGTCTTACCCATCCGCCGGCGCACCTCGCGGAAGACGAGCGCAAGGCGCAGCTCCAGCGACAGGTGCGAGGCGATCTGGAAAAGGCGCGAATTCTGCCCCTCGAAGAAAACCGGCGTCACAGCGGCGCGGCCATGGGTGATGAGTTTCGCCGTGAACGGCTTCCAGTCATCATCCACGGCCAGGGGATCAAACGGGCCGGGCGTTGTCGACACACCGCCCGCCGGAAACACGATCACGCACCCGCCCGCCTTCACATGCGCTAGCGCCGCCTTGCGCATCGAGATATTGGCCGCCACGGCCTCCCGCGTTCCGGCAAAGTCCACCGGCAACAGATACGGTTTTGCCTCGGGCACGGCATCCAGAACAGAATTGGTCAGCACCCTGAAATCCTGCCGCCGCCGCCCGACCAGCCAGCTGATGACGAGCCCATCCAGCACGCCGAAGGGGTGGTTCGCCACAATCACCAGAGGCCCCTCGCCCGGCATGGCGGCGAGTCGCGCCTCGTCAAACAGGACGGAAAGCTGCAGCAAGCGAATCGCTGCATCGAAAAAGCCGGTTTCGCCCAGCTCCCCGGCACGGTAGCGCTCATAGAGGCGGGCAAGTTTTGGCTGTCCCGTTGCCCGTTCCACGGCGCGCACCAGCGCCCGCTTCAGCGGGTCGTCGAAATACGCCGCATAGGAAAGTTCCGGCGCGGCAGCAGTGTCCATCAGAGCCGCCACATCCGCGCGAGGTTGTTCTTCTGCATATCAGATGATCCGCCTACGATTGGCATGCCCAGAAGATCACGCAGGTTGCGCTCGATATCGTAAGCATCCGACAGACCATAGGCCCCGATCACCTGCTGACAGGCGAGGCCAATCTCAACGCCGGTATCGGCCACATAGAGCTTTGCCATCGCCGTCTCTGACGAGCAGGGCTGGCCCGTGCCCGCGAGCCACGCGGCGTGATAGAGCATGTGGCGGCAGGCGGCGAGTTTCGTCCGGGCGGTGACGAGCTTGTGGGCAATTGCCTGATGCTGGCCTATGCGCTTGCCGAACTGTTCGCGCTCGCCGGCATAGCGCCAGGCTTCCTCCAGCGCGGCGCGGGCAAGGCCGAAGGCGACTGCCGTGATCTCGATCTTCTCCACGTCCAGCGCGCGGCCGGCGAGCGCCTCCCAGCCTTTGTTCCATTTCTCCGGCCCACCGACAATGGCCGTTTCGGGAAGGCGCACATCATCCAGGAACACATCCATCGAATGGGTATAGCGCAGGTTCGCATGCTCGATCGGCGCCATGGTGACGCCTTTTGCCTTTGTCGGCACAAGGACGAAGGTAAGGTTACCATGCCGTGCGCCCGGCTCACCGGAGCGGCAGAGGCAGTAGATATAGTCCGCCCAGTCCGCCCCGGTACACCAGCGCTTGGCGCCCTGGATGACGATCTCACCCCCCTGGCGCTCCACGCGCGTCTCGACGCTTGGCAGGTCTCCGCCGACATTCGGCTCCGACAGGCCATAGGCGAGGAAAAGTTCCCCGCGCGCCAGCTTCGGCAGCAGCTCTTCTTTCTGCGCCTTCGATCCGTTCTCGGAAATATTTAGCCCGCCATAGAAGGCGGCATGGATATAAGGCCCGGCCATGCTGGGCCCGCCCTGGCAGAGTTCCTCGATCACGGCGGCGGCGGCGTAAATGTCCTCCCCCTGCCCGCCATACTCTTCCGGAATGGTCAGGCCGATCAGCCCCATTTCCGCAATCTCGCGGAAAAGGCCCCTGTCCCACGTAGCCTCACGGTCCCATTGCCGGCGCTTCTCGCGCGGCATCTTTTCGGCCACCCAGCGGGAAAGCTGGCGGCGGATTTCAGTCACATGCTCAGGTTCTGCGGCAAAATAGGTCATGCCGCACTTCTGAGCTAACCGCCGATTTCGTCAAGGCTGAACGGCGTGGACTGGTAGGTCTGGTTGATCCAGTTGCCAAACAGGAGATGGGCATGGCTTCGCCAGCGATTGAGCGGCTGGCGGGTGGGATCGTCGCCGGGGAAATAGCCATAGGGCACCTGGATCTGCTTGCCCGCTTCCCGGTCGCGCTCAAACTCCTCCTTCAGGGAGAAGGAATCGTATTCAACATGGTTGAACATGAAGAGGCTACGCCGCGCACGGTCCTCCAGCAGGCAGGGGCCGGTATCATCACTGTCAATCAGCAGGCGGAGTTCGGGGCGCTCCAGCACTTCGCTGCGGCGCACCTCTGTCCAGCGTGAAACGGGAATGGAAAAATCATCCGAGAAGCCCGAAAGATAGGGCGAGGCCGGATCAAGATTGCGGTGGCGGAATACGCCGAAGGCTTTGGCCTCGAGCAGATGTTTCGGCAGGCCGTGGAAATGATAGGCCGCCGCCATCGCGCCCCAACAGATATAGAACGGCGAATGCACGTTCGTCTGTGTCCAGTCGAAGATCCGGGTCAGCTCGTCCCAGTAATTGACCTCTTCAAAGGGCAGGGTTTCCACTGGAGCGCCGGTCACGATGAAGCCGTCAAACTTCCGCTCCCGGATTTCTTCCCAGGTCTGATAGAAGCTGATCAGATGTTCCTGCGAGGTGTTAGAGGCGCCGATCAGCCGGGCGATCTGCGTCTCGGTGCGGATCTTGTTGGGCATGAGGTTCAGGAGGCCGATCTGTAGCGGCCGGATGTCCTGCCGGATGGCATCGGTCTCACGCATCACCGCAACGCCTTCTTTGAGAAGGGTTTCACGCGCGGGCAGCGTATCGGGAATGCGGATCGGCATGGCTCAAACGTCCTCTTCGGCCCGCTTCAGGTCTCACAAACAACGCCGCAATTCAGGGGAAAGGCAGGCCCGGAACCCCGGCTTCCCTGCTTCTCGGCCCTTTAGCGAGTTGTTTAACGTGGCTGCAAGCCGGCCGGCCAAATCACCACGAAAGCGCATTTAGTACGGGCAAGGCGCGGCGTCAAACCTTCTCCCCTCTCCCTGGAGAGAGGGGGTGTTTCACTCCCCCGTCAGCTTCGCGGCCCGCCGCTCCTTGAACGCCGCCACGGCTTCTTTCCGGTCGCCCAGATAGTTTGACACGCTCTCCCAGCCGATGCTGGCGTCCATCAGCTGCGCGGCCAGCGCGCGGAGCGGAATGTTCGCGGTCGTCTTCGTCCAGCGCACAGCCCATTTGGGATTGGCCATGATCTTGCCGACGATCTCGTCCACTTTGGCGTCGAGTTCCCCGGCCGGTACGGCATAGTTGATAAGGCCGAGCGCCTTGGCTTCTGGCGCACTCAAGAGGTCGCCCGTCATCAGCAGTTCCTTCGCCTTGGCAAAGCCGATCAGCTGCGGCCAGATCAGCGCGCCGCCATCCCCGGCCACGAGCCCCACCTTCACATGCGGATCGCCGATCTTGGCCGTCTCGTCGGCAATGATCACATCGCAGAGCAGCGCGATGGTGGCGCCGAGGCCTGCGGCAGCACCGTTCATGCGGCAGATGATCGGTTTTTCCATTTGCAGCAGCGTCACCACGATCTGCTTGGCATCCCAGCCGATGGCGCGGAAGCGTTCGGGGTGGGCAATCTGCTCCTCGAACCAGTCGAAATCCCCGCCCGCACAAAAGGCCCGGCCTTTGGCGGAGAGGATGATGAGATCACTCTCGGTATCACGCTGCAGGCAGTTGAACACGAGCGCAAGCTCTGTGTGCATCGCCTCGTCCACACCGTTCACCGGGTGATCGGAGGTGATGTAGGCGGTCAGCACACGCCCCTTCCGCTCGAAGGTGAAACGTTCCCATTTCTCTGCCGTGATGTCGTAGTGCGCGCTCATGGTTCCTCCGGCCGGTTTTGACGCCAGCCTAGGCGCGCCGGGCAGGCTGGCAAGGCCATATTTCCCTGTGTTTCGGGCTGCCTGCCCTTATTTTCCCGCATTTCCGGCCCCATCTGCCCGGCTCAGGAGACAGGAGCGCACGTGAACCGGCCGGCCATTCAGGACTTCCAGGATACGAAAGACCCGCTCCATGTGACCCTGGAGAAAACGCTGGAGTCGATCGACATGCCGACCATTTCCCTGCGCCGCTTGTTCGATCTGATGGGGGAACAGGGGCTCCTGTTCCTTTGCGCCCTCCTCACCATCCCGTTTCTTCTCCCGGTGTCTATCCCAGGCCTCAGCTCCGTCTTCGGGCCTGCCATCATCCTGATCGCGGCAGGCATCACCGCCAATCGCATGCCCTGGCTGCCCCGGCGCCTGGCGCGCAAGGAATTCGATGCAGGCAAGCTCAAGGGCACATTGAAACGGGGCCTCAGCGCCGTTGCCCGGATTGAACGCTTCATCCGGCCGCGCCTGAAAGGGCTGACGGCCTCCGGCATGCCGGCGCGGATCAATGGCGTCGCGCTGATCTTTTCCGCGCTGCTGCTGATGGCGCCCTTCGGGATCATCCCCTTCACAAACACCCTGCCGGCCTACGCCATTCTCCTGATGTCCATCGGCATGTCGCAGCGCGACGGGTTGGTGGTAATTGCCGGATATCTGTTGATCCTGGCCACGTTGGCCTATCTGGGTGCCCTTGCCTGGCTGGCCACGCAGGCCGGTCAGGGTCTATTTGGTTTTTTCAACACCTGAAACAGGACTCCCTCACCATGCCCCGCGACACGCTGTTTCTTCTCCCGCCCGGCTTCCAGGCCAATGGACAGCGCGAATTCTGCCCGGAATGCGCCGAGATCTGGGGCCTCATCGCCTGGCATCCTGCGCTGAAGGAAACACTCGATGTCGTCTATGTAGGCATTGATCATCCCCGCGGCCCGATTGTCGATCTGCTTGGACCGAGCAAGCACAACGCACCGACCCTGGTGCTCGCAGACGGCTCGCCCCGCGCGGAAAACGTTACCTACAATGAAGCAAACGGCCATGCCTTCCTCCCCTCTGCCCGGCTGATTGCGCGGCATTTCGCAGGGCTTTACGGCACCCCCATGCCGCGCGGCGGTTGATCATCGCCCCCTTGCCTTTCGCCGCATCAGCGGCCTCACTGATCCCGCACATAAAGAAACGTCCCGGAGGAACCCCGCCCATGACCGCCAAGCCCGTGAAAACCCGCATCACCGATATGCTGGGCATCGAAAAGCCCATCGTCCAGGCCGCCATGGGCTGGATTGCGCGCTCTCAGCTTTCCTCGGCGGTTTCAAACGCTGGCGGCATGGGCATCATCGAAACGTCTTCGGGCGAACTCGATACCATCCGTGAAGAGATCAAGAAGATGAAAACGCTGACGGAGAAACCCTTCGGCGTAAACGTTGCCCAGGCCTTCGTCCGCGATCCGAACATCATCCCCTTCATCATTGACCAGGGCATCAAATTCGTCACCACCTCTGCCGGCGACCCGATGAAATATACCGCCACGCTGAAGGAAGCCGGGCTGACTGTGTTCCATGTGGTGCCCTCCCTCTCCGGCGCGATGCGCGCGATCGAGGCGGGCGTCGACGGGCTCATCGTTGAGGGCGGCGAAGGCGGCGGTTTCAAGAACGCCAGGGATGTCGCCTCCATGGTGCTGATCCCGCAGGTGTGCGAGGCGGTGGATGTGCCGGTCGTCGCAGCCGGCGGCATCACGGACGGGCGCAGCATGGCAGCCGCCTTTGCCCTTGGCGCCGAAGGCGTCCTAATGGGCACGCGCATCCTCTCCAGCGCGGAAAGCCCGGTTCACCCCAACTGGAAAGATGCGATTGTCACCGCCGACGCGACGGACACCGTCTTCCTGAACCGCCAAGGCCCAGGCCCCGCCCTGAGGGCCCTGCGAACCGAGCGCACCAGCCGCATCGAAAAGGGAGGCAGCCCCAACATCTTCGGGGAGTTTGCCAAGACACAGGACGTCTATTTCGGCGGCGACCTGGAAGCCGGGATCGCGCTCACCGGCCAGGTGGCCGGCCGCATCAAAGAGGTAAAGCCGGTGGCCCAGATTTTTGAGGAAACCTTGGAAGAATACCACCGGATCGTAGCCGGCCTTCCCCGATAGGCCGAAACATGCGCCGCCAGGGCCAGATGAGGGGCTGAATTCGCCCCTTTCTGCCCGATTGACTGGAAATCTGCGCCCCTGGCGGCTAAACCGCGTGCAATCTTCATTGCCAGAGGAAGCATGATGAAAATGTCCGATGCCCTGAAGGGCGGCGCTGCCGCTCTCGTCCTTGCTGCCACCGCCGCCTGCGGCGCCCCGGAACCGGCCCAGCCCGAAGCCGAGATCACCACGCAGATCGAACTGCCCGAGATTGAAATCAGCGATGCCGAGCTGGAAGGAAATCCCTTCCGCGCTGAATGGAGCGGCCCGTATGGCGTGCCGCCCTTCGCCGAGATCAAGGACGAGCACTATATGCCGGCGGTCAAGAAGGGCATCGTCGAGATGCGCGCCGAGATCGACGCCATCGTGGGCAATCCCGAAGAGCCGACCTTCGAAAACACCATCCTGGCGCTGGAGAAATCCGGCAAGTCGCTCGACAGGGTCATCCGCGTCTTCGGCAACATCACCAATACCGACACCAATGACGCGCTCAATGCGCTCGAAGGCGAAATCTATCCGATGCTCACCCGTGAGCAGGATGCCGTCACCTTCAACCCGAAACTCTTCGCCCGCGTGAAGGCGGTCTACGATCAGCGGGACCGCCTGGGCCTGGACGAGCAGGAAGCCCGCCTGCTGGAGCTGACGCACCGCAACTTCGTCCGCGCCGGCGCAGACCTTGCTCCGGAAGTGCAAGCAGAAGTCGCCAAGCTCAACGCCGAAATCTCCGGCCTGACGACCACCTATGGCCAGAACCTTCTCAACGCCACCAACGCGTTCAAGCTGGAGATCACCGATCCGGCACGCCTTGGCGGCCTGAGCGAGGACTTCAAGAATGCCCTCAAGGTGGACGGCGAAGAAAAATGGTCCGTGGGCCTCAGCCGCTCCTTCTTTGAAGGCTTCATGGCAAGCGCCGAAGACCGCGAACTGCGCCAGCAACTGTTCGACGGCTACCGCACCGTCGCCTCCTCCGGCCAGTATGATAACGGCCCGCTGGCCATCAAACTGGCCCAGCTGCGCGCCAAGCGCGCCGAGCTGATGGGCTATCAGAGCCACGCGCATTATGTGCTTGAAGAGCGTATGGCGCACACGCCCGAAGCGGCGCTGGAATTCCTGCAGAAAGTTCTCGAGCCGGGTCTCGCCCGCGCCGCAGAAGAACAGGCAGACATGCAGAAGATCGCCGGCCATGACATTCTCGGCCATGACTGGTGGTTCTATTCGGAGAAGGTCCGCGCCGACAAATACGCCTTCGACGAAAACCAGCTGCGCCCCTATTTCCAGCTCGACGCCACTTTCGATGGCGCCTTTGAAGTGGCCTCGCGCCTCTTCAATATCTCCATCGAGGAAGTGGACGTACCCGGATGGAATCCGGTCGTGAAGTCCTACGAGATCAAGGATAGCGCCACCGGCGAGCATCTTGGCCTCTTCATGGTGGACATGTATGCCCGCGATTCCAAGCGCGGCGGTGCCTGGATGAGCACCTACCGGTCAGCTTCCGAGATTGATGGCGAGACCATCCGCCCGATCATCACCAACAATATGAACCTGGTGACCCCGGCAGCCGGCCAGCCGACACTGCTTTCGCCGACCGAAGTGGAAACCCTCTTCCACGAATTCGGCCACGGCCTGCATGGCCTGCTGACGAAGATCCGTTATCCGAGCTTCTCCGGCGTCTATGGCGGGCCCGATTATGTCGAATTCCCCTCCCAGGTGATGGAACACTGGTGGAGCGAGCCGCAGGTGCTGGCGATGTATGCCCGCCATCATGAGACCGGCGAAGTGATCCCGATGGAACTCGTCGAGAAGATGAACCGCGCCTCGACCTTCAATCAGGGCTTCAAGACGACCGAGTTCATCGCGGCCTCGCTGATCGACCTTCACTGGCACATGCTGTCTTCGGAAGAAGCCAATGCAATTACCGACGCCCGTGAGTTCGAAAAGTCGGTGCTGGCGAAATACAACATCCCGGAAATCATCGAGCCGCGTTACCGCTCGACCTATTTCTCCCACATCTTTGCCGGCGGCTATGCCGCTGGTTACTATTCCTACCTGTGGGCAGAAATTCTGGATGCGGATGGCTTTGACGCCTTCAAACAGTCCGGTGACATCTTCAATCCGGAGATCGCCGCGAAGCTGAAACAATGGATCTTCGAATCCGGCGGTCTGCGGGAAACTGACGAACTCTACCGCAACTTCCGCGGCTCTGATCCGGGCATCGAGCCGCTGCTGCGCAATCGCGGCTTCGGCGAGCCTTCGCCCGCCGAAGGTTGATCGCGGCCCTCAGCCCACACACAAAGAACCCCGCCTCATTGAGGCGGGGTTTTTCCTTATCCGGAATGCCGGGCGAAGACCCGTCAGCCTCCAGTGACCGGATCCCTGCAGATCAGCGCCTTGATCTCGGCTTCATTGCGGGCCTTGCGCAGGCCGTCGCGCACGGCAACCTGACGGAAGAACCGGCTGACCTGGGCAAGCGCACGCAAATGGTCCGCCCCTGCACCGTCGGGCGCCAGAAGCATGAAAATGAGATCGCAGGGGCGGTCATCAATCGCTTCGAAATCGACCCCCTGAGCCAACCGCAGGAAGCCGCCGACCGGCGCGGAGAGCCCCGGCAGGCGGGCGTGCGGGATGGCAACGCCCTCCCCCACACCCGTGGAGCCAAGCCGCTCGCGTTCCATCACGGCGTCTTCGATGGCGCGCGCGCCAATGCCCGTCGCATCGCTCAGGGCCTCACACAGGACGTGAATCGCCTGCTTCCGGCTGGTCGCCTCATGAAAGGGGATGATCACCCCACCTTGCAGCAGAGCACTCAGATCGGTGGCCATCAAACAACTTTCCGTGGCGCGTCGCGTTAATTCCGGGGCGTGTTGGCAGGGTCAACCCAACCAATGTGCCCATCGGGGCGGCGGTAGACCATATTAAGTCCGTCATGGCTAGCATTTCTGAACATCAGCGCCGGGACATCCTGCAATTCCAGCTGCATCACTGCCTCAGAAACGCTCATCGTGCGGATCTGAACCTGGGTTTCTGCAACCGTAAGGGGTGCATCACCGACCTCCACTCCCGTATCCACCGAATCTTCGGTGTCGTCATCGGTGGCCTGGAACAGTATTTCTGCGGCCACTTCCGCCGGCAAAGCGGGCTGGCCATTGGTGTGATGGTCTTTCAGGCGGCGCTTATAGCGGCGCACCCGTTTTTCCATCTTGTCGAGACTGACCTCCAGCGCCGCATAGGGATCGTTCGCCTTGCCCGTAGATTGCAGGATGATGCCCGACGGCAGGTGGACATTGCAGTCCACTTCCACGAACGGGCCCTGCTGGGACACGAAAACATTGGCGTCGCCGGTGCGGCTGAAATACTTGGAGACGGCCGCTTCGAGCCCCTCCTCAATCCGCCCTCGCAACGCTTCACCCAGTTCCAAATGCCGGCCGGTGATCTGAATTTGCATGGGCGTCTCCTTTGCCTGTGACCATAAGAGCTATCCTAAACATAAGTATGCATCAGGAAGCTGCCAGTGGCGACTCACTTCCGTATTGGTCCGCCACATCTGTCTGAAATCTAATGTGTTCAGCGCTTGCGGCTCTACGCATTTGTCCGGATCGGGCGGCGCGGCCTAGCCGGCGCGTTTGGCATAACCATGCTTTTTGAGAAGACCCCGCAGCTGATGATAGGTGAGGCCGAGGGCCTCAGCGGCCCTGCCCTGATGGCCGCCCGCATCTGCCAGCGCGTCATCGATCAGCTGCATCTCGAACAGGCGGACAGCATCCTCAAAGCCGCGTGCAGGAGTGGGCGGCCGCTCTGCGGGCTGGAGACCGGCAGCGCTGGTAGGCGCCGGGGCGCTCACAGAAACGCCAACACCGTTGGAGTTTTCTCGCCCCTGGTTGGAGGAATGGTTGGAGTTTTTCGAGGCCTGTTTTGGCCGCCAGGGAGAGGCAAACGGATCAAGCGCCGAGGGCTCGAAGCGCACCGGTTCCTGCGGCGCCAAAAGGAGGGCGCGATGCGCCAGCCGTTCGGCGAAATTGCGCAGTTCCCGGATGTTTCCGGGCCAGTGATAGGCCTCGATCGCCTCCAGCGCAGAGGGCGCAAAACCTGGAAAATCCTGAGCCATTTCAACCGCCATGCGGCGGGCAAAGAACTGCGCCAGCAGGGTCTTGTCGCCATGCCGCGCCCGCAGCGGCGGCAGCGTCACCACATCAAATGATAGCCGGTCCAAGAGGTCCCAGCGGAACTGCCCCGCCTCCGCCAGCGCCGGAAGATCGGCATTCGTCGCCGCCACGATCCGCACATTAGTCGACAGCACCTTGGAGCCGCCAACCCGTTGAAATTCACCATATTCCACGATCCGCAGCAGCTTTTCCTGCACCTGTTGCGAGGCTGTGGCGATCTCGTCGAGGAAGATCGTGCCCCCGTCCGCCATCTCAAACCGGCCGCGCCGCATCTCGGTGGCGCCGGTAAACGCGCCGCGCTCATGGCCGAAAAGCTCTGAATCCAGAAGGGTTTCCGAAAGTGCCGCACAGTTCACCTTCACAAATGGGCCTTCCCAGCGCCTGGACAGGAAGTGCAACCGCTCGCCGACGAGTTCCTTACCCGTCCCCCGCTCGCCGATCACCAGCACGGGCCGGTCGAGCGGCGCGAGCCGGCTCGCGTGCTCGAGCGCGCTGAGCCAGGCGGCAGATTCGCCAATCAGCTGAGTTGTACGCTGCTCCATTTTGTTAAATTAGCCAATCTCTTCGGCTATTTCTACTATATTTTTAGCTTTATTCGCCTTCCAATTCTTAACACCATGCCGCAAAAAAGTTTTTTATTCAAACAAAACAATGAGTTATGAAATTAATCCCAAACTGGCACGCCTCTTGAAATGGAAGTGGCATCAGGGCGACGGGCGTTGCCAACCACTGCAAACCAAGGACGAACCAGAAATGAGCTACCAGGACGATCCCTACACACCGCGCACCGATGCCGGCCGCTTTGGCCGCTGGCTCGCCTCGCGCCGGGCGGAGACGTGGATGTTCTTCGCTGCCGGCGTGCTGCTCGGCGGCCTCTTCTTCTGATCTCCAGTCACGAAAGGAATAACCCCATGGGTCTCTTCTCCCGCCTCGGCGACATCATCAACTCGAACCTCAATGCGATGCTCGACAGCGCCGAAAACCCCGAAAAAATTGCCCGCCTGATCATCCAGGAAATGGAAGACACGCTGGTGGAAGTGCGCACGGCCGCTGCCCGCGCCATGGCCGACAAGAAAGAAATGGAGCGCGAAATCGCCCACTTCACGGCCACGCGCGATGATTGGGCCGCCAAGGCCGAACTGGCCATCGACAAGGGCCGTGAAGACCTCGCCCGCGGCGCGCTGATTGCCAAGCAGAAATGCGAAACCGAAATCGAGCGCCGTCATCATGCGATGAAAGTCGCCGAGGAAGCCTTCGACCGCCGCCAGGAAGACCTGACGAAGCTGCAGGCCAAGCTCGACGAAGCCAAGGCAAAGCACCGCGCCCTGGTGATGCGCCGCGAAGCGGCCGAGCAACGCATCCGCATGCGCAGCCAGATGTATGATGGCCGCGCTGACGAAGCGATCCTCCGCTACAACCAGCTGGAGCGCAAAGTCGACGAGATGGAGGCCTATGCCGACACCATCCGCGGACGTGAGCCGAGCCTGGAGCAGGAGTTTGCCGAGCTTGAGCAGAACGAGTCGATCGAGAAGGAACTCGCCGCGCTGAAAGCCCGCAAAGGCAAGGCGCCGGCGAAGAAGTCGGAGGGCTGATCAATGGTATTCTCGCTGGTTTGCCTCTTCGGCTTTCTCGCATTGATCTGCACGCCGGGCCTCATCGCCCAGGCGCGTGAGGAACGGTCTGCGGCCTCTGCCGCCGGCAAGGAGTGATCATGGACGAGATGCTGATCCCGCTCGTCGCGATCCTGGCCCTCTTCGTGGTGCTGCCGGGCATGGTGTTTCACTACATCACGCTCTGGCGGCGCCAGAAGACCCTCCAGCCCGACGACGAGCGCATGCTCGAGGACCTGTGGCGCTCCGCCAAGGCTATGGAGCGGCGCATCGAGACCCTCGAATCGCTGCTCGAAGCCCGGAACGCCGAAACACCTCGCCCGCCCCCGCGCCCCCGCCGCCCCACTCTTGACGAATAAGGAGACAGGAAATGTCCCGCTCTTACGATCCCTACAACTCCCCCAACCCGAAACGCTTCTACCGTTCGCGCCGTGACAGTGTGATTGCCGGCGTCTGCGGCGGTCTGGCAGACCGGTTTGGCTGGGAACCCGTTCTCGTCCGTGTACTGTTTGCTGTCCTTACCGTGATCGGTCTCGGCCCGGTTGCCGTGGTGACCTATATCGTGATCTGGATGATTACGCCGCGGACGCCGATCGGCTACGGCTCCATGAGCCCGGATGAAGACGCGTTCTGGCGCGGCGTGCAGGACCGCCCACGCGCCACGTTCGGCACCATCAAGTATACCTTCATGGACCTCGACGAACGCCTGAAAAACCTGGAGCGCGCCGTCACCTCGGATGAATGGCGCCTTCGCCAGGAATTCCGTGACCTCGAAAAAGGCAACTGACCGGGCTCTCCGCCCACCCACACCTACTCCGCCCAAGGACCGGACCGATGAAACAGGGGCATCTCGTGCATAACAATTGGCTACTCGGCGGACTGGCCGTCGCAATTCTGGCGGCCACCGTCATCCTCAGCTCCATCGCAGGCAACATGTCCCTTGAAGTGGCAGGCCTGTCGGTGAACCTCGAACGCCACGAAAATGGCGGCGTACGGGTCTTCTTCGTGCAGGCGCCCTGACCTTCAGCGCGCCTTCCTCAGACGCCGGAGGATCTGCCGCGATGGGCTGACAGCCCGGAGGGACGGCAGATCCGCCGGCGGCGGGGCTCCACAAAGCTCTGCCGCAATCAGGCCAGCCGCCCAGGGCGCCCAGGTAAACCCCCGGCTGCCAAATCCTCCCGCCACATGAACACCCGGCAGCGCGGGCCAGTCATCCCGGTCCGTCCGGCCATCCCAGATCGCTGTAATTGCGGCCTCATCCGGCGCAGCGCCAATGAGCGGCAAGCGGTCGGGCGTTGTGGCCCTTACAGAAGCGCGGGAAACCGCCCCGCCCTTCTGCGCTTCATGCACCCACCAGGGCCAGAGCGCGCTTAGACCTGCCAGATTCTCCGCCCGCGCCGCCTCGCTCACCGCCGCGCTGTCGCCAGGCCCGGCCGGCTCAAAGGTTGCGCCCCAGAGGCGCTGCCCGCCTGTCGCGATGCAGTACGTGCCCGAAGCAATCGCCGACGGCGGCGCTGCGACGGCGCCCGTCAGATGCTCCACCTGCCCCTGCCGCCCAGTAAGCTCCAGCGCCGGCAGCAAGGCGCGCAGCGCCATACCGCTGGCGATGACAAGCGCATCAAACGCTTCTCCATTCACGCGCCGGCCAGCAAGGTCCACCTCTGGCATTGCGCCAAGGCACAACTCCGCACCCTCCAGCAGCGATGCCACCATCTGCCGGGGACGGAGGATCATCGCCCGCTTATGCAGCAGGCCACCCCCTGAAATCGCTTCGAGATCTTCAAGCGGGAATGGCGGGTCCGTCAGCAGCTTTTCAAACCGCTTGACTTCCGTCTCGTTTCGCGGCGGCTGGCGCACCTCGGTCCACTCGGCGCCGGGGCGGCCAGAATAGAATTCCCGCGCGGCAAGATAAGCATCAATCAGAAGGCGCGCTTCCGGGGTGTCACCAGCGTCCAGGCGCGGCATCATCAGCGCGAGGGGATTGCCACTCGCCCCCGAGGCCGGTTCCGGAGACGGATCAAAGACAACCGCCTTAACGCCCACCTGCCCAAGACGACAGGCGACAGACGCCCCTGCAATCCCCGCCCCGAGTACCGCCACCCGGCGTGGCAGCGCTTGCGGCGCAGGAGAACCCGGAAAAAATGCTTCCAGCCTTTGCCGCTTGCGGCCATGGCCTTCCGCCTTCTGAACGTCAAACCCGGCGGCCGACAGCCCGCGCCGCACATCGCCCGCCACGGTAAAGGTCGCTGCCCGCGCGCCGGGCGCTGTGCGCGCGGCGATCAGCGGAAACATATCGTCCGCCCACATGCCCGAATTCTTTGCCGGGCTGAACCCGTCAAGAAACCAGGCATCAGCTTTGAAACGGCTCGCCGGCAGCATTTGTGCGATGTCGCCCAGATGCAGGATGAGTTCGATACCATCTTCCTCAAAGGTGAGATGACGCAGGCCGCGCACCGGCCCCGGCCAGCGCGCCAGCAGCTGTGCCGCAAGCGGGCGAAGCTCCGGCCAGGTTTCAAAGGCGCGGGCCGCGTCCTCCCCCCTCAGCGGGAAGCCTTCAAAGCTGACAAAGCTGAGCCGCGCCTGCGGATGCGGCCGATGCTGACGCCAGAGCTGCCAGAGGGCGAGGAAATTGAGACCCGTGCCAAAGCCGGTCTCGGCAACGGTGAACTGGCGCCGGCCGGCCCAGGCGTCCGGCAGGCCGCAGCCGTTCAGGAACACTGCCCTCGTCTCGGCAAGGCCGTCTTCCACGGAAAAATACACGTCCCCAAAGGCGGTCGCGACAGGAGTGCCATCCTCCCGCCACTCGATCTCCGGATGGGTCAGCAGCCGCGTCATGCACCTGCCCTAGCCCGCCCGGCCACAAATGGGAACGGGGCCAGGCATTGCGCTTTTGCCGCGCCTGCCCCACCTTCGGCCAAAGCCAGCAAAGGAGCCCGGCATGAGCGATCTGGACGTCAAACGCGAGGACGGCCCAACCGGCGGGCGCTACCTTGTCACCATCGATGGCCACACGGCCGAAATGACCTATTCCAAGGCGGGGGCCACGCGCCTGATCATTGACCATACCGGCGTGCCCGACGCCCTGCGCGGCAAAGGCGCCGGTCAGGCGATGGTTCAGCGGGCGGTGGAAGATGCCCGCGCAGCTGGCGTGAAGATCATCCCTCTCTGCCCCTTCGCCAAGGCGCAGATCGGCAAGCACCCCGAATGGCAGGACGTTCTGGCTTAACCAGGCAAGAGACTGAGAGAGGCCGGCAGATGGGCATTCTGTTGAGGATACTGGGCGTGATCTGGATCCTTGCGGGGATCGCGATCACCAGTTTCGCGGTGATCGGGGTCACAGCCGAAGAGAGCAGCCACGAAGACGCGGCCTATGTTGTCGGCGCCTTCATTGGCGCCGGGCTGGTGGTGACGCCGGTTTGGCTGACTGGCATTGCCTTCTTCCTCCTGCCCGGCTGGATCCGTAAACAGCTTGCCAGCAAACAGACGGACATTTTCGCATGAGCCAGACCATCACCCATGACGCCGGCCGCCAGCGCTACAGCCTGATCGTTGACGGTGTTGAAGCCTACCTGACCTATGAGCGCCGCCAGCCTGGCGTGCGCCATATCACCCATACCATCGTGCCAGATGCCATTGGCGGGCGCGGCCTCGGCAAGAAGCTGGTCACCGCGATCATGAACGATGTGAAGGCCGGCGGCGAACGCGTCACCTCTTCCTGCTGGTATGCCAGCGGCGTGATCGACAAGACGCCCGAATGGTCCGCGCTGAAAGCCTGACGGAATGCCAAGGCCCAAACCCTTCTGGAAAACCAAGACCCTGGAGGAAATGACCCCGGAGGAATGGGAAAGCCTGTGCGATGGCTGCGGCAAATGCTGTGTCGTCAAGCTGGAAGACGAAGACACCGGGGCGCTCGCCTATACGCGGCTGCACTGCAAGCTGCTGGATGGCAGCACATGCCAATGCTCTGACTATGCCAACCGCCGCCAGCATGTGCCCGACTGCGTGCAGCTGACCCCTGTGGTGGTCGAACAGGTAGACTGGCTGCCCCGCACCTGCGCCTACCGGCTGATCGATGAGGGCAAGCCCCTGCCCGCCTGGCACCACCTCGTTTGCGGCGACCGCGAGCGCATCCACGAACTCGGCCACTCCATCCGTGGGCAGACTGTCTCGGAAGAGACCGTCTTCGAGGAAGACGAGATCGACTGGGTAATAGATTGGGACGGCACTGAACCTTAATGGTCCGCCGCTGCAGCCTGCCCCGTTCAGGCCTCCTTAACAGCGCCCATGTCATGATGGGGAAATGGACGTTCTGCCCGCCTTCCTTGACCATCTGACCCGTGAGCGCCGCATGGCCGCCAAGACGGTGGAGGCCTATGGCAGCGACCTCTCTTTCTTCCTGGCATTCCTGCGGGTGCATATGGGTGGGGAACCCTCCCTCGCCCTGCTGGCAGACGTCCGCGCGCGCGACATCCGCGCCTATCTGGCCGAGCGTCGCCGCGAGGGCCTCTCTGACGCGAGCGTGGCGCGCATCCTCTCTTCCATCAAGGCGCTCTATCGCTGGGTGGACCGCGCCCATGGCATCAACAATGCCGAGGTCGGCTATCTGCAAGGCCCTCGCCGGCCCCAGCGCCTGCCCCGCCCGGTTTCCATCGATGCCGCGCGCGACCTCATCTCCGAGGCCGAAAGCGAGCCGGATCAGGAGCCCTGGATCGGCGCGCGCGACGCGGCTGTGCTTTCGCTGCTTTACGGCGCGGGCCTGCGTATTTCAGAGGCCCTCAGCCTGACGGGCGCTGACCTTCCGGCCCCTGAGCGCCTGCGCATCAAGGGGAAAGGCGGCAAGGTCCGCATCGTGCCGCTGATCCCGGCTGTGCGTGACGCCATTCATGCGTATGCGGAGATCTGCCCCTGGGCGCTGACACGCGACAAGCCCCTCTTCCGGGGCGCCAAAGGCGGCGCGCTGAACCCGCGCCTCATCCAGGGCGTGATGCAGCGCATGCGCGCCTATCTGGGCCTGCCGGAAACGGCCACGCCCCACGCATTGCGCCATGCGTTCGCTACGCATCTGCTGGCAAACGGGGCTGACCTGCGCGCCATCCAGACGCTTCTGGGCCATGCCTCCCTCTCCACCACGCAGGTCTATACAGGCATCGACTCCTCGCGCCTTCGCGAAGTTCACGCCGCCGCCCACCCGCGCGCCTGAAGCCGCCTCAGGGCGCGAGCTGCGCAGTCAATGCATCAGCCAGAAGCCGGCCGCTTTCGGTCAGGGAAAGTTCCGATCCCTGCATTTTCACCCAGCCCTGCTCGGCGAACACCGCCAGCTTGTCACGCGGCACCTGTTTGCCCGACACCAGCTCCACCCGGCGCAGGTCTACGCCTTCAGCCGCGCGCAGGCCCATGGCGAGCAGTTCGCGCGCAATGTCGAGGGGGGGAAGCTTGCCCGCATCGGCCCAGCCTTCTTGCAGCATCTGGAGACCGGCGATGTAGGCTTCCGGGCGCCGCTCAGCCTCGGTGGCATAGCGATTGCCGCTGACCGAGAGACGGCCATGCGCGCCGGGGCCAACCCCGATCCAGTCCCCGCCCCGCCAGTAAATGAGGTTGTGGCGTGACTGGTGCGCCGGCGACGCGGCATGATTGGACACTTCATAGGCCGGCAGCCCCGCCCGCGCCGTCATCTGCTGGGTGAGTTCGTAAAGGTCCGCCTGTGCATCATCCGGCATCGGAACAATATCGCCCCGCGCGGCGGCCTTTCCAAAGGCTGTCGCGGGCTCGAAAGTCAGCTCGTAAAGCGAAAGATGCGGCGCGCCGAGCGCGAGTGCGTCGGCGAGTTCGGCCTCCCAATTGGCGGGCGACTGGCCGGGGCGCGCATAGATCAGATCCATGGAAACGGACTCGAACACTTTCAGTGCCCGCTTCACCGCCTCCCCGCCTGCCTCGGCATCGTGATCGCGCCCAAGGAACGCCAAGGCAGCATCGCGCATGGACTGCACACCGATCGACAGACGCGTCACGCCCGCCCGGCGCAAACCCACAAGGTCCGCCCTCAGAACATCATTGGGGTTGGCCTCAAGCGTCACCTCAGCCCCATCCTGGAGGCCGAAGGTATCAGACGCCGCCTTCAGGATCTCGCCAACCTGTTCGGGCCGCAGCAGCGCCGGTGTGCCGCCGCCGAAATACACCGTATCCAGCGCGCCATGCTGGGGAAGCTTTCGGCGATGGGCGCGAATGTCTTCGGCGATGGCAGAAACCAGCGGCTCGGTCACCCGGTCCTTGGCGGCGTAGACGTTGAAATCACAATAGGGGCAGATGCGAGCGCAGTAGGGCCAGTGGATGTAGATACCGAAACCGAAATGCGGGCCGAACGGGGCAAAAACCTGCGTCATGCGAGCAGCGCCGCGCGGAGTTTTTCAACCGCCCGCGCCCGGTGGCTCATGGCATGTTTCCGCGCAGGCTCCATCTCGCCAAAAGTCTCGGTCTCGCCATCGGCCACGAAAACGGGGTCATAGCCAAACCCCTTCTCCCCTCGCGGCGGCCAGACGAGCGTGCCATGCACCTCGCCCTCATAAACCGCTTCGGTGCCATCAGGCCAGGCCACGGCCAGCGCGCAGACAAACTTCGCTGACCGGTCCGGTGAACCCGACTTCTGAAGCTCTGCCTCGACCTTTTCCATTGCCTTGTAAAAATCGCGCGGCTCGCCCGCCCAACGGGCCGAATAGATGCCCGGCTGGCCGCCGAGGGCGGTCACGGACAGGCCAGAATCATCCGACAGGGCCGGCAGGCCCGTCGCCTTCATGGCGGCGCGGGCTTTCAGCAGCGCATTGCCGGCAAAACTATCCTCGGTTTCTTCTGGCTCATCCAGACCGAGTTCAAGGGCAGAAACCACCTCAAAACCATGGGGCGCGAACAGATCTTTCAGTTCGGACACCTTGCCCTTGTTGTGTGTAGCTGCCACGAGTTTTCCGGGCACGAGGCGGGGCATAGCCGTAGCATTATTCACAGTTATGTGGCTCCATTCTTGCTTTATGCGCGAATGCATATATCGTTATTCGGCAATAACGGGACGGCGCGCAGGCAAAGTTCCGCTTCATAAACCATCAACCGAACTGGGTGAAAAGGCCGGGTATGACAAAGACAGGCCGGAATTCGATGGCAGAGGCGATGACCGTTCTGGTCACCGTGGCGATGTGGATTGCAGGCGCCTTCGGCGTCATCGGCATTCCCGTGCTGAGCCTTGGCCTGATCGCGAGCCTCTCCAATGGTGAGGCGTCGCTGCCGGGCATAGAGGCGCTGGCAGACGGCGTGTCGCCGGGCAGCTTCGTGATCGCGCTGGGCTTGCTGTGCGTCATTGTGCCGGGTGTGATCTTCATCTGCATCCAGATGCGCCGAATCTTGCTGACCCTGGTGGAGGGCGATCCCTTCGTGCCGGAAAATGCCGGGCGCCTCTCGCGGATTGGCGTCGCCATCGCTGCAATGGAGATCATCCGGATTGTGACACTCCTGGTTGTGCGCGCCATGCCCAGCCTCGTGGGAGACGCGCCGCCAAAGCTCTCAACCCAGCTCATACTGTGGATTTCCGTGGCAGCGCTGTTCATCCTTTCCCAAGTCTTCCGGGAAGGCACCCGCCTTCGCGACGAAGAAAAAATGACGATCTGAGGAGCACTGACGGACATGACCATTCGCGTGACCCTCGACCGTGTGCTTCTGGAACGCCGCATGTCGCTCACTGAGCTTTCCGAGCGCGTGGGCGTTACCTTGGCCAACCTGTCGATCCTGAAAACCGGCAAGGCAAAAGCGATCCGCTTCTCAACCCTCGAAGCGCTCTGCCGCGAATTGAAATGCCAGCCGGGCGACCTGCTCGTCTTCGACACGGAAGGCGAAGAAGACGAACGCCAGGTCGCGGCTGAATAGCGATCAATGGAATTAGATTGATTTTTGTGGATCAATGGAATATCATTGATCCATGCTCCCCCCCGATCACGCCTGTCTTCTTCTTTGCGACCTCAAAGGGTCAAGTGGTTTCGGCCCTGAAAAAGGGGGTGAGCTTCTTGCGCAACTGGAAGCCCTGCTGGTTCAGCTGAACGAACGCCACGCAGCTGATATCATTCTGCCGTTGGAGATTAGTTACGGTGACGAAATTGCCAGTTTGCTCCTCCATCCGGAGGCCGCTTTCGAGATTGTGCGGGCGCTGCGGAAGGGGCTGGGCGTTCAAATGGCATTCCGCTTCGCGGTCGTGTTCGGCCAGATTGGGGCCAGAACCTCCAATATCCGCCAAATCGGCGGGGAGGTTTTCACTATCGCCAATGCAGCCATCAGCCGGCTGAAGCGGCAGAACCGGTTTGGCGAGTGGCATATTTTCAAAGATGCCCGCGATATTGAACTCACCCTGCTGACAAACCTCTGCCAAGGTTTCATCGCCCGGATGACGGACTATCAGTTTCTAGTTTACATCCTCTTGGCCGAAGGCTTGTCACAGAAAGCGGTCGCCGAACGGCTGGGCAAATATCCGCAATCAGTTTCTGACGCGGTCCGCCGGGCCGAAATAGATCTTGTGATCGAAGCAGAAAATCAAATAATCGATCGACTGCGAGCCTATAATCAATCGAATCTCGTTGTTTTGGAGAAATCAATTGAATCCAATTGATATAGCCATCCTGGTCGGCATGGCGCTTGGATCGCATATTCTCTCCACGCTGATCATCCGCCTCGGCATCCCCCGCCTCAAATCCGGCGATATCCCCGCCACCGAGGGCGGCGCCCTTCCCGAGAGCACCAAGGGCCGCGTCTTTGATCTGGGATCGACCGGCTTCTGGATTGGGCTGTGTGAAACACTCCTGATTTTCATTCTGGTCAGTGCCCAGCAGTTCAGCGCCCTGGCGATTATCATCGGGGTCAAACAGTTCGTGCGTAGCGACAAGATCCAGCAGAACCCGTCTTACTACCTGCTCGGTACCTTCTGCAACCTGACGATCGCCACACTGTTCGCCCTAACGGCAAACCAGATCATCAGCGGCTGAAGCCCGCTTAGAGCCCCAGCGCCGCCCGCTGCGCAGCAAAGAGTTCGCCGCAGCCTTTCTCGGCGAGGCGCATCATCTCATCCAGTTCCGGGCGCGACATGGGACGGGATTCGCCTGTGCCCTGGACCTCAATGAAGCCGCCATCAGAGCTCATCACCACGTTCATGTCTGCCTCGCCGGCCGAATCCTCGGGGTAATCCACGTCCAGCACCGGCATGTCCTGGAAGAGACCCACCGAAATCGCAGCGGCCTGTTTCAGGATCGGGTCCGCCTTGATCACACCTTCAGTCTGAAGATAGCGGCAGGCCATGGCGAGGGCGACAAAGCCGCCGGTGATCGACGCCGTGCGCGTGCCGCCATCGGCCTGGATCACGTCGCAATCGATGGTGATCGTATTCTCGCCGAGCGCAGCCAGGTTCACCACTGAGCGCATCGAGCGCCCAATCAGGCGCTGGATTTCCTGGGTGCGGCCAGACTGTTTGCCCGCCGCTGCCTCCCGGCGCCCGCGCGTGTGCGTGGCGCGCGGCAGCATGCCATACTCGCCGGTCACCCAGCCCTCGCCCTTGCCCTTCATCCAGCCGGGCACACCCTTCTCCCAGCTGGCCGTGCACAGCACATGCGTATGACCGAACTTGGCGAGGCACGAGCCTTCAGCGTAGCGCGTTACGCCGGTTTCGAGCGAAATCGGGCGCAGCTGGTCAAAAGCGCGGCCCGAGGGGCGAACAAGATTTGGCATCTTCGGGAATCCTTCTAGCTGATGGCCTGATTTGCGGGTTTTGCGGCGCCTGTCTACACCGGCAGCTGTCAACGGGAGAGCAGAAGAGCAATGGCCACGGATATCGAGATTGCCCGCGCGGCGAAGAAACAGCCGATCCAGGAGATCGCCGCCCGCATCGGCGCCGCCCCCGAAGACATCATCCCTTACGGTCATGACAAGGCAAAACTCTCGGCCGCCTTCCTTCAGCGCCAGTCCGCCCGTCCCGATGGCAAGCTCATCCTCGTCACCGCCATCAACCCCACCCCCGCCGGCGAGGGCAAGACCACCACCTCTATCGGCCTTGCTGACGCGATGAACCGCATCGGGGCAAACACCCTCCTCTGCCTGCGCGAGCCATCGCTTGGCCCCTGTTTCGGCATGAAGGGTGGCGCCACAGGCGGCGGCCTCGCCCAGATCGTGCCGATGGAAGACATCAACCTGCACTTCACCGGCGACTTCCACGCCATCACGTCGGCGCACAACCTCCTCTCCGCCCTGGTCGATAACCACATCCACTGGGGCGGCGAGCCGAAGCTGGAAACCGCTCGCACCAGCTGGCGCCGCGTGATGGACATGAACGACCGTAGCCTGAGGAATATCGTCTCCGGCCTCGGCGGGCCCGGCAATGGTTCGCCCTCGGAAACCGGCTTTGACATCACCGTTGCCTCCGAGGTGATGGCCATTCTCTGCCTTGCGACCGATGCTGAAGATCTGGAGGCCCGCCTCTCCCGCATCATCGTCGGCTACACGCGCGAGAAGGCCGCCGTCACTGCCGCAGACATAAAAGCCACCGGCGCCATGATGGCGCTGCTGCGCGATGCCATGCTACCAAACCTTGTCCAGACGCTCGAAAACAATCCCTGCCTCGTACATGGCGGCCCTTTCGCCAATATCGCCCATGGCTGCAACTCGGTCATGGCAACCAGCGCAGCCCTGAAAATGGCAGATTATGTCGTCACCGAAGCGGGTTTTGGCGCAGACCTGGGCGCGGAGAAGTTTCTCAACATCAAATGCCGCCAGGCTGGCCTTGCGCCGGACGCCGTGGTTCTCGTCGCCACCATCCGCGCCCTGAAGATGCATGGCGGGCTGGCGAAAGATGATCTCGGCAAAGTCAGCTATGAAGCGCTGGAGAAAGGCCTCGCCAATCTCGCCCGCCATATCGAAAACCTGCGCAGTTTCGGCTTGCCGGTCGTCGTTGCCATCAACCGGTTCACCACCGACACTGAAGGCGAAGTTCACGCGCTACAGACTTATTGCGATAAACTCTCCGTACCCGTCGCGCTCTGCACCCATTGGGCAGAAGGCGGCAAAGGCGCCGAAAGCCTCGCCCGCAGTGTGGTCAAGCTGATCGAAGAGGGCACAGCCGATTTCAAGCCGCTGTACCCGGACAATCTTTCCCTGATGGAAAAGATTGAAACAGTGGCAAAATCCATCTACCGGGCCGACCGGGTGGAAGCCACGCGCGCAGTCAAAAACCAGCTTGCCGCGTGGGAAAAGGCGGGCTTCGGCCACCTGCCCGTCTGCATGGCCAAGACCCAGTACAGCTTCTCGACGGACCCTGCCCTGCTCGGCGCCCCGGAAGGCCATGTGGTCCGTCTTCGGGAAGTGCGCCTCGCTGCCGGGGCGGGCTTCGTCGTCGCCATTTGCGGTGACATCATGACGATGCCGGGCCTCCCCCGCCGCCCCGCGGCCGAACACATTCACCTCAACGATCAGGGCCAGATCGAAGGGCTGAACTAGCCTCCCTATTGAACCGCGAATGATCCGCCCTTAATCCAGAGACATGGCGGACCAGTCGGAAATCCTCAGCCTGATGCAAAGGCTCGACCAGCGCTCGCGGGATATTTTCCGGGAGATTGTCGAGGGCTATCTGGCAACCGGAGAGCCCGTCGGCTCGCGCACCCTTTCCAAGGCCGGCATTGCCCTCTCCCCGGCCTCGATCCGCAATGTGATGGCAGACCTGACAGACCTCGGCCTGCTCGATGCCCCGCACATTTCCGCCGGCCGCGCGCCCACCCATAAGGGCCTCCGCCTCTTCGTCGACGGCTTCCTCGAATACGGCGACCCGTCCAAGGAAGACAAGAAACAGATCGATGACCGCCTGGCCTCCGCCGGAACCGACATCGAAGCGGTTCTGGGCGAAGCCTCCGATATTCTCTCCGGCCTTGCCGGCGGCGCCGGGCTCGTCGCCTCCCCTGCCCGGGACGCGGCGGTGCGCCATGTCGAATTCGTGCCATTGGCCGGTGGTGACGCCCTCTGCGTCCTCGTCACCGAGGATGGCGATGTTGAAAACCGCATCCTCAAAGTGCCTGATGGCCTGCCAGCCACCTCACTGATAGAGGCGGGAAACTACCTTTCCACACGCCTGAAAGGCCGCACCCTGGCCGAAGCGGCCAGCGAAGTCCGCGCCGAACTTCAGGACCGCCGGGCGCAGCTCGACGCGGCGACCAGCGCCCTCGTCGAAGCCGGTCTCGCCGAATGGGGCGGGGATACGCCGGGCCGCGGGCGCAGCCTGATCGTGCGGGGGCGCGCCAATCTGCTGGAAGATGCCAAGGCCGCCCAGGACCTCGACCGGGTGCGGCAATTGTTCAATGAGCTGGAACGCCAGCAAAGCCTTCTTGAAATTCTCGACACAACGCGCGAAGCGGGCGGCGTGCGCCTGTTCATCGGGTCGGAAAACAGGCTTTTTCCGCTGTCTGGTTCAAGTGTGATTGTGGCACCCTATATGGGCGGCACGAAACATGTGATTGGGGCACTCGGCGTTATCGGGCCAACACGGCTCAATTATGCCCGGGTAATCCCGATGGTCGATTATACCGCTAAGGTGGTGGGGGAAATCCTCTCATCCCGGCGCGGAAAGGATGGGAAGTGATGAGCGACGAAAACAAACCGGGTGAAGCCGCTGAAATCGACGCCGGTGTAAACCCTGAAGCCAAGGCGGAAGAGACCGTCACGGTTGAAGAACTGATTGTGCGCCTTGAGGCCGAAAAGGCTGACATGAACGGCCAGATCCTGCGCCTGCTGGCGGACCTCGACAACACCCGCAAGCGGGCCGACCGCCAGATCAGCGAGGCGCGCGTCTACGCGATCGAGAAATTCGCCGCAGACCTGCTCAGCGTGTCGGACAATCTTGCCCGCGCGCTCGACGCCCTGCCTGAAAGCGAGCGGGCTGGCCTCACAGATGCCGGCAAGAACCTGCTGGGCGGCATCGAGATGACCGCCAAGGAACTCAACACCGCCCTCTCCCGCCACGGCGTTGTGCCGGTCGCGGCAGACCCCGGCGCGCCGTTTGACCCCAACGTGCATCAGGCCGTGGCGCAAATCCCGTCCGACCAGCCGAGCGGCACCATTGCCCAGCTCTTCCAGCCTGGCTGGCGGATTGGCGACCGCACCCTGCGCGCGGCCATGGTGGCCGTCAGCACTGGCCCGGCGAACTAAAGCTGCCCGGTTAGCGCCTCAACGGACTGGTGGCGGGACCATCCGCCACCGGCTCGCCTTGAGGGCGCTCGTTTTTCAGATCATCGGCAAAGGCGTGATTGACATCGCGGTGGCCGGCCTCATCGGCCCGCACCGCGATGACGACATCCCGCAGCGTGGCCGTTGCCGGCAGGTTCCAGTAGTCAATCGCGATCTGCGGGGCAGGTGGATTGGGCATCCGGCCTGAGTCGATCTCCGCAAGATAGGCGGTGTAGCTCACCACCGCCTCTTCCTCGAAGTAGCCGACCAGACGGTGCGCCGTTCGCGGGTGAACGAGGTAGAGCACGAAGAACGCGTTGAAGAACAATCCTTGCGCGAGAATGATCAGGCCGCGTTCAAACCAGTTTGGCTTGGCCACCGCAATGAACGTCATCAGGTGCATGCGCTCGTTTTCGGCCTCTTCCAGCAGCGTGCGGATCCAGCCGTCATCATCCCGCATCCGGCGCAGGCTTTTGGTGGCCATAGCGTTTGCGGAAAAACGTGTCCGCAAACCAGCGCATCACCTTGGTCAGCCCATAGGCAATCTTGTCAGACATGTCCTTGGGACGATGCCGCGCGTCCAGCGCCGGGGCGGTGCTGTTGTTGCTGCTGGAATTCATATCATGCGCCATGGGTTACCTCCCCTCTTCAGATGGGTCAGGCTTCCCTAGGGGCAATCCTTTTTCGCCCGGACAGGGCGTCGCAGTCCCGATGCTGCGGCAGCGTCAGTCCTGCACCAACCGCCAGGCGGTCACCGTACCCGGCATCCAGTTGGGCACGATCACCACGTCTCCAAACACGGAAAGGTCGTTCTGCAGGATACCGCCCGCCTGCGTATCGAGCAGCGTCGTCACCTGGCCATCCTCGCTGACATACTGGATCTGCCCCGGCCAGCTCGACACCAGATAGCCGCCCCCCGGCACCAGGCCCACTCCATCGGCATCCTTCATGCCGCGCGCCAGGATCTCTTCTGAATCGGCGCTGCGCAGGTCGATGAGATAGCCTTCCGTCATCGTGGTGATGAGCAGCCGGTCGCCGTCTCCAAGCAGACCATTGATACCGGCCCAGTCGGTCGAGGCGCCGAACAATTGCGGCCCTTCCGGGGTCAGACGGTAAATGCTCCCGGACCCGGAATCAGAAACCAGCACCTCCCCGTTCCAAACGGTCATGTCGTTCAGGAACTGTGCGCCGTCGATCATGATCGTTTCGCCCGGCGTCCCGTTCAGGGCGTCGAACGTGGCCACACGGTCATTGTCAGCCACATACAGCGTCTCGCCCAGAACCGTCATACCCTTTGGCCCATCAAGCCCTTCGGCCCAACGCTGCATCAGCACCGTGCCATCAGCGCCAACCTTGGAGATGTAGCCGTTGCCATCGCGCGCCGAGCCCTCGCCCACCACATTCGAAATGAAATAGCTGCCATCCGGCGCCAGCGCGGCGCCTTCGGGTGCTTCAAAGCCTTCTGCCACCCACAGCTGCTCAAGGCGCGGCGCGCTGGCGGCGGCCGTCTCGGGCTGGGCCGCTTCCTCTTCGGCGATCGCGGCTTCCACGGCGCCGGCCTCTTCAGGAGGTGCCGTGCCCGCTGAACAGGCCGCCAGCAGAAGCGCCGATACGGCGCCAAGAGTTTGAATGCGCATGAATTCCTCCCGTTTCTTCGGGGGATCATGCCTCAACGTGTTTGGGCTCACCAGCCCTGCCGCAACGGACTTTGCCCGGCTCAGGCTACGCGGCCACGCGCCTTGCGCTGCAGCTGCGCGCGATAGGCCTTCAGCATCCGCGCCCAGGCCCGGAAGGGGTAGAGCGTCTGGGTAACGAAATCATTCGGCGGATTGTCCTCTATCCCCGTGGGCACATTAATGGCGGAGCCGGGATTGTACCAGGTGCCAAACAGCCGGTCATAGAAAGGAAAGATCGAGGCGAAGTTCTTGTCGTAGGCTTCGGGCACATTCGCATGATGCCAGCGATGGAACTGCGGCGAGACCAGCACCTCCCGGAAGATGCCGTGATCCCAGTCCAGCTTCGAATGAACGTAGTATTGGTGCAGCCCCTTGATGAGGGCGAGGCCCGCAATCTCCTCCAACCCGAAGCCAAGCCAGGAGGTGGTGAACACCAGCGCCGCCGCAATCACCAGCTGCTCGGTGAAATGCCCGCGTGACCAGGACAGGAAGTGCAGCTCCGGATCGGAAAGATGTACCGCATGCGATGGCCACAGCCAGCTCGTGTGCAGGAACCGGTGCACCCAGTAGATGCCGAAATCATAGACCAGCAGCGCTACCAGCGCCTTGAGCCAGATCGGCTGATCCTGCCACACCTCTGCCTGCAGCACCGGCAGGCCCAACTCCGTATAGGCCAGGCTCAGCGGCGCAATCAGCACCAGATAGAGCGCGCCATTGAGGCTGGAGAACTGCAGCAGCAGGAAGTTCGTCACCGCTGACTGGCGCAGCGACTTTGGCCAACGCAGCGCCTCGCGCCCGCGGGAGAGGAAGGCAAGCGCCGTGAACACGGCTGTCAGCACGGCCAGAAAGCCCAGCTGCCAGGCTATATCCTGCAGATATTGCAGCATCTCATCATCCAACGGCGTGTTTTATTCTTCTCAGCCGTCGAGTGTATCAGGCGCCGCTTAAGATTTCCTGATCCGGCAAGACCTTATCACCCGGCCCGCCCCCGGCCCGCTCCCAAACCCGCTCATGGACGGTGTAGGCTACTGTCTGCACCAACGGCTCGATCATGCCGATGGCGAGGGCGGCCTGCCAGCTGCCGGTCAGGGCAAAGGCGACGGAAATGGCCACGGCAAAGTGCATGGCGCTGTAGGTCAGGGTCTTCAGGGCCGGGCGCGGCATGGGGGGAAACCTCATTCTCATGGGATCGAAAATGCGCTTCTTGAGAATGATTTTCAAATCGGAACGGGTTGCCCGCGTCATAGAGCGCGCCTATGGGCAAATCTGTCATGGCCTCTTGAGCCTGCTGCACAGTTCCCCATATCGAGGGCCAAGGAAGCGAGCGGATTTCACCTCCCAACTCGCTGCTCAACACTGAACCCTTGATAGAGCCATCTGGCGGCGCGGGGCTGCTGAGCAGACCGAACCCAAACGAAGCCAGTGGCGGCTGACGAAAGAGAGAGACATAAATGAGCAAGATCATCGGTATCGACCTCGGCACCACCAACTCGTGCGTGGCCGTTATGGAAGGCGGCCAGGCCAAGGTCATCGAAAACGCAGAAGGCGCCCGCACGACCCCGTCGGTCGTCGCCTTCACCGAGGGCGGCGAACGCCTCATCGGCATGCCAGCCCGCCGGCAGGCAGTCACCAACCCTGACTTCACCTTCTACGCCATCAAGCGCCTGATCGGGCGCACCTTCGACGATCCGACCGCGCAGAAGGACAAGGAATTGTCCCCCTTCGCCATCGTCAAAGGTCCCGCCGGCGACGCTTGGGTGAAAGGCCGCGACAAGGATTACGCGCCGCAGGAAATCTCCGCCTTCATCCTCACCAAGATGAAAGAGACCGCTGAAGCCTATCTCGGCTCCAAGGTCACCCAGGCGGTCATCACCGTTCCGGCCTACTTCAACGACGCCCAGCGCCAGGCCACGAAAGACGCTGGCCGTATCGCCGGTCTCGAAGTGCTCCGCATCATCAACGAGCCGACCGCGGCGGCCCTCGCCTATGGCCTCGACAAGGGCGGCAACAAGACCATCGCCGTCTACGACCTTGGCGGCGGCACGTTCGACGTCTCGCTGCTCGAAATCGGAGACGGCGTGTTCGAAGTGCTCTCCACCAATGGCGACACCTTCCTCGGCGGGGAAGACTTTGACCTGCGCATCGTCGACTTCCTGGCGGCTGAGTTCAAGAAAGAGCAAGGCATTGACCTGAAGTCCGACAAGCTCGCCCTGCAGCGCCTCAAGGAAGAGGCCGAAAAGGCCAAGAAAGAGCTCTCCTCGGCCACCCAGTATGAAGTGAACCTGCCCTTCATCACGGCCGACGCCACGGGCCCGAAACACCTCAACATCAAGCTGACCCGCGCCAAGTTCGAAAGCCTGGTCGAGGATCTCGTCCAGCGCACCATCGAGCCGTGCAAGAAAGCCCTGAAAGACGCCGGCAAGTCGGCCTCCGACATCGACGAAGTCGTGCTCGTCGGCGGCATGACGCGCATGCCGGCGGTCCAGGAAGCGGTGAAGAAATTCTTCGGCCGCGAGCCGCACAAGGGCGTCAACCCGGATGAGGTCGTCGCCATCGGCGCCGCCATCCAGGGCGGCATCCTGCAGGGCGACGTGAAGGACGTGGTCCTCCTCGACGTGACCCCGCTCTCGCTCGGCATCGAAACCCTCGGCGGCGTGTTCACGCGCCTGATCGAGCGCAACACCACGATCCCGACGAAGAAGTCCCAGGTCTTCTCCACCGCCGAGGACAACCAGCCTGCGGTGACCATCAAGGTCGCCCAGGGCGAGCGCGAAATGGCCGCTGACAACAAGCAGCTCGGCCAGTTCAACCTCGAAGGCATTGCCCCGGCTCCGCGCGGCCTGCCGCAGATCGAGGTGACCTTCGACATCGACGCCAACGGCATCGTGTCGGTCTCCGCCAAGGACAAGGCCACCGGCAAGGAACAGCAGATCACCATCCAGGCAGATGGCGGCCTCTCCGAAGCCGACATCAAGAAGATGATGGCCGATGCCGAAGCCAATGCCGGCGCCGACAAGGCCCGCCGCGAACTGGTCGAAGCGAAAAACCATGCCGAAGCGCTGATCCACCAGACCGAAAAGCAGATGATCGAGCATGGCTCGAAAGTCACCGACGCGGTCAAAGGCGAGATCGAGAAAGCCATCGCCGACCTGAAAGAGGCCGCTGCCGGCGACAACACCGCCGACATCACCGCCAAGCATCAGGCCTTGATGAACGCCGCGATGAAACTCGGTGAGGCCATCTATGCCGCCCAAGGCGCTGGCGCGACAGATGGCGAAGCCCCGGCCTCTTCGGGCAATGACGATGTCGTCGATGCCGACTTCGAAGAAGTCGACGAGCGCAAGTAATCGCAGTTCGTCCCGACACAAACAAAACCCCGCCAGAGAAATCCGGCGGGGTTTTTTGATTCTGGAGGTGAAAATGCCGCGTCAGGCTTTGCCGGCATACATATCCGTCGCCCGGATCAGCCGGTCGAGGATGCCCGGCTCCGAATAGGCATGCCCCGCCCCTTCAATCATGTGGAAGTCTGCCTTCGGCCACGCCTTGTGCAGAAGCCAGGCATACCGCATCGGGCACGGCATGTCATAGCGGCCATGAACAATCGTACCCGGAATATTCGCCAGCTTCCCTGCATCCCGCAGCAATTGCCCCTCCTCCAGCCATCCGGCATGGGTGAAGTAGTGGTTCTCGATCCGCGCAAAGGCGAGCGCGTAATCCGGGTTCAGGAAGGCATCGGAGGTTTCCGGCTCGGGCAGAAGTGTGATCGTTTCCCCTTCCCAGATGCTCCACGCCTTGGCGCAGCGCAGCTGCTCTTCCCGGTCGTCGCCCACAAGGCGCTTGCGATAAGCGGCTATCATGTCGCCGCGCTCGGCTTCCGGGATCGGCGCGATGAAGCCCTCCCACTTTTCCGGAAACATCTCGGAGACGCCGAACTGATAATACCAGTCAAGCTCTGCCTTGGTCAGCATGTAGATGCCCCGCACCACCAGCTCGCTCACACGGCCCGGATGCGTCTGCGCATAGGCGAGCGCCAGCGTCGATCCCCAGGACCCACCAAAGACGAGCCATTTGTCCGCGCCGATCATCTCCCGCAGCCGCTCAATGTCGGCCACCAGATGCCAGGTCGTGTTGTTCTCAAGACTGGCAAACGGCGTCGAGCGCCCGCATCCGCGCTGGTCAAAAAGGATCACATCATACAGCGCCGGATCAAACAGGCGCCGGTGCTTTGGCGAAAACCCGCCCCCAGGGCCGCCATGCAGGAACACCGCCGGCTTGGCGCCCTTCGTGCCCACCCGCTCCCAATAGACCTTGTGGCCGTCTCCGGTATCGAGAAACCCCGTCTCGAAAGGCTCAATCTCGGGATAAAGGCTACGCAGCTCACTCATCATCTCTCTCCAGTCAGCAGGCCCTGTCTAGATCAGTTCCCGGACTGCCGCAAAGCCGCGCAGGCAAGCGCCCGCCCCGGAACCTCGTTGGAGCCTGATTGGATTTTTTGCAAAAGCTCCAACGAGACGATTGCGCTCCCTCACCGGGCCCCACCCCAACCCTCCCCATAGCCATGGGGAGGGATAGGGTGGGGTACCTCTCCGCAATCCGCGCCTCGGAAAAAGAGGGATAACCCCCTGCCTATCCAACACCTCAAACCGCTTGAAACCCAGCCGCGCCGACAGATCCCGGATCATCTCCCCCCGCCCAATCCGGCGGGCTTCGCGCGCCCTCTATCCTCGCGACCATGGATTACGCCCCCGCCACCCCGCTGCCCGGCCTCAGCCTGCTTCAGCGCCTTCTCTGGCCGCTGATCTATCTGCAGCTGATTGCCCTGCGCGACTGGGTGCGCAAACATTATGGCCGCGGCGTGCCCTACTGGATCACCATTTCGAAATTCGGCCGCGTCCGCCTGCGCCATCTGCCTACGGATTTTGCGTTCAGTGAGGCCGCGCCCGTCAGCTATGAACGGTTCGGCTATGACTATACGTCCGGCCTGACGCGCGCCTTGCTCGCGGATACCTTCGCCGAAGAGGAAACCCCGCCTGCGCCCGCGCCGGTGCGCGTCCTCCTCTGGCTTGCCATGCCCGAAACGCAATCGGGGCAGGCCACACCCCACCCCGACACGTCTTGATCTCATTTTCCGTCCCCGGATTACCGAGGATCAGCGCTTTCGCCGGGCAGCCCAAGGGCTGCGCCGGGCAAAGGCGCTGGAGATCACATCGTCACCACGACCTTGCCTTGTGCCTTGCGGTCCTGCAGTTCACGGATCGCATCGGCCGCCTGCTCCAGCGGGTAGCTGTTGGAGACATGCGGGCGGATCTTGCCAGCCTTGTAGAGGTCGAACAGTTCCTTGACGTTCTGCTGGTGCGCCTTCGGGTCTCGCGCCACCGCCGCGCCCCAGAATACACCGCGCACATCGCAGCTTTTCAGAAGCGTCAGATTCAGCGGCAGTTTCGGAATGCCTGCTGGGAAGCCGATCACCAGGAAACGCCCTTCCCAGTTCATCGCGCGCACGGCTGGCTCGGCATAATTGCCGCCCACACCGTCATAGATGATGTCGACCCCGCCACCGGAAATCGCCTTGATGTCCTCGGAGAATTTCTTCTGCCCGTCCCGGTCGAGCTCGCGCTCATAGACAAGGCCCTTGTCGGCGCCCTTGGAGAGGCAGAAGTCCACCTTCTCCTGGCTTGAGCAGGCTGCGATCACTTCCAGGCCCATCGCCTTGCCCAGCTCCACCGCAGCGATACCCACGCCGCCCGCTGCGCCCAGCACCAGCAGCTTCTCGCCCGGCTTGGGGTCACCCCGGTCCTTGATGGCATAATAGGAGGTGCCATAGGTCATCAGGAAGGCGGCCGCCTCTTCAAACGGCATCCCTTCGGGGATCGGCATGACGCCATGCGCAGGCGCCAGGCAATATTCCGCCATCCCGCCATTGCCGGTCGACGCCAGAACGCGGTCACCGGCCTTCACATGGGAGACGCCCTCGCCCACAGCGGAGACGACGCCCGCCACTTCCCCGCCCGGAGAGAACGGGCGCGGCGGCTTGAACTGGTACATGTCCTGGATGATCAGCACGTCCGGATAGTTCACCCCGCAGGCCTTCACCTGCACCAGAACCTGGCCTTTGCCCGGGGTGGGAATAGCCACATCCTCGATCACCAGTGCTTCGGGTCCGCCCACCACTTTCGACAGTACGGCTTTCATATGCCTCTCCCTTCAAAGCTTGTTGTTTCGACCTTCAGACGGTAGCCATGCCGCGAGCAGGCGCCAAGCCTTACGCGACGGGAAAGGAACCATTGCGATGTCGAAAATCTGGGCCATCGCCATCCATGGCGGCGCCGGACCGATCCCCGGCCGCGATTACGCACCAGAAGAAGCCCACATCGCCGGGCTCCTGAAGCGCGGCGCTGACGCGCTCGCGGGCGGCGAAGCCGCGCTCGATGTCGTCGAAGCCATGGTGATCGACCTGGAAGCCTCCGGTCTCTATGTCGCCGGCAAGGGCGCCAGCCCCAATACCGCTGGCGAATGGGAACTCGACGCCGCCCTCATGGACGGGCGCACGCGCAATGCCGGCGCTGTCGGCGCGCTGCAGGGCTTCGAAAGCCCCATCCGCGCCGCTCGCGTGGTGCTTGAAAAAACACCCAACGTTCTGATCGTCGGCAAGGGCGCCGCCAGCATCGCCGGCGCCGCAGGCCTCGCCCGCGTCAGCGATCCGGCAAGCTATTATGGCGCGGTCGACGAAGACACCGTCCAGGATGGCAGCGTCCAGATGGGCACCGTCGGCGCCGTCGCGCTGGATGTTTATGGCGACATGGCCGCCGCCACCTCAACCGGCGGCGTCCTCTCCAAGACGCCCGGCCGGATCGGCGACACGCCGATCATCGGCGCAGGCACTTGGGCGGACGAGCGCTGCGCCATTTCCTGCACCGGCCTTGGCGAATACTTCATCCGCGCCAATGCCGCCGCCGATGTGTCCGCCCGCATCCGTTATGGCGGTGATACGCTGGGCCCTGCCCTCAAGGGCGCCCTAGATGACGTCAAACGCCTCGGCGGCAATGGCGGCATGATCGGTGTCTCCGCCAATGGCGATCTCGCAGCTGGGTTCAACTCCAGCGGACTGAAACGTGGCCTGGCTGACTGGAAAGGCCGCTTCGAAGTGGCAACCTTCCTATGACCGTACTTTTCTGGGCCCTCGCCGTCATTATCGTCTTCGCCATCGCGCTGGCCGCGCAGATGCGGATGATGATCTCCATGGTTCTGCGCCGGGCGCTGGCGGCAAAGTTCGGCGGCGGCCCGAACGATGTTGAATATCGCGCGGCCATCCTGTCTCTTGGCCGGGGCCCTGCCGATACCGAGGCGGCAAAATATCTGGAGGCGGAATATCCAAAACCGCTCGCCCATATGAAGCTCGCCCGGCGCGTATCTCTGGCTGGCCCGCTGGCGCTTCTGATTGTCGTGGCCATCGGGCGCTTCGGGCTGGAGGTGTTCTGATGCGGGGCTATTTCGCAATCGGCTCTGAGCGGATTTCCAAACCGATGAACCTCGGCGCGCTCATGCGAACGGCCCATGCCTTTGGCGCGAGCTTCGTGTTCTCCATCGACGCCGAACGCAATCTGAAGGAAGCCTACGCATCAGACACATCCAAATCCGCCGGCCAGATCCCCTATTATCAGTGGGACTCCCTGGATGACATGCAGCTACCCAGAGGATGCCAGCTTGTGGGCATTGAACTGACCGATGATGCCGTGGAACTGCCCGTCTTCCGGCATCCTCCGCAGGCGGCCTATATTCTGGGGCCTGAAAAGGGGAACCTGTCTGCCGCCGCCCTCGACCGCTGCGCGCATGTTGTGAAGATCCCGACGCGCTTCTGCATCAATGTCAGCCTGGCGGGCGCGCTGGTGATGTATGACCGCCACCTGTCGATGGGCGGTTATGGGCCAAGGCCAATCATGCCGGGCGGGCCAGACGGGGTGCGCCGCAAGCATGTTCCGGGTCCGGACAGAAAGAAGCCCGGTAGCTGACCGCCTCAGCGAACGCCGAGCAGCTTTTGCACCATGCCCATGACACCGGTAAACCGCAGCCCGCCATCGCGCACGGCCAGGGCATAGCAAACCTCATCGTCATCTGCGACGGGTTGGTGTGTGTCACGGGGACCATTGATGCAGACATCACCCGGCCCATAACTGCCGCGCTCATCGGTGAAGCCGCCGCTGAGCACCATCGTGAATTCGTTCCCGCCATGGGAATGGCGCGGGATTTTGGAGCCTGCAGAGATCCGATAGAGCTCCACATCCATCGATGAGCCGACATCCAGCCGGAGCCGCTTGAGGCCGAGACCGAGCATCTGCCAGCCTTGGCGGCCAGCCGCATCCAGCGCCGCTGAGCGGACAGGTTCGGGAAGCTCAAGCAGCTCGCTGAGCGCGTCACCGGCAGACTTGCCCGCCGCGCGCTGCATCTCTTCGGGAGCCTCCAGCGCATCGATCATTGCCAGCGTGCGCTCGAGGGCGCCTTCGCTCAGCCGGGCAACAGGGGCAGCTTCCAGAAAACTGCCGGAAATCATTTCACTGAGCGCAACAGAACTGCGCACATCGGCACGCATCAGGCTTTGCGCTTCCAGCATCATCGCAAATGCCGGGTCTATGCATCCTGCTGCATAGGCGCTGTAAAGTTCGCTGAAGGCGTTTTGGGAGGCAGCAGTCATAGGCGTCAAAAAATCTCGTGTGTTCAGGCAAAGATTGTCCGGTTTGGCCTTTCGTCAAGCCGACACATCCTGAGATTGCAGTTGCTGTGTCAGACACCTGCCTCCAGTTCGCCTTTGAGCCGCATGAAGGCAAGGCGGATCCGTGACTTCACCGTGCCGAGCGGAAGGTTGAACGCCCGCGCGATTTCCGAGTGCGAAAGCCCGTCATAGAAGGCCGCCTGAACCAGGATCAACTGGTCCTGCGGCAGGCTTGTCAGCCGGTCGCGCACCACAGCGTCGATCTGATCGCGGGCAAGCGTCTCATCCGGGGTCTGGATCTCCGGAGGCTGGAGGATGGGGTCATCGGCGCTTAACTCAGGACGGCGCTGGCGGCGCTGCGCATCGATCCGGCGGTTGCGCGCGATTCTGAAAATCCAAGTAGAAACAGAAGCTTGATTGCGATCATACATTCCCGCCTTCTGCCAGACGGTGATCATGACATCCTGGGCCAGTTCTTCGGCTTCTGCATCCCCTGCTCCAAGGCGGAGCATGAACGCTTTCACGCGCGGCGCATAAAAGCTGAACAATTCCGAGAACGCCGCGCGGCAGCGGCGCTCCGCAATCGCAGCCATCTGGTCTGCGTGCTGCTCCCGCATTACCGGGTCTGCTGTGCGGACGGTATGGTCAAACACGCGCCGGGCCTTTCGGGGATACGAACGCGCATTGTCTGTCTTCATGAACCGCAAGGCAACCATGGCGCTTGTAATTTCCTTTTTACGCTCGTTTCAGGTGTTTTGCTTGAGAATGCCCCCGGTGTATGGGTCTGGGAGCGTCGGAGGTACTGTGTGAGTATTTTATCTAACATGCAACAAAAAACGTCACGTGTATTGCGGCCTCTCGGTCTCGTGATCCTTGCGGCAGCCACTGCCGGGGCCGCCGCCGCCGAACCCAAAGCCCTCGGCCGCTTCAAGGACTGGGCTGTTTTCACCGAGGAAAGCGGGGGCGACCTGATCTGCTATGCCGCCACAGAGGCGAACTCGAAGGCGCCTTCTTCGGTCAAGCATGGTGAGGTCTGGTATTATGTGACCAGCTGGAAATCCGGCCAGGCCAGGAACCAGCCGAGTTTCCGCGTGACCTATGATCTGAAGGCGAGCAAAGCCCCCAAGACGGCGATCGGGCGCTCCTCCTGGCAAATGTTTGTTGCCGGCCGCGAGGCTTTCGCAGACGACGCAGACGATCCGCGCATCGTGGACGCACTTAAAAAAGGCTCAAGCCTGACGGTCACGGCCCAATCGGCGCGCGGAACCAATGTCACCTACCGATTCTCGCTCAGCGGCTCGGCCGACGCCATTTCCAAGGCGGAGGAAGCTTGCCGCTAGGATTTTCCGCGCGGCAAAACAAACTGATCGGGAAACTTCCCTTCGGCCGCGCGGTAACTGTCCAGCACTTTCGCCATGTCGGCGGCCATGTCTCCGGTCAGCGCCATTGGCCCGTCGAGCCGCACGACATGTGTCTTGTAGTCGAGCACGGCCATGATCAGGGGCACACCGGCCGAACGGGCGATGTGATAGAAGCCGGTCTTCCAGTCCGCATTGGCCTTGCGTGTGCCCTCGGGTGCCACAGCCAGATGCATCACCGGGCGCCCGGCAAATGCGGCGCGTATCTGTTCGACCACGTCATTTGAACTTGACCGTTCCACCGGTACACAGCCTGCCCGCCGGACCAGCCATCCCAGCGGGCCTTTGACCAGCGCGGCCTTGCCCATCCAGCTTAGTTTCACTCTATACCAGCCGGCCACCGCCAGCATTGTCAGCCCATCCCAGTTGGACGTGTGCGGCGCCGCTACAATCACCGACTTCGGGATGTCCGGCCAGTCAGAACCGACACGCCAGCCTGTGGCCTTCAGATACAGCCAGGATAGCCCGCGTATGAATTCGGACCAGAGCCCCCGATAGGGCGCGCTTTTGCCGAATGGGCCCCTCCGCGAGGGCGCTTGTGGATCATCATCGCGTGTCATTGCGCCACGATCAGCGTTTCGCGGCCGGGCGCCACCTACTCCTGCGGGAATTCCTGCAGAAATCGGGCCTTCGTCTCAACGGAAACGGGCGGCAGCCTTAAGGCCGCCGCCCGTTCAATCCTACCTGCCCTACCGGGCAAAGGGGTTACTGGGTAACCGGCGTCAGGATGATTTCCACGCGGCGGTTCTGCTGGCGGCCAGCTTCGGTGGAGTTATCCGCCACCGGATAGTCGATGCCCATGCCCACAGCGGTCATGCGTACCGATTGAACACCCTGATTGACAAGGTAGCTGCGCACAGCGTCAGCACGCTGCTGCGAGAGGCGCTGGTTGAAATCGCGCGCGCCTTCGGAAGAGGCGTGGCCGCGAATGTCAACCGCCGTCGACGGGTACTCGTTCAGCGTGGCGGCAACCTGGTTCAGCGTCTGGAAGAAGGCCGGCTGGATCTGGGCGCTGCCCTGCTGGAAGGAGATGCCCGACGGCATGGTCAGCGCGATCTGGTCGCCCTGACGTTCCACTTCGATTCCGGTGCCAGCGGTCTGCTGGCGCAGTTTTTCTTCCTGCTTGTCCATGTAGACGCCCACCGAAGCGCCGGCGATGGCACCGACGGCTGCGCCGATGGCGGCGTTCCGCTTGTCGTCGCCGCCGGCCATCATGCCAGCGCCAGCGCCGAGGATGGCACCGGCCGCGCCCGTGGTCAGCACGCGCTGGCTCGGCCCGGTTTCACAGGCATGTACGATCGGCAGCATGAGCGCAGCCGCAATGAGAACTGATTTCTTCATGAGAAGGACTCCCTTTGGATGAAGTTGCGTTGCCGCCTGTGGCATGACCGACATGAACGGGAGCCAACCGGGCGGGGATTTTTCTATTTCTCCCCTAAAATGAAGGGATTTTGCCATTCTGGCGCGTTAAAATCTGTCCATGTTCGCGCCGTTTTCCTTGTGCGCCTGCTCATGCTATAGGCCCGCCCATGACAATCACCCTCGACCTCAGCCGCCGCAGCAACGCTTTGCCTGGCAAGAAACGCCTCACCGGGCTTTCGGTTCCGGCGCTGAAAGCGGAACTTGAAGCGATGGGCCTTGAGCCCAAACCGGCCAGCATGCGCGCGCGCCAGCTGCGCCGCTGGATTCACCATTTCGGGGTGACCGACTTTGCGGCGATGACAGACATTGCCAAGGACCTGCGCGCTCAGCTTGCTGAAAAGTTTGAGCTGGACCGTCCGGACATCGCCGACCATCAGGTGAGCCGCGACGGCACCCAGAAATGGCTGACCCGCTACGCGCCAGGCATTGAAGGCGAAAGCGTCTACATTCCGGATGTCGGCAAGGCGGGGGCGCTGTGCGTCTCCTCGCAGGTCGGCTGTACGCTCAACTGCACCTTCTGCCATACCGGCACGCAGGCGCTGGTGCGCAATCTCACCGCACAGGAGATTGTCCAGCAGGTCATCATTGCACGCGACGCGCTGGCCGAATGGCCCTCCTCGAATGAAGACCGCCGCCTGACGAATATCGTCTTCATGGGCATGGGCGAACCCCTCTACAATCTCGACAATGTCGCCGAGGCGATTGACACGATTTCCGATGGCGATGGCATTTCCATCGGCCGGCGCCGCATCACGGTCTCAACGGCCGGTGTAGCTCCGAAGATCCCGGAACTTGGCGCCCGCACCGGCGCCATGCTCGCCATCTCGCTGCATGCGACCAATGATGACCTGCGCAACGAACTCGTGCCGCTGAACCGGAAGTATGACATCAAGACGCTGTTCGACGCCATCCGTGCGTACCCGGATCTTGGCAATTCGAAACGGGTAACCTTCGAATATGTGATGCTCAAGGGCGTCAACGACACGCTGGCCGAAGCGCGCGACCTTGTGAAACTGCTGAAGGGCGTGCCCTCGAAGATCAACCTCATCCCCTTCAACCCCTGGCCGGGCTCACCCTATGAGTGCTCTGACTGGGAGACGATCGAGGCCTTTGCCGAAGTGCTGAACCGGGCGGGCTATGCCTCCCCCATCCGCACGCCGCGGGGCCGGGACATTCTGGCCGCATGCGGCCAGCTGCGTTCTGAAAGCGTCAAGGTGCGCGCCAGCGAACTGCGCAAGCAGCGGCTCGCCACTGAAGGCTCTGAAGCACAAGGCTAGCCGCCTGCGTTCAGCGCTTGTCGTGGATCATCCTGTCCCAGATAGCGCCTGGAATATTTGAATAGTCATCCGTCCACGCACGGCCGCCATCGCTTTCCAGTACGCCCCAGGCCCCGGTTGAATCGAGCGGTGCCAACGCCAGATCATTGCGCCCAATCGCCACGACGGCGCTTGATTGGGCACGATACCCGCTTTCGCGCACCGTGTGGTATTGCATCCTCGCGGGCACGCCGAGTTCACCGGCCACGCGCCCGGCAACCGTTTCGAGCGCCATATAGCGGTTGGACACATGCAGCAGCAGCACCCCGTCTTCCTTCAGGCGGGAAAGGTAAAGCGCAATCGCTTCTCGCGTCATCAGGTGCGCCGGCACAGAGTCCGACGAAAATGCATCGATCAGCAGAATGTCGAACGCGTCCTCAGGTTCGGCGGCCAGCGTCAGGCGGCCATCCCCCAGCACAATGTCCGCATCCGGCGTACATTCCGAGAGGTAGGTGAACTGCTCCGGATCACTGGCGAGACGGGCCACGATGGGATCGATCTCGAAGAAGGTATAACGTTGCCCCTCCTTGGCATAACAGGCAACAGAGCCCGCCCCCAGGCCGATGGCGCCCACCCGGCCGGGGCGGGTGTGGCCCGCGAATACCTGCCCGATGGGCGTTTCCGGAGCGTAATAGGTTGCCGGGCGCCAGGCCTCCTCGCCCAAGGCCTGTGCGCCGTGCAGCGTGGTCCCATGCACCATCACCCGGTAGCCGTCCCGGTCATGGATCTTCACCACACCAAAAAATCCGCGCTCTGCATAAGCGCCGATTGTCGGGCTCGTGGCCGCGCCGATGGCCCAGAGCGCAGCTGCCACGCTGGCGCTTGCGAGCCGGGAGCGGCGCACGGCGTAGAGCGCGACGAGCGACAAGACAAGCAGCACGAAGAAAGCGCGTTCCGGTTCACGCGCAAGCGCCGGAACATCGTAGACATACTGCGCAATCAGCACCAGGCCGCCGGCAACAGCCGCAACCACGATCATCCAGGTGGGCCCCAGCCAGTAGCGCTGCGGCATGAGGAGCAGCGCCGCGATCAGCATCAGCGGATATTCGGCCACAGTCGTGAAGATGACCGGCACCAGCAGCGCATTGAACGCGCCGCCCAGAACGCCGCCAAGCGACATCAACAGGTAAAATTCAGTCAGGCGGCCCGTCTCCGGCCGGTCACTCGCCAGTAGGCCGTGGCAGGCAACAGCCGCAAAGAACAGCGCCAAGAGGTGAACGACAAAGCTGAGCAGCGTTGGGACGCCGGACACCTTCGACAGCGTGAAAAGGGCAAGCCCGATACAGACTGGCAGAACGGCCATGGCAGCTGGCAGGCTGATTGGCGGGCGTTTGGCAAAGACGACAATGAAGCTGCCAATGTAAAGCATCAGCGGCGGCGCCCAGAGGAAGGGCGCGCTCGCCACATCTGTCGCAATATGGGTGGTGACGCCAACGAGAAGGCTGGAGGGAACAAAGGCCAGCACCAGCCACCAGAGGCGTTGGCGCCAGAGGTTTGATGTAGCGCCTTGCCGGTCTGCGGCCGGAGCGGCGGCGAGCGGCGCGGCGTCCGGCGCCGGGGCGCGCAGGGTCAACAGCCCGCACCCGATCAGGAGCACGAGCAGCACGCCGTAACCGGCCGACCAGGCCATCGCCTGTCCCGCCAGCGGCGCCAGCGGCTCGAGCAGCAGCGGATATGCCGCCAGCCCGAGCAGAGAGCCCGCATTACTTGCAGCATAGAGATGGTAGGGATCGTGGGCGTCTTCCCGGCCGGTGCGGGCATACCAGGCTTGTATGAGGGGCGCCGTCGCAGAGATGATCGCAAAGGGCGGCGCAATCGACACTGCAAACACCCCGATCAGCCAAAGCGCCGGACGTGCCGGATCAGGGTCGCCAAAAAGGCCCGTCAACTCAAATGGCAGGACAAGCGCAGCCACAACCAGCAGGGCGCCATGCAGCATCACCTGCCGGGAGAGCGACTTCACCAGATGCGTCAACAGGTGGGCATAGGCATAGCCTGCCAGCAGCGCGGCCTGAAAACAGACGAGTGATACGTTCCACACATTGGGTGAGCCGCCCAGCAAGGGCGTCGCCATGCGGGCAAACATCGGCTGAACCAGGAAAACCAGCGCCGCGGAGAGGAACACCGTGACGACGAACGGCGTGCCGGCAAATCTGTGCTGAAGCGGGCCGGAAACCGGCGCCCTGCCAGCGGAAAACTGGTTCATGAAGAGACCCCTTTGACCTTCCCTTATCACAGCGGGGTTAGGGAGACCTTTCACAGCAGAAATTTGGCCCGCAGTTGCGAATCCCCGACCGATGATTAACGTGCGCGAAATGCGTCTGCCTCCCCTTCTCCTCGCCCTTTGCGGCATGGTTCTTTCGGCCTGCAGCAACGCCGAAGAAGGCCCCTGCAGAACGCAAACATTTGAAAACCTTCCCTATCTCGTCTGCGAGTTCGATGCCTCGCAGGATACGATCCGCCTTTTCCTGAGAGATGAGACCGGCGCGCCCTTCGGCCAGTTTGACCGGCTGGCCAATCATGTCGCTTCCCAGGGCGGCAACCTTGTGTTCGCCATGAATGCCGGGATGTATCATGAGGACCGCCGGCCCGTAGGCCTCTATATCGAGGAGGGGGAGGCCGAGATGGGCCTGGTGCGTTCGGCGGGCCCAGGCAATTTCGGCATGCTGCCCAATGGCGTCTTCTGGATCGACAATGGTCAGGTAGGTGTTTCAGAAACGCTCGCCTTCGATGAGAAGTTCAAGGAGGCGCCGCCCCGCTTTGCCACCCAGTCGGGGCCCATGCTGGTGATTGATGGCGAGCTCCACCCGGCCCTCAATCCGGATGGCACCAGCCTGCGCCGCCGCAATGGCGTCGGCGTCAGCGCCGATGGCCGTCACGTCTTCTTCGTCATCAGCGACGTGTCGGTGAACTTCCATTCCTTCGCGCGCCTCTTCCGCGACGAGCTGGGCACGCCCAACGCGCTTTATCTCGATGGGGCGGTCTCCAAGGTCTATGTGCCGGCGCTGGAGCGCAGCGAGACCGGGCTCGACATGGGCCCTATCGTCGGCGTGATCCGGGAATGAAAACGCTTACCCTCTCCCCTGAACGCCGCACGCGGCTTGTGGCGGAGTTGCGCAAACTGGCATCGCAGGATTTCGATATTTCGCTCAGCGACTTCCAGGCCGGTGAACTGCTTGACCGGATGACCGCCCTGATCGGCCCGGCCGTTTACAATGAAGCCGTTCAAGACGTGCGCCTGCACCTTCAGCGGCGGCTGGATGACCTCGACGGCGAAGTTTTCGTGGAAGATCCCGGCTGATTGGTAAGCCCTGCTGACAGCTCTGATCAGCAGGTTGCAGATCATCCGGCCCAGCCATATCTGCCACCCGGACACCTAATACAGATAACAAGAGACGCCCCATGACGCGCACACTTTACGGCCTGAAAAACTGCGACACCTGCAAGAAGGCGATGAAGGAACTGGACGCTTCCGGCAAGCCCGCAGACTTCGTCGATATTCGCGCCGAAGCCGACCTTCCCTCAAAACTGCCCCGCTGGATTGCCGCTGTTGGCGAGAAGCTCGTCAATCGCAGCTCAACGACCTGGCGCGGCCTGTCGGATGAAGACAAGGCGCGGGCCAGCGGCGTGACGCTCGAAGGACTGCTCTTGGGCAACCCCACGCTGATCAAGCGGCCGGTGATCGAGGCAGGCGATGAGGTGCTCGTAGGCTGGACCGCCGAAACCAAGGCAAGGCTCGGCTGACGACAAAACTGGCATCGCAGCACGAAAAATTTCCGGCGCAGGCCGCGACGGATCACAAAGCCGTTATACGTTGAACACGGACCAGCTGCCGGAGACGTGTGATGCGCCCCTTGTTCGCGACCCTGATTTTCTGTTGCCTCCTGCTCGGCGGGGTGGCGGCCGCTGCCCCTGGCTCCGCTGCCGGGGCCGAAACCCTCTCCGTCAAAGCCGGCAAGGACCGGCGCGAGTTCATTCTATATGCTCCGCACACCATCGCCAAAGATACGCCGGTCGTCCTGGTTTTCCATGGCGGAGGTGGCGGCGCGGAGTGGATGGCGTCAAAATCCCGCAAGCTGACCCACACCTTCACCGAAGCAGGTTATGCGGTAGTCTACATGAATGGCTCCTCGCGCCGGAATGGCGAAAAGCTGCGCACCTGGAACGCCGCCCATTGCTGCGCCTATGCCCAGCGCCAGAACATCGATGAAGCCGCTTACATCAATGCGGCCATAGACGCGCTTGACCAGAAAATCGGTATAGACCGCACCCGGATTTTCCTGTTGGGCCATTCCAACGGCGCCATGCTGTCCTACCGGGTCGCCGGGCAGATGAAAGACGCCCCCCGCGCCATCGCCCCGGTCAGCGGCGCCATCTTCGCTGACCAACCCGGCATTCCCGCGCGCACGTCGATCTTCATGTATCATGCCAAGGATGACGAGGTGCTGAGCTATTCCGGCAACCCGGATGACAAAGCCGAACGCTGGCGCACGCAGCCGCATCTTGGTTTTGAAAAGGCAGAAGCAGAGCTCGCCCGCCTCAAAGGCTGCGGCGCGCCGAGCATCGCCGCGCCTTCGCCCGGACTGACCGAGACCCGCCGCACCTGCACCGGGGGATCAACCCTCCTTGCCCTGAGCGCTGAAACCGGTGGCCATGAATGGGCATCACGCGCCGCCGCCGGCTATCAGATTGAAGAGGCGCTTCTCAGCTTCTTCAACAGCCAGCGCTGATCGTCAGGCGTCCACCAGCATGCCCGCAAGATTGTCGAGGGCGTTGGTCCAGCCCACCTTGACGCCTTCCAGCAGGTCTGAACCGTCCACCGCCACAGTCTGCAAGGTCAGCACCAGGCGTGTCCCGCTTCCCACGCCGATGAACTCGGCTGAAATCAGGCTCACACCCAGCAGCGTATCACCTTCGCTGATCGCCTCGCAATATACGATGCGCGCGTCTGGCACGATATCCAGGTAGCGTCCCACCACTTTGGCCACGGCCTCGCCGCCCGCCATACAGATCTGGACATCTTCGCCACCCACGCGGAAATCCGCTGCATCGTTGCGGATCTCGACATCAGTGGACGGAGCGCCCCAGACGCGCCGTATCTCCGGATCTTCCCAGGCACGAAACACCCGCATGGGGCTTGCCGCATAAACTCTTTCGAGCGTTTCTGTCCGGTGCGCCATCGTCTGATGGGTCATTGTGTATCTCCTTTTTGATTGAGCAGGTCACCCAGCCGGTCGAGCCGGCTTTGCCAGGCGGCATGATAACGGGTGATCCAACGGTCGAGGTCGGCAAGACGCAGCGTCTCCAGCCGGCAAGTTCTCACCCGCCCGGTTTTCACCGTGGTTATGAGGCCCGCCGCTTCCAGGACACGCACATGCTGCAGAAAACTTGGGAGAGCCATGTCATAGCCCGCCGCGAGGTCGGTCACGCTCGCCTCCCCTGCCGACAGCCGCGCGATGATGTCCCGGCGCGTCGCATCTGCCAGGGCACTGAACCCCCGGTCGAGCAGGTGTGGATCGATCGGTGAATGGTTAGTCATACGCCTTAGTATCCCGCACCGCCGGGTAAGTCAATATACTTAGGTTATCCCCTAACTTTCTAGATGATCGCCCTGGCCTACTGGTTTCCTCGTTGCCCCTCTTCCGGGGGTAGGAGGCGCGCAAAGCCTCCGCTAGTCTGGCGGGCATCAATCCGGAGCTGCCCTTTCATGCGTCTTGTCCTCGCCGCGTTCAGTCTGCTGATTTTCAGTCTCATCGCCCAAGCAGAGCCCGAACCGTGCCCAGAGGATGCCGAGCAACGCCTTTACAACATGGTTCAGTCCATCGAGCGGGGCGAGCAATCAGACGCGGCCCCTGTCGCGGCACTGGCGGAATGGGCGGTGGCAACCTGCCCCGCCAGAACCCATGCTCAGGCCCTTGCTGCCACGCTGCTGGGCGCCGTGATCCAGGCCACCCCGGACAAGCAAAAGCGGGCCCAGTATGTCGATCTTGCCGAGCGCGCGATCAGTCTCAACGACAGTTCGTGGAACCCGCGAATTGGCCCGGCCATCCTCAAAAGGTCCGACGGCACAAGTGTCGACTATTTCGGGTACAATCAGGCCACAGCCGTCTTGATCGAACGGCTGCTGCCCCATGGGGTCGGCCTCGCAGAAGCGGGCACAACACCGCGTCTTCTTTCGGGAGAGCCTTACGCCAGCTGCCCCTATGCGGCCCATTCTGCCAGCCGGCTCGCGGACGAGGCCCAGCTTTGGGACAAGAACGTTTTCATGAAATCCGATCAGCCGCTCTATGCCCTTGCTGAAACCCGGCTCAAGATGTTGCACGCCTCCTGCGTCAGCCACCGCCGGGATCTCAACTTCTACCTCGCCCGGCTATATGGCCAGGAGGTCAACGCGCTCACCGGCTGGGGCCACCATTACAGCGAGGACTTCGTAATGCAAAATGGCGGCTGGTACTGGCGCCATGAGATGCTGCAGGACCTGATCTTCGACGAGGAGGAAATGCTGGCCCGAAAGGCGGAGTTCGACGCCCGCGCCCGTCCGCTCGCCGAAAAGGCGAGGCCCTATCTCGACGCGCTCTACACGCTGCCCGAAACCCTTACGGAAAAGGACCAGGAACAGCTGACTCAGGCAAGCAACTGGAAAAAGGCTGTCGACGCCGCGCTGGCAGCAGACTGATCAGTTCTCGTCCCGCTCATTGGCGATGTCGGCGGCGATGTCTTCGACTGCCGCGTCGGTCGCCTCGACCACCTCATCGGCGGCAGAACTCGCTTCATCCGCGGCCACGCCCATCATCCGGTCCATCCGCGCGCCCGCCGATTCAAACGACCCGTCGACCAGGCGGAAGATCACCATGATGGCGAAGAACAAGACCAGAATGGCCGTCACGATGGCATGAAATGCTTTCATTGGTTTTAGTAGCCCCTGCTCAACCTGTCCGCTTAACCAATGCGCGCCCGCGCCAAAGGTTCCCCGGCCCCCTTCCCCCGGCGCCGCAATCTGCGTATGGTCTGCCCATCCGAGGGGCGCGCATGGCAAGCGCTGAGATGGGGCCGATACCGCTCCAGCACCCTTTGAACCTGATCCGGGTCGCGCCGGCGTAGGAACGGAAACCGAGACGCTAAACGCTCCCGGGTCTTCACAGATGTTTGGAGACCCACATGAACAAGCCCACCAAGCCCGGCGATTTCAACGCCCCCAAAGTGACGACCGGCGCCCTGCCCGCCAGCCGCAAGGTCTATACTCATCCCGCCCCGGGCCTTGCCGTGCCCCACCGCGAGATTGATCTTCATCCGTCTGCCAACGAACCGCCCGTCCGCGTCTATGACACCTCCGGCCCTTATTCGGACCCCGCCGCCGAGATCGACGTGGAGAAAGGTCTCCCCCGCACCCGGCGCGACTGGATCCTCGAGCGTGGCGGCGTGGAAGAATATGAAGGCCGGGACGTAAAGCCCGAAGACAATGGCGGCGCCACCGGCAAATACCTTGCCCGCGAATTCCCCGTGAAACACCGCCCCCTGCGCGGCCTGCCCGGCCAGATGGTCACGCAATATGAGTTCGCCCGCGCCGGCCTCATCACCAAGGAGATGATCTATGTGGCCGAGCGGGAAAACCTTGGCCGGCAGCAGGCCCTCGAAAACGCCCGCGCCCAGATCGACCAGGGCAATTCCTTCGGCGCCGACATCCCGGAATTCATCACGCCGGAATTCGTCCGCTCAGAGATCGCCCGTGGCCGCGCGATCATCCCCTCCAATATCAACCATGCCGAGCTGGAGCCCCAGATCATCGGACGCAACTTCCTTGTGAAGATCAACGCCAATATCGGCAACTCCGCCGTCGCCTCCTCCATCGAGGAAGAGGTCGAGAAAATGGTCTGGGCGACCCGCTGGGGCGCCGACAATGTGATGGACCTCTCCACAGGCCGCAACATCCACAACACCCGCGAATGGATCATCCGCAACAGCCCTGTTCCGATCGGCACCGTGCCGATCTATCAGGCGCTGGAGAAGGTGAACGGCGTCGCCGAAGACCTCACCTGGGAAGTCTACCGCGACACGCTGATCGAGCAGTGCGAACAGGGCGTCGACTATTTCACCATCCATGCCGGCGTGCGCCTCGCCTATATCCACCTCACGGCCAAGCGCGTCTGCGGCATCGTCTCGCGCGGCGGCTCGATCATGGCGAAATGGATGCTCGCCCATCACAAGGAGAGCTTCCTCTACACCCATTTCGAGGACATCTGCGACATCATGCGCGCCTATGATGTCTCCTTCTCCCTCGGCGATGGCCTGCGCCCCGGCGCAATTGCGGACGCGAACGACGCCGCCCAGTTTGCCGAGCTGGAAACCCTCGGTGAACTGACGAAGATCGCCTGGGCCAAGGGCTGCCAGGTGATGATCGAAGGGCCCGGCCATGTGCCGATGCACAAGATCAAGGTGAACATGGAGAAGCAGCTGAAGGCCTGCGGCGAAGCCCCCTTCTATACGCTCGGGCCGCTCGTGACCGATATTGCCCCCGGCTATGACCACATCACCTCCGGCATCGGCGCGGCCATGATCGGCTGGTTTGGCACGTCCATGCTCTGCTATGTGACGCCCAAGGAGCATCTGGGCCTGCCAGACCGGAATGATGTGAAGGTCGGCGTGATCACCTACCGCATCGCCGCCCATGCCGCAGACCTTGCCAAGGGCCACCCGGCGGCGCAGCTGCGCGACGATGCCCTCTCCCGCGCGCGCTTTGAATTCCGCTGGGAAGACCAGTTCAACCTGGCCCTCGACCCCGAAACCGCGCGGGACTTCCACGACCAGACCCTCCCGAAGGACGCCCACAAGGTCGCCCATTTCTGCTCCATGTGCGGCCCGAAATTCTGCAGCATGAAGATCACCGCCGAAGTCCGCGACTACGCCGCCGGAATGTCCGAGAACGAACGTCTCGACCTGGAGAAACAAGCCGCCGAAGCCCGCAAGGGCATGGAAGAAAAGAGCCGCGAATTTATGGAGAAAGGCGGAGAAATTTATCTCTCCGAGGACGGCCGCAAGAGAGAGGCGATTGATTGATTTCCAATCCCCAAAATACCTCTCCCGCTCGCGGGAGAGGTAAGCCCGGCCAAAGGACTGTGGCAAGGCACAGCCAAATCAGCGGATAATGCGTGAATTCCTCGTCATAGCGAGAAGAAGCCTTCCCTAGCCGCCACGCCTAAGTATTTTGGGACATCAGGCGTCCCCTGCCAAATTCTACTTTCTGGCAAACCCATGCGCTTCATCGCCATGAAGCCGTTCATTTCGCCCGAGAAGTTGAGGGCCGACGCTTTTGAACCCCATTGGCCAGCCTGCAGTAGAGCGCAGTTATTTTCTTCAAATGCAAAGCCCACGCTGTAGACCGATCCACACTCTTTCAGGAGTTCGACCGCTTCAATTGCCGCAGGAGGCCTCTCAGCAAGACTATCAAGAATGAATTTTATGTTCTCAATCTGCTTTCGATAAAATGTTGGAGACAGCGAATCGTTGCTGATCTCATCTAGCTTACCATGAACATGCACAACTCGTGGTAAAAGCTCATCCGGTGTATCGCGAAAACGTTCATTGTTTCTGACAAACCATCCAAAGCTCTCTTCGATCGCTCGATCATAGTTCAATGTGACAAAAGAAAGCCTATTTTGCTCAAGGTCGTCTGGGTTTTTGGCACCTGACAGGAATTGATTCGCAAGAATGCCCAACCAGTTCGGCCTGCGGGGCCCAGTGGTGATGTAGGGACTTCGCCAAGGGAAACACCTCTCTCCATATCTCCAGCCGGTATTTTTCTGAAGCATCTGGAAATGTGATTTTATGAGCATCCAAGCTGTGAAGTACTTGGAGATCTTGCTTCTGCTGGGGTTCTGGTACGCATACAGATCAATCGAGTAACTTGAACTGGAGCTAAGGTGCTCAATCAGTGACGGAAAAGCGTTTCGCGCCTCTCCATCATTTGCGAAACAAACAAAATCCCAAAACGACGCAAAGTACTGAGCAAAGTTATCAGATTGGTTGTCTCTGGTTCTAGGGTCTTCCGCAGCGGCAGCGGAATAAATCTGATCTCCTGTTGGCAAACCGAATTCTGCCGACGCGCCCGCACCGACAAGAATGACCGTGGGCTTGATGAACATTTTGCGCATTTCCATCTTGGATATGCAATCAAGAATAGAATGACTCGCCCAAAGGCACAATGTGATGTTTCGAGAGCCAATATTGTATTCCGGCCTCAGGCCTAATGATTCAACAAGCTCGCCCCCATCACCCCATTCGCCCGTCTCGCCTTGGCCCATTCAAAGCTCCCGGCACGGAAGGCGCGGCAGGCTTCGGGGCGGTCTTCGTAGATGCTGCAGGCGGCCTTGCCGTTTGACAGGTCAAGGTGGATGCAGTGGCCGCAATCGAAGCGGACGAAGGTGCGCCCGTCTTCGGTGAAGAGGCCTGTCTCAGGCAGGGAGCGGCCAGCGTCCCAGGGGAGGAGTTCGAGATAGCGGGGGTTCCGGCTGAAACAGCAGGCGCCGCAGGACACACAGTCAAACGACACATCGGGCATGGGATTGCGAAAGAAGGCTCCACCGCCCGGCCCGCGCCTCTCGCAGCTCCCGGCAGCGGGGCTGCGATTTACGCCAACTCATTTTCCCATGCAAGAGGGGCCGCCCCTTCCGGAACGGCCCCTCATAAATGGCTGCTTATCGCCTGCCTCAGCTGCCGAATTCAGCCCGCAGCTTGGCAAGGGTCGCCTCATCGGTTTCGGCCAGCTGGATAATCTCCGTATACCGCTTGGGCGTGATGCCTTCGGTCTGGATCGCAGCAGTGATCTGCTGCTCGGCCTTGGCCTGAACGGCCGCGGCCTCGTCCTCGCTCTTGGCCGCCTGAAGCTCCAGCGTCATCTTGTTGGCCACTTCCGTCACCTTCTTGTTGGCGGCCACGAACTGGGTGGCTTCGGTGTCGGTCATCGGCGCAATGGCGGCGGGCGCGGCTTCGGTGCCCTGCGCGAGGGCCGCGCCCCCACCCATGACGGCCAGCGCCAGCATTGCCGAAACAGTGCGTGCCCGGAATTTCTGTAGAGCCATGATACGTTCTCCTCTCAGGTCTCGTGCGAGGCAGCCAAACAAATGCCGCCCGGCGGCTCAACCCCCGGAGCGCCTTTCTGAGGGGATTGTAATTTAAAGCTTTTTAATGACATTGCGGACACGAACACGGCCTCTGCCGCGCCCGCAACAGAACGCGGGCTAAACCGCGGGCACCTGCGGGCTGAGGCGCCCGCCCATGCGGATCGGCTCCACGCGCAGGGCGAGGCCTGTGCGGTCATCCGTTTCCACAAAGGTTCCGCACAGCGTGCCCTCGCCAAGGGCGGGCTGATACCGCTCTCCGGGCAGCTGCGTGGTGAAGCGGTATAGCGACATTTCCTTCTGCATACCGATCACCGAATCATAATCCCCGCACATGCCGGCATCGGTGTGATAGGCGGTGCCGCCATTGAGGATCATTGTGTCGGCCGTGGGCACATGCGTATGGCTGCCCACCACAAGGCTTGCGCGGCCATCACAGTGATGGCCCATCGCCATCTTCTCGCTGGTCGCCTCGCAATGCATGTCCACGATCACAGCATCAGCCACCGTGCCCAGCGGCATCTGGTCGAGCGCCGCATCGGCGGCGGCAAAGGGGCAGGCCAGCGCCTGGCGCATGAAGACATTCCCCTGCAGCTGCACAACGCCCACCCGGCGCCCATCGGGCAACATGTAGAGCGCGGCCCCCTTCCCCGGCGCGCCGGCACCGGCGGGATAGTTTGCCGGGCGCAGCAGGCGCGGCTCCCGCTCGATATAGGTGAGCGCCTCGCGCTGGTCCCAGGCATGGTCGCCCAGCGTCAGACAGTCCGCGCCCGCGCCGAAAAATTCCTCCGCAATCTGACGGGTGAGGCCAAAGCCCCCAGCGGCGTTCTCGCCATTGACCACGACGAAATCGAGCCCCAGCCGCGCCCGCAGCTCTGGCAGATAGTCCAGCACCGCCGCCCGGCCGGGCTTGCCGACCACATCTCCGAAAAAGGCCAGTTTCATGCGCTCAAGCCTATGACTCCATTATCCCTCAAAGAAAAGGGCGCGGCAGCCATTCCGCCCCGCGCCCCTTCCGTAAATGCCGCTTCCGGCAATGGCTTACTTGTTGCCAGCCGCGAAGCCGAGCTTCGTCTTGTCCAGCTTCTTCTCCGGATCGGTCGGGTTGGAAGCCGCATCCATGAAGGTCTGCGCGGTCACCGGCGTTTGCGGCGTCATGCTGATCGTCAGGGTCTTGGGATCCTGAACGAAGCTGGAAATCGCGGTGGCAAGCTCTGTGATAACGGCCACATCAATGCCGGTGCCCGAAGCGGCCATCGGCGCCATCGCCATCATGCCGGAAACCTGCGCGCGCAGATTGGCCGGATCTTCGCCCGATTGGGCCGCATAGGCGTTGAGGGCCCGGTTGAAGAAACCACTGTCGGCAAACGAGATTTCAAACTGGTGGAAGGCCAGCTTGTTCATCATCGCCTCCACCATGGCGTCGGGATTGGCTTCCAGCTGGGCCGCCGTGGAAGCAGCTGCGATTTCCTTGGAGCCTTCATACTTGGCCGAAACGTCCAGCTTGAAGCCGTCACTAAGCTGCCAGTAGTTCTTGCCCTTCGGCAGGGTCACGATGTCCGCATCCGGATCATAAAGTTGCTCGCCCGCCGCTGTCAGGGTCAGCGTCTCATAGCCAAGGGTTGCCAGGGCTCCGGCAAATTGCTCGCCATCGGGATTGTCGCGGGCAGCCACCGTCATCGTGAACGGGTCGGTGGTGATCTTGGTAGCCCGGCCCTGGGCGTCGCGGCCCACATAGGAATTGAACGAAGCCAGGTCGACGCTGGCGCCGATGATGTCGGCCTTCAGGCCCTTCATCACGGCTGCATCAAAGCCCGGATTGCCCGGATCAGACTGCATCGCTTCGGTCATGGCCGTGGGGTCGCCCGAGCTGTTGGCAGCTGCAGCGATCAGGCCATAGTCGAGACCGGCAAGGCCAAATCCATCCAGTTTGATATTGACGTCGCCGGAGGTTTCCTCCGTGAACTGGAAGTTCAGGTTCGACAGGCCGACCTTGCCCGCCTTCTCTTCCTTCAGCCCGTCGATGTAGAACGAGCCAAGGTCAAAACCGCCGGTGCCGCTCGCATCGCTGATGTCGAGATCGACGTTCTTGATCGCCCAGCGGTCAAAGGACAGCGCTGTGCCTTCCGGGAAATCGGCCGGTTCGCCCTGCCCGAAGAGGCTCGCCACCCAGGCTGCCGTCTCCGGCGACGGGTTGATCAGTTCGATCGTGCCGACAGAGCCCTTGCTCTGGTCTTCAGATCCCTCAACCGGGGTCACGCTGATATCGGAGAGGCGCATCAGCGAGAAATTCGCCGCGCCATTGACCATGCCGAGGCCATCGAATTCGAGCTTGGCCGCTTTCACAACCGGTGGCGGGCCGGCTGGCTCGGTCGCATTCATGCTGGCGCTGTAGTCTTCCAGCGTCATTTCCGAACCGTCATCGGCGATGCCATCGCCGTCATAGTCCATATAGGAGAAGAGTTCCGCAATCTCCTCGTCGGTGTAGAGCGGCTCGGACGAGCCGGTATCCTGAGGGATCGACAGGATCACATTGGTGAAGACCGCCTTGTCGCCATCAATGTCCTTGCTGTCAAAAGACAGCCTCCCGGAACCGGACTCAGCCAGCGAAAATGCCGCGAGAGCCTGAGAAGCGGTAGCTGCATCCCCATTCCGGAGTGAGACATCTGCCAGTTTGGCGACATCGAATTCAACTGCCGAGAGAGCAGCCTCACCACTCGGCTTGTCTTTCTGCCCACATGCCGTAAGCAAAGTTATAGCGATCACGCCGGTGAGCAAATACTTCATAAGGTGTCCCTCTGATTTCGGTTGGGGGTGCGGTGTGGCCGCTCTGTTTAGTGCGGATTCTTTACACATGCTCTACAACAATGGCCAGACCATGACATTGAAGGCACCCGGCGGACACCGGGTGAAAGTACGCCTTGAGGTCAATGCAAAGGCCAGGCGGCTGATTATCCGGCTGGATGAACGCCGCCGGGAAGCGGTGGCGATTGCCCCCAGCCCGCGCCAGATGGAGGCCGCCGTCGCCTTCGCGGCCGAACGGGTGGACTGGATTTCCTCAAGACTTCAACACCTTCCGGAGATTGTCCGGTTTGAACATGGCGCCATCTTCAACTATAAGGGGCAGCCCTGTCAGATTTCGGGAGAAGGCGATGGCCGGCTGGCTAAACTCTCCGCCGGCGATCCAAAAATCCTTTATGTTCCGGGAGATCCGGAAACCATTCACATGCGGGTGGAACGCTTCCTGAAGAAGCAGGCGCGGGCTGAGCTGACGCGCGCCGTCAAACGCCATACTGATGCGCTGGGCGTTGAATATAAAGGAATTTCCGTCAAAGACACCCGCTCACGTTGGGGCTCCTGCACGTCTGACGGGCAGTTGTCCTTCTCCTGGCGCCTGATCATGGCTCCGCCCGAGGTGCTTGATTATGTGGCCGCGCACGAATGCGCCCACCTGAAGGAGATGAACCATTCGAACAAATTCTGGTCTTTGGTGGCAAAATGCTGCCCGGACTGGAAGCGCCACCGGGCCTGGCTGCGCGTTCATGGGGCAGAACTCCAGGCCGCTGGTGAATAATCCGTGTCAAGACGGATTTTCTGCAGAATCCCGAAATAAATTTTCTCCCCAAAAGGGAGAATACCGATTCCGGACCGAAGGCCGCAACCGCCGCCTGAGTTTCTTGGTCTAAATTGAATACTCAGGTATCAAATCCAGATTTGGACTCAGGAAGGGAGAATTCAAACCCGATGGCGCGGGCGCCATAGGCCCCCTCGCGGTAGCGTTCGATATTCTCTTTGAACCAGTCCTGGATGTGCTCGAAGATGTGCGCGTTGAACGGCCGGGCGTCTTCCTCGCTGATCGGCAGGCGGAACTCATATTCGGCGCCTTCCTCGATATGCACGATGAAACTGTCGCCTGCCTTGCGGCAGTGAAGCGCCAGGCGGAGCCAGTCCTGCGACCGGGTCACCCTCACAGCCAGGCCGAACGAGACCGGCCCAAGCGGGCGAAAGCCGCGCGGCGGGATGGAGAAAGCCTGATCCCCATAGGACCGGGGCTCAAATGGCCCGGCCGGCGGCACCAGATGCACGCACACCCCATCACTGGCGCCCAGATAATCGCACAGACCCGAGCGGACCTCTTCAGCGAGGCGCCGGATCCGGTTGTAGTTCTCTTCGGCGAGGGATTGATAAACCTCAACCGTGGCAACAAGGTCGTCGAAGCGGGACATGGGCAATGGCCTCATTCTGAAATGCGGATCGGGTCTCGGAGAAGCCTAGCCTCTATGTCCGTTGGCGCCAATCAGGCAGCTGGTCTGCGCGTCCCCGCCAGCGGGGTAACCGGCGTCCCGCTCATCCCGGCCATATCCGGCTGAAGCGCCAGAGGCAGCGTCGTGCGCGCCATCTCGATGGCGAGGGAGGGCGCCGCCCCTTCCCCAAAGCTGCGGATGAGCACCCGGATTGTTTCAAGAAAGATCGCCTCTTCCTCGACAATCTGGCCATAGCGCGCCGCGATTGGCCCGACGAGCCCATAGGCGAGAAACACACCGAGGAACGTGCCGAGCAGCGCCGCCCCGATCATCGCGCCAAGGATCGCCGGTTCCTGATCAATTGCGCCCATCGTGCGGATGATTCCAAGAACCGCCGCGACAATCCCCAGCGCCGGCAGCGCGTCCGCCAGCGTCTGCAGCGCGCCGACCGCCTTGGCGCGCAGCGCCATATGCCCATCGATCGCTTCCATCATCCGCTGATCCGCCCGCTGAGGATCGGAGAGATCGAGCGCCATCAGCCGGAAAGCGTCGCAGATCAGCGTCCGGGCTGGCGCGTCTTCCAGAATGCGCGGCGCCGCGCGGAAAAGCGCCGACTCCTCCGGCATCTCGATGTCAGCCTCGATGGCCACGAAGCCCCGGCGCTTGACGGCGCGCATCAGGCTGCCGGTCAACGTGAAGAGATCAGCATAGTCCGCCTTCTTCCACCGCGCGCCCTTGAAGGCCCGGGCAAAGCCCCCCAGCGCCTCACGCGCCACGGAAGGCGAGTTTGCCAGCATCACCGTGCCGATGGCCGCCCCGCCGATCAGCGCCAGCTCGAATGGCAGTGCGTGCATCGCCGCAGGCCCGCCCGTCAGCGCCAGGCCGCCTCCCACAAGGAGCAGCACAATGACAAGACCGGCAAGTTGGAGCACCGCGCGTCATTTCCCTTTCAAGACTCAGAAGCTGAGCCTACCCTTCATGCCCGGCGCGTCTTAAAGCCACGTTCACACGGGGCACATTCAGGCGCACCGCACTCGGCAAAATCCGTGGGGAGCGGAAAACAAATCCATGCCAGGCACAAATGACCGGCTGCCCGATCAGTCCCGCCCGGATCGCCGGGGCGCCTTCATTCTTCTTTTCTTCGCGCTCATGGCCATTGGGGCCGGCAACACGATGCTGCTGGCCGCCGTACTGCCCCAGCTGACACGCGAAATGGAAATGCCGGATTGGATGGCCGGCGCGGTGTTTTCACTCTCCGCTCTGCTGTGGTCGCTCACCTCCCCCTTCTGGGGCAAGCGCTCCAATATCTGGGGCCGGCGCAAGGTCGCCGCCATTGGCCTGGCCGGCTATGCCGCGTCTATGTTTTTCATCTGGCTCACTGGCCGGCTCGCCCTTTCGGGCATCATGACGAACATCGTCTTGGTCTTCATCTGCCTCGCCCTCGCCCGGTCCCTGTTCGGGCTGATCGGGTCTGCTGCCAATCCCGCCGCACAGGCTTATGTGGCTGACCGCACCAGCAAGGCGGAGCGGCAGAGCGAGATTGCCTTTCTCTCATCCGGTTTCAGCGTGGGCAGTGTCGTTGGCCCGGCCTTTGCCGCCGCCCTCGTCGCTTGGGTGGGCATTCTCTCCCCCGCCCTGATCACCGCCCTGCTGGCCGGCACGATGGCTGCGCTTGTCTGGTGGCGCCTGCCGGAAACCCGCGCGCCCGTAGCGGATGCCGTCAAGATCGAAGCCGAAATCGGCGCGCGCGGCCTCTGGCACTCAGACCGCGTGCTGCCCTTCCTGGTCTACGCGGTCGCCATGTCACTGGTAACGGGCGTGCTCACCCAGGTGTTTGTCTTTGCGGTGATGGACAAGCTCGGCGTCTCAGGCCGGGAAGCAGCCCAGTATACAGGGCCCGCCTTCACCGTGGGCGCCATTGCGGTTCTGCTGGCGCAGCTCGTCATCATCCCGCGCCTGCATCTGCGCAACAAGACGTTGATGTGGGTGGGCTGCGTACCGCTGCTGATGGGCACGCTGATCATTGTCTTCGCCAATGATTTTGCGAGCCTCATCCTGTCGCAATTCCTGATCGGCCTCGGCCAGGGCCTTGCCCGGCCAGGCTTCTCGAGCGGCGCCTCGCTTGCCGTCTCGCCCCAGCTTCAGGGAAATGTCGCCGGCCTCGTCATTTCGGCCAATGGCATGGGCTATATCGTGACACCCTTCTTCGGCCTGTTCTTCTATGAGTATGTCAGCCGGGAGCTGCCCTTCTATCTCTGCGCCGGGATGCTCATCGCCATGTTCCTCTATGCCCGTTTCGGCATGAAGGACGGCCTCGGCGAGATCCGGGACGAGGACTGATCCCCGCCCCGGCGCCAGAGATCAGTTGATGGCGGGCCCGCCCGCTTTGACGGCGGCCAGCATTTCCTTGGTCGGATAGCCATCGGCGAGGAAGCCGCGCGCCTTCTGGAAGTTCTGCAGCGCTGTCTTCGTGCGCCGCCCGGCAATGCCATCGGCGGTGCCGGCATCATAGCCGAGCGCGTTGAGCCCGTCCTGGAGATCGCGGATCTCCGCCACCGTCAGCGGCGGCAGATGTTTCGGCCAGGCCGCCACCGGCCCGCCCTTGCCCACGATCATGTCGCCGGAAAGCCCGACCGCCAGCGCGTAGGAGTCGGCGCGGTTATAGGTCTTGAAGACGTTGAAATTCTTGAACAGCAGGAATTTCGGCCCGCCTGCCCCGGCGGGTAGCCAGAGTTCGGCAAAGTCGGCCCCGCCCGTCTCGAACGCGCCGCCGCGGATCGGCGAAAGACCAGCAGCCAGCCAGGTCGACATCCGGCGTTCATTGCCATCCGCCAGGCTGAAATCAAACCCTTCGGGCGTGAGCACTTCAATGCCCCAGGGCTGGCCTTTCATGTAGCCTGACCGGGCAAGGTAGTTGGCGGCAGAGGCAAGCGCATCCGCCTCGCTCTTCCAGAGGTCCTTGCGGCCATCCCCGTCAAAATCCACCGCATGGGCCACATAAGTTGACGGCATGAACTGGGTCTGCCCCATCGCCCCGGCCCATCCGGCAATCAGGTCGCCCCGGCGCGCGTCGCCATCCTTGAGGATTTTCATCAGGGCATAGAGTTCGGATTCGGCCAGGTTCCGCCGGCGGCCTTCCACGGCCATGTTGGCGAGGGCATTGGCCGCGTCATCACGCCCGATGAAGCCGCCGAAATTTGTTTCCATCCCCCAGATCGCCAGCAGCGCCGAGCGGTCAACGCCGTAGGCCGCCTCGATGGCGTCCAGCGTCGCGCTTGTCGAGGCGAGCTTCTGCTGGCCCTGGGTGATCCGCGTATTGCCGAGCGGCGTGGCCAGATAGTCCCAGATGGGCTTGGCAAATTCGGCCTGGTCGCTCGGCGCGGTCTGGGTCTGCACCGTATCGGCGCTGCCCAGCCAGAGGGTGATGGGGCTGATATTCTCCAGCAGCGACTTCACGATCGCCCGGTCATGGCCAGCGGCCATCGCGCGGGCGGAAAAATCGTCCCGCCAGGCGTCCATGGCCGCGTGGCCGGAGGACTTATAGACAATAGGCCCTGTTTCCGGGGCCGGTGAGGGCGTTCCGGTAATGGGTGGTTTCGGCGAGGGCGCCTGGGGCCCGGCGGCGCAGGAAGCGAGCGCGGCGCAGACAAACGCCATCCCCATCCATTTCGAGCGGGCCAATCCTGCAGTAATCATGGACTTTACCCTCCAGTTGGCCTTCTCGCCGCAGTTACCGTTCTTGACTCGGCTATCCGGATTCATTACGCGCTCCGCTTTCCCAATTCCTAAAAGTTCCAGGCCAGACCCATGAAAGTCCGCTCGTCTCTCAAATCGCTCAAGTCGCGCCACCGCGACTGCAAGATCGTGCGCCGTAAGGGCCGGGTCTATGTGATCAACAAAACCGACCCGCGTTTCAAAGCGAAACAAGGCTGACCCTTAGATGAACAGGGAATGAGGCGGCAGAATGACGGCCCGCATCGCCCTGTTCGATTTAGGTGGCGTCCTCCTCGATTGGTCGCCGGCGCGGCTCTACTCCCAGATCTTCAGCAACGCGGCTGAAGCTGACCGGTTCCTTGCCGAAGTGTGCACCATGGCGTGGCACCTCGAGCATGATCGCGGCGTCAGCTTTGCCGACAATGCCGCGCCCCTGATCGCGCGCTATCCCCAGTACGAACCCCAGATCCGCGCCTGGCAGAGCCGCTGGGCCGACATGTTCGATGGCTACATCACCGGCACCGACCGGTTGATCGAGATGCTGTTCGGCCGCGACGTGCCCCTTTATGGCCTCTCCAACATGCCCGGCGAGGTCTGGCCGCAGATGCTGGACATGTTCCCGGCCCTGCACCGTTTCCGCGAGGTTGTGGTTTCCGGCCAGATTGGACTGGTGAAACCGGACCCGGCGATCTTCCACTATACCCGCACCCGCATGGGCGATCCTGATCCCCGCGACGTACTATTCATAGACGACCTGCCCCGCAATATCGCGATGGCCGACGCGCTGGGCTATCAGACCCACCTGTTCACGGACGCCGCCCGGCTGGAAAGCGAGCTGATCCGCCAGGGTCTGCTCTAGGCCACCTCGCGATCTCTGGCAGCTGATCTGACAGCCGCCGTTGCCGCCAGCCCCCGCCACGTCATATTAGCAATCATGATCCGGCAGCTTCTCCCCTCCCTTCTGCTGTTTGCGCTGGCGCCCATCGCGCAGGCGTTCCCTTCCGATGAGATGTTCGAGAAGCTCAAATCCGCAGAGGATGAAGCGATGGCCGCCGATGTGGCCGACGATATCTGGGCAAGCTGGCTGGAATCAGGCTCTCCCAGCGCCGATCTGGTGATGCGCCGGGCCGCCGAAGCGTTGAGTTATGGCGAAACCGAACTGGCCCATGAGCTGCTCGACCGCGTGATCCTCATGCGGCCGGATTTTGCCGAAGCCTGGCACCGGCGCGCCGGCATTTTCCTGTCGGAAGAAAATTACCCTGAAGCGCTGCGCGACCTGAACCAGGCCCTGGAGGCAGACCCGCGCCATTTCGGCGCCTGGCTGGGCATGGGCTTTGTCCTGGAACAGCTGGGCGGGGAAACCGAAGCGCTCGAGAGCTACCGGGAAGCCCTGAAGATTTATCCGCTGATGCCCCAGGCCAAGGCGGCCGAAGCCCGCCTGACGCTGAAGGCTGAAGGCCTGGAGCTTTGAAGCGCATGCTCACCGTGTCTCTTGTGGCCCTGTCGGGCCTGGGCCTTGGTGCCTGCGTCACCAGTTTCGCCTACACGTCCAAGGTGGAGGCTGCCTTCCCCGCAGAGGGGCGGATGGTGCCCGTCAACGGCCATGATGTGCATGTGATCGAGCGGGGCGCCGCTTCGGCCCCGCCTGTGCTGATGATCCATGGTGCCAGCGCCAATGCCCGCGAGTTCACCTCAACACTCGCCCCCCGGCTGGAAATGGATTTGCGCGTGCTGATGGCCGACCGGCCCGGCCATGGCTATTCCAGCCGTTTTGACGGCGCCGAGACGCTGGCCGCCCAGGCCCGGCAGATGGCCGGCGTGCTCGAGCAGACAGCGCCCGGCCAGAAAGCCGTGATCGTTGGCCATTCCTTTGGCGGCGCCGTTGCCTTGCGGCTGGCGCTGGACCGGCCTGATCTGGTCTCCGGCCTCGTCCTCCTGGCCCCGGTGACCCATGATTGGGGCGAGGGGAGCGGCACGGCCTGGTATAATTCCGTGGCCGCCGCCCCCGTGCTGGGGCCGGTCTTTTCCCAGCTGGCGCCGCTGGCAGGCCCCGGCCAGATCAAGAGCGGGGTCTCCAGCGTCTTCTCCCCTGCCCCGGCGCCGCCGGATTATTACGAAACCTCCGGCCTCGGACTTTTCCTGCGCCCGCCCAACTTCCGCGCCAACGCGCAGGATATGACCCGGCTTCAGGAGGAGCTGGCCGCTCAATCTGCCCGCTATGGGGAGATAAAAGTGCCCGTCACCGTGTTTTCCGGCAGCCGGGACACCGTGCTTTCACCGAAACTTCACGCTGCCAGGCTCAAGAAGCAGCTGCCCATCGAACTGGTGATCCTGCCAGACGAGGGACATATGCCACATCATGGCGAAGGCGGCGCTGTTGCGGGTGCCATCCGGCGGCTGGCCTTTGGCCGCCAGACCCGCTAATAGCCTTCCCTTCGCCTCAGCCCGGAAAGGACGCCCCATGGCCGATGATGACAGCTTCGAGCTCACCAAGATCGATGAAACGACCCGGGAAAAACTCCGCCAGACCGTCGCCAAGATAGAGCGGCTGGAAGAGGAGAAGAAAGAGGTCGCCGAGCAGATCAAGGAAGTCTACGCCGAAGCCAAGGCCATCGGCTTTGATACCAAGGCGCTGCGCCAGGTGATCCGCCTCCGGAAGATTGAACGCGCCGAGCGTGAGGAACAGGAAATGATCCTGGAAACCTATCTCATCGCCCTCGGCGAAGCCTGAGACCCAAGGACACAATTGCGGCAACGGGCAAATTCGTCTGATGTGATCGCATGGCCAGAGAAGTCGATGAGCGCAAGAAGCGCGCGGCGCTGAGAAAACTGCGGAAAGCCGCGCTGCTGGCCGAAAAGGGCCTCGGCCCGCCGCTGTCGGACTGGGAACGCGAATTTCTGGAAGAAGTCGAAGGCCGGATCGAAAAATTCGGCTCCGCCTTCGCTGATCCGATGAAAGGCGCCGAGGGCGAAGCGCTTTCCAGCCTGCAACAGGCCAAACTGCGCGAAATCGACAAGAAGGCCCGGGGAAAGCCCAGCCGCGGCTTTCAGTCCCGCAAGCCGATGGGCATGAAGCGGAAGCCCTTCCCCCGCGCGCGGGATCTCAGGGCGGATGAAGGGGGACCGGAGGAAGCAGCGCAGCCCGCCGAGCCCTCTGCCAAGTCAAAGCCGACGCTGGTGCCAGCCTCCAGCCTTGCGCCGCCTGAGCCCGGCAAGATCACCCGCCTGCGCCAGACAAAGCCCAAACTGACCGTGATTGAGGGCGGCGCAAAAAAAACTGAAAACTGACGGGCGTTTCAAGCGTATAGACAGGTATGACCGACCTGACCGCTCCCACCCTCGCCCGCACCCTGCTCGTCACCGGCGCGTCCACCGGCATCGGCGAAGCCGCCGCGCGCCATATGGCGAGCCGCGGATGGACGGTGTTTGCCGGGGTCCGCAGCCAGAAAGATGCCGATGCCCTGAAGCAGGGCGCCGCTGGCGATCTCCGGCCCATCATTCTGGATGTGACCAAGGCTGATCAGGTAGAAGCTGCTGTGGCCACGATTGGCGCTGCCCTCGGCCCGAAGCGTCTATCGGGTCTGCTCAACAATGCCGGTATCGCCAAGATGGGGCCGCTGGCGATCCAGCCGCTGGAGGATTTCGAGGCGCATTTTGCGGTCAATGTCTTCGGCATGCTGCGTGTGACGCAGGCCTTCGTGCCGCTGCTCGGCAGCGACCCGGCGCGCGAAGGCGCCCCTGGCCGCATCGTCACCATCACATCGGTCGGCGGCAGGATCGCTGCCCCGTTCCTCGGCGCCTACACCGCCACCAAACATGCCAATGAGGCAATGACCGACACACTTCGCCGGGAACTCGCCATCTACGGCATCGACGCCATCGCCATCGGTCCCGGCTCGGTCAAAACGCCCATCTGGGACAAGGCCGAGAAAGACAATGAAGGCGGCCTCTATGCGGGAAGCGACTGGGAAAAGCCGCTGGAAATCTTCGAGGAGACCATGCTCCGGGGCGGCAAGACCGGCCTGCCGCCCGAACATATCGCCAAAGTTGTCGAAGACGCTTTCAGCAACCCCTCCCCCAAGGCCCGCTATGCGCCCGTGCCGGACAAGCTGACCAATTTCACCATCGCCAGCCGCCTGCCCAAACGCTGGCTGGACAAGATCTTCATCAAACGCTTCGGCCTGCAGAAGAAGCGCTGAGGCTCTCTCTCCTCTCCTGTCTGCTGGAGAGGGGAATAGAATTTGACGCCCCCGTCATCTTTCTCCCTTGACGCCCCTCGCGGAAGGGCGCCGCATGTCGGCGCAAAACGGGAGGAATACATGGCAGATCTCAAGGGCAAGGTGGCGGTGATCACCGGAGCGGCAAGCGGTATCGGGCTGGCCGGTGTGGAAACTTTCATCGCAGCAGGCGCCAGGGTCATCGCCGGCGACATCCAGGACGAAAAGGGCAAGGCGCTGGAGACCCGTTTCGGCCCTGACAAGCTGCGCTTTATCCATTGCGACGTCACCAATATGGATGAGCTGAAAGCCATCATGGACGCCGCCCCCGCCGCCTTCGGATCGCTCGACATCGTGTGGAACAATGCCGGCCATGGCGGCACGCCCACCTCGGTCGAAGAGCTGGACCTCGACGGTTACGACCAGACGATGAACCTGCTGCTGAAGCAGGTCTTCGCCGGCACCAAATTCGCCATTCCCCACATGAAGGCCAAAGGCGGGGCGATCATCAACACCTCGTCCATCAGCGCCGTTTCGGCAGGCTATGCCCCCATCACCTATTCAGTGGCCAAGAAGGGCGTCGCCCACTTCTCCAAACTCGCCGCTGCTGAGCTCGCCAAATACAGGATCCGCGTCAACGCCGTGCTGCCGGGCTTCATCGCCACCTCTATCTTCGGGGCGTCCCTCGGCCTGCCGCGGGAAGTGGCCGATCAGATGGCAGAGATGCTGGCGCAGGCCGGCGGGAAGATGCAGCCCATCGGGCGTGTCGGAAAGGGCAGCGACATCGCTGAAATGGCCGCGTTCCTTGCCTCCGATGCCGCCGAGTTCATCACCGGGGCGGAGTTCCTGGTTGATGGCGGCATGACCGTCGGCCCGCGCCACAGCTGGGACGAAACGGCGGCCAGCCCGGTTCTGGAAAGCCTCGGCATCAGCCCCGAACAGGCCGAACAGATGCGCCTGGCGCAGCAGGCCGCTGCCGCTCAGTCCTGACCGGCCAGCCGCAGGCCGGGCACCGCTTCCACGGCTTTCAGCAGGTCTTCCAGGGTCGCCGCTTCGCGGAAGGGGCGGCCCTGATCATCCCCGAGGGCATAGCCATCTTGCGTGCGGGTCAGCGGAAAGCGCCGCCAATGGGCCCGCGACCGATAGATCCAAACCGTCTCAGGGGACTGGCCAACAGCGGCCCAACCGGTCCACATGTGGCCCGCTGGCAGGCCGCGCCAAAGCTGGTCGATCGCGTCTATTTCTTCGGGTGAAAAGCGTAGCATGAACGGCAAGGCACCTTCTGGCTCAGTGGGATCTGTAAGTCGCCCCGGCCTTTCGGGCAATCTTCAGGGCGCGCTGTGGATGCTGGTTTCCGGGGCGGGCTATACGCTGCACATCGCGCTCGCCAAGGAAATCACCGCCGATGCGCACCCGATTTTCCTGGCGTTCTGGCGCAGTTTCCTCGCCTTTCTGATCGCCATGCCCTTCGTCTGGATCGGGGGCGTGAAGATCCACACCGCCCGGTTTGGGGCGCTGGTCACCCGCAGTCTGATCGGGTCGGCGGGGTTTGTGTTCGGGCTGATTGCGATCTGGCCGATCTTTGGGCTGCCGCTGGCAGAGTTCAACGCCCTTTCCTTTACGCGGCCGCTGTTTGTGACGCTGCTGGCGATCCTCCTGCTGCACGAAAAGGTGGGGCTTCACCGGGGCGGGGCGGTGGTGATCGGCTTTGCGGGGGTGCTGATCATGACGCTGGTTCCCGCCCTTTTGGGCAGCGAGGGGGGCACGCATCTGAACCTCGGCGCGCTGTTCGCGCTGCTCTCTTCCCTCTGCTTTGCCTTCACCATCGTGCTGGTAAAATCGCTGACGGGGGTGCATGCGCCGCTGGCCCTGCTGGTATGGGCTAACATGCTGTCTTCCATCATTATTTTACCCTTCGCCCTGTTCTTCTGGAGCAGCCCGGACCTCACCGGATGGGCCCTCATCTTCGCGATGGCCTTTGCCGGCTTCGTCGCCCAGTTCTGCTTCATCAAGGGCATGTCTGTGGGCGACGCCTCGTTCCTGTCCCCGCTGGATTATGTGCGCCTGCCGATGGGCACGCTGGCAGACTGGATCATGATCCGCCTGTTGCCGGGGCCGTTCGTCTGGCTGGGCGCGGGCATCATCATCACCTCCACCCTCTACATCACCTGGCGGGAACACCGCCTCAACCGGAAGAAGCCGGCCCTGCCGCCAAAGCCCGTCTGAGCGTCTCAAAAGCGCGCCAAAGCGTTTCATTCCGTTTCAAACCGTTTCATCCGGTTTCATTGCGTTGCATTCCGTTGCACTCTGTATGCAGCCTGATCGCTTTCCGGAACGGCGCCCGCGAACGGATTTCCGTTGTGAACAGATAACGGATCGTTTATTGTTCACCCCATCTCAGGGGAGGCCAGCATGGCGAAGGTTCTTGTCACGGGCGCAACCGGTTTCATCGCCGGCCATGTCATCCACCAGCTGCTCGAGGCGGGCCATGAGGTGACGGGCACCGCCCGCTCTGCCGCCAAGGCGGGGCCGCTGAACCAGACGCTGAGCGCCTATGCCGGGCGCCCGGTCTCAATCCCCATCCGCGAGGCGGACCTTTCCTCCGACAAGGGCTGGGCCGAGGCCGCCGAGGGGATGGACTACGTTCACCACATCGCCTCCCCCATTCCGGCGACCGTGCCTAAGAATGCCGATGAGCTGATCCTCCCCGCCCGCGACGGCGCGCTGCGCGTGCTGAAGGCGGCGAAGGCCGCCGGCGTGAAGCGCGTGGTGATGACCTCCTCGATGGCCGCCTGCGCCTATGGCTGGGGCGACAAACGCCCCAACCCCGTGACCGAGGAACACTGGTCACAGGACACGGGCGGGGCCGACATGACCCCCTATATCCGCTCCAAGCTGATCGCCGAGCGCGCGGCGTGGGACTATGTGACCGGCGAGGGCCAGGGCCTTGAGCTGACGACCATCAACCCCGCCCTGGTGCTTGGCCCGGTGATGAGCGGGGATTTTTCGGCTTCGGTGGAAGTGCTCACCCAGCTGATGTCCGGCAAGCTGCCGGGCACACCGAAGGTGGGCTTTGTGGTGGTGGATGTGCGCGATGTGGCCGCCGCCCATGTGGCCGCGATGACGCATCCGGCGGCGGCGGGCGAACGCTTCCTGGTGGGGGACCGGTTCATGTGGTTTTCGGAAGTGGCCGCCACGCTCGCCCGCGAATTCCCGGCCTATGCCTCAAAACTTCCGTCCAGGGACATTCCGGCCTGGATGGTCCACCTCATCGCCCTCATCAACCCACCCGCCAAACAGCTGATCCCGGAACTCAACCGTGAACGGCACATCTCCAGCGAGAAGGCCCGCCGCGTGCTGGGCTGGCAACCGCGCACGAGCGAAGAAGCGGTGATCGCGGGCGCACGGAGCTTGATTGAGGCGGGGGTGGTTTGAGGAGGGGGGCAAAAGGTTTCCCCACGATCCGGACTATTCTGGTCGATACCTCAGCGCCTCCACCAGAAGCGAAAACGCGGGCGAAGGCTGGGTGATGTCGGGGTAGTAGAGGTGGAAGCCGGGGAATGGGAGGCTCCAGTCGTCGAGCGCGATTTCGAGGCGGCCGTCTGACAGGTAGGGCCGGGCGAGGTCTTCGGGCACAAAGGCGAGGCCGAGCCCCAGCAGCGCCGCCTGCAGGCAGGAATAGATGCCGTTGAAGGTAAGCTGGCCTTCGACCTGGACTCGGATTTCCGGCCGGCCCTTCTTTTCCAGCTCCCAGGCATAGAGGCCGCCCGATCCCTGCTGGCGCAGGTTGATGCAATTATGGGCGGCGAGGTCCTTCGGCGTGGCGGGCTTTGGATGGCGCGCAAAATAGGCGGGCGTGGCGACCGCAATCATGCGCGCATCGGGCCCGATGCGCACAGCGATCATGTCCCGCGCGAGGGTTTCGCCATAGCGCACCCCGGCATCATAGCGCTCGGCGATGATGTCCACGAAGCCATAGTCGATGACCATCTCGATCTGCACATCCGGATAGGCCTGCAGGAAGGCGGAAAGCTTTGGCAGGAGCAGCTCGTTGATCGCATGATCGGAGCTGCTGATGCGGATCTTGCCGGCCGGCTTGCCGCGCAACTCGTTGAGGGTGGCCAGTTCGCGCTCGATGCCCTCCAGATGGGGGCTGATCTTCTGCAGGAGACGCTCGCCGATCTCTGTGGCCGCCACGCTGCGCGTGGTGCGCACGAGGAGCTGGACGCCGAGTTCCTCCTCCAGCTTTTTCAGCGCCTGGCTGAGGGCGGACTGGGAGACGCCCAGCTTACGCGCGGCGCGGGTGAAGCTGCGCTCGCGCGCGACCTCAAGGAATGCCGTCATGTCGTTGAGGCCGCCGCGGGGCATTTAGAAGCTTTCCTTATTATCGTTATCACATTGATGCTTCTAATAATAAATCACAGCCGGGCCTACCTTGGGAAGCGGAAAAGCGAAGACCGAGGAAAGAGCCCCATCATGCGCACACAGACAAACTGGCGAAACATGGTTCGCGGCCCGGTGCTGGCCGTTCTGGCGATGAGCGCCGGGCTGGCCACCGCGGCCGCCGAGACAACTCCCACGACAACAAGGCAATCCGACATGCAACTCACACAGGAATGGGACAAGACGTTCCCGAAAAGCGACAAGGTGGACCATCAGAAGGTCACCTTCACAAACCGCTATGGCATCACGCTGGCGGGCGATCTCTACCTGCCGAAGGATCGCAGCGGCCCACTGGCGGCCATCGCGGTCAGCGGCCCCTATGGCGCGGTGAAGGAACAGTCATCCGGCCTCTACGCCCAGGAAATGGCCGAGCGCGGCTTTGCGGCGCTGGCCTTTGATCCCTCCTATACGGGCGAAAGCAGCGGGGCGCCGCGCAATGTTTCCTCCCCGGACATCAACACCGAGGATTTCAGCGCGGCGGTCGACTATCTGGGCCTGCGCCCAGAAATCGACCGTGAACGGATCGGCATCATTGGCATCTGCGGCTTTGGCGGTTTCTCGCTGGCGGCCACGGCGATCGACAAGCGCGTGAAAGCGGTCGTCACCAGCACGATGTATGACATGACGCGCGTCATGTCGAAGGGCTATTATGACAGCACCACGCCGGAGCAGCGTGCCGCTGGCCTCGCGCAGCTAGGCCAGCAGCGCTGGAAAGACGCCGAAGCCGGCGCGCCCGCCTATGGCCCGGCTTCTCTGGAGCTTTCGGGCGGTGAGCCGCAATTCGTTGTGGAGTATGCGGACTATTACAAGTCCGAACACCGCGGCTTCCATCCGCGCGCCATCAACTCCAACGGCTCGTGGACGCTGACCAATTCCCTGCCCTTCATGAACTTCCCGCTGCTGACCTATATTGCGGAAATCTCTCCGCGCCCGGTGATGTTCGTTCACGGCGAGAAGGCGCACTCGCTCTATTTCAGCCAGACGGCCTATGAAGCGGCCGCCGAGCCCAAAGAGCTGGTGATCGTCGAGGGTGCAACCCACACCGATCTCTACGACCAGATGGACAAGATCCCCTTCGACCGGATCGAAGCCTTCCTGAAGGAGAACCTGAAATGAGCCGCACACACACAGTCCGCGCCGCCGCGCTCCTGCTGGCGGCCACTGCCTCGGCCAGCTGCGCCACCGCATCGGAAGGAAAGAAGGATATGGAAGTCACCCGCAAGGCCGATCAGGCCACCGTTCAAGGGCCTGAACAGTTCTTCACCGGCAAGGCGACGATCACCGGCAACTTCACGCGGGAGGCCCCTTCCCGCGTTTCCGGCGCCATCGTGCATTTCGAGCCGGGCGCGCGCACGCACTGGCATACCCATCCGCTGGGCCAGACACTGATCGTGACCGAGGGTGTTGGCTGGACGCAGGTTGAAGGTGGGCCGAAGTATGAGTTCTACGCCGGGGACATCCTGTGGTGCCCGCCGGATCAGAAACACTGGCACGGCGCCACCCCGCATGAAGCGATGACGCATATCGCTGTCCAGGAAGTTCAGGACGGCACGCCGGTGACCTGGCTCGAAGAGGTGACCGACGAGGTTTACCTCGCCGGAACGCCGATCAAGGCAGAGAAGTAGGTCCCTTTCCCCCGCAGCGATTCCCCGGTTGTTGCGGGGGCGGGATTGGGGCAAGTGGCAGGAAAGCCTTGAAGGACCCTTCGCCCGTGCAAACCGCCCGTATCGTCTTTCCGCCCGCCAGCGCGCATCCGGACATCCTGCTGGCCCATAGCGGCCTGCCGGAAGAGCTCGCCGGCTGGATAAGGCAGTATTTCCTGGCCGCCGTGGCCGCGGGCAACCGCATCACGCCGGGCGAGCCGGTTCAGGTGGGCTGGATGCTGGTGGAGCCGCGCCCTGAGGCCGATGGCAGCCTCGCCCTGTGGGAGCCGGACTTCACCGCGATGCCGATCGTCTGGACACGCGGCATTGACCGCACCGCCTGGGCCTTCTCGCAGCAGCGCGCGGTTTGCGACGCGATGAACACCGCCCCGGTTTTCCCGAGCCTGCGCGACGGGGCGGTCGTCTCGCCCGGCTTTGCCGCCATCCATGACACGTTCATGATGATGCGCGAGGCGCCCAAAGGCGGGAACAGCGGCTGGCAGGTCAAACAGCTGAAGGACCCGGCGAAGGAAGGCACGATGCTGTCGCTGTATGAAGTGGCCCTGCAGACGCGGGCCGTGCTGCCTTATCTGGCGCTGCCGCCCGGCACGGTGGTCGCGCGGACGGGCGTTGCGGTGGAGATCGAGCTGGGCGAAAAGCACCTGTCGTCAAAGGACCATCCGCTGCTGGCCAGCCTCGTCCGGGTCTGACCGGGCACGTCAGAAATCGTAGGCGATGCCCTTGCGTTCCCAGTCGCCATAGCGGGTGGGTTCGATGGTTTTCGGGCCGCCGATCTCGTCAGCCGGTAAGGCGGCGGCATCTGCGGCTTCCTTCGCCTTGCGGGCGTCGGCTTCTTCCAGCGCGCGGCGGGCCGCCTCCGGCAGGGCGGCGCGGCGGGCGATCTCTTCTTCTGACAGATCGTTACTCATTTGAAATCTTTCCCAGACGTTCACCCTTTCCCATATAGGGCTGCAGACACGAATTGCGCAAAGGCGCGCAGGCTTCGTTCTTGTTGATGAGGAGCACCCCACCGATGGGCACGGCCAAGACCTTCATTCTTCTCGCCGCCATGACGGCCATTTTCATGGCGATCGGTTTTCTTGTGGGCGGCACGGGCGGCATGATCGTCGCCTTCGTCGTGGCTGCCGGCATGAACGTGTTTGCCTGGTGGAATTCCGACAAGCTGGTGCTGCGGATGCAGGGGGCCCAGGAAGTGCCGGAGAACACCTCCAACCCGATGCTTCGCGCCTTCCGGCAGGATGTGGCGCGCCTGGCAGATGCTGCCGGCCTGCCCCAGCCGAAGGTGTACATCATCGACACGCCCCAGCCCAACGCCTTTGCCACGGGCCGCGACCCGAAGAACGCCGCCGTGGCCGCCACAACGGGCCTCCTGAACATGCTGACGCGGGAAGAAGTCGCCGGGGTGATGGCGCATGAGCTGGCCCATGTTCAGAACCGCGACACGCTGACGATGACCGTCACCGCGACGCTGGCCGGTGCCATTGGCATGCTCGCAAACTTTGCCCTCTTCTTCGGGCGGGAACGGACGGGGCTGATCGGCTCGCTGGCGATCATGATCTTTGCGCCAATGGCGGCAGGCCTTGTGCAGATGGCGATCAGCCGGTCGCGCGAATATGAGGCCGATGCGCGCGGCGCAGAGATCTGCGGCAACCCGCTCTGGCTCGCCTCGGCGCTGGAGAAAATCGAGCGCGGCGCACGCGCGCAGCTTAATCCCTATGCGGAGCGCAACCCCGCCATGGCGCACATGTATATCTCCAACCCGCTGAACGGGCGCGGGGCCGACAACCTCTTCTCCACCCACCCGTCGACGGCCAACCGCGTGGAAGCCCTCCGCCGCATGGCCGGCGAAATGGGCCTTTCCGCTGCGCCGGCCCCGGCCGCGCGGTCCAGCGGGCCTTGGGGGTAAGCGAAAGCAGGCCATGGCTGGCGCTGCCCGCCTCGCCCGGTTACGGGGGAGGATGAAAACCTCTATCGGAGAGCAATGATTTGAGCGGCGCGCATATCCGGCTGGCGGCGGGCCGGCTTCTCAATCTTGTGCTCGACAAGCGGCGCACGCTGGATGACGCGATGGCGGCGGACGATGCG
>NZ_NCJT01000115.1 GCF_002282565.1 Hyphomonas sp. 34-62-18
TCTCGTGGCCATCGTCGTGGTTGTGGCGTCTGTAATCTGAATGAGAGCGCAGGCGCTGTTTGCGGCGGTGTCGCTGACCCTCAGCGCCTGCGCCACCCAACCCAATACTGATCCGGCCAGCTTTGCCAGCCGGACATCAAGTAACAGCTTCGAACTCATTGGCGGCGCTGTCTCGCCGCCGGAAACACTGTTGCTGCCGGTTCAACATGACCAGCAGATTGATGGCGCCGCTTGCGGCGCGCACGCTCTGGCGAGCGTCGTGAACTATTGGCGCGGCGCAGGCACTGTTTCGGGAAACGACATTTTCCGCTCTGCCCCTCCGGCGGATCCGAAGGCCGGGTATTCGATGGCAGAGCTGCAGGCCCTCGCTCAGTCCCAGAACCTTGTCAGCAGCGCCGTGCGCCTGCCCGCTGCCGGACTGAAGGCCGAGCTGGAGGCAGGCCGCCCTGTGCTGGTGCCGGTGCAGGTTCCGTCCATCTTCGTGCAGACTTGGCAACTGCCGGGCGCCAATGTGCCCGTGCTGGGCTTTCCGGCAGGCTTCATCACCTCCCGCGCCGCCTGGCTATCAGAGAAGACCGGCAGCAACCTGCTCAATCACTACGTCCTGGTAACAGGATATGACGGAGACACCTTCATCGTGATGGAGCCGGTGATGGGCCTGCGGACAATCAGCGCCGAGAGGCTGGCGCGTTACCGCCAGCCCTTTGAAAATGCTGCCATTGTGCTCAGCGCGCCGGACTAGTCGCCGAAAGCGTAGACCAGCGAGAAGCGAGAGGCGGTATCGGTTGGCTCAAAGCCAGGCTGCGGATCGGTGTCATGACGCACTTCAAATGAGACGCGCGCGGAAAGCCGTTTTGTGAGCAGCGCCGTCAATGTGGTCTTGTTGCCGATCTGCGTGGACGTGTCCGCATAGATCAGGTTTGTATCGTTCCCCAGCTTCACGGCGTCGTTGAACACCAGCCCTGCTCGGGAAGCGGCAATGACCGAGAAGGATTCGTCAGACCGGGCCGGCACCATCACCGGCGGAACGCCTTCCATGGAGGCTTTGATCCGGTCAAACTTGATACCAGGGCCCCCCTCGACAGACCAGGTGAATGGCCCGTCTTCGAAAATCTGCCAGCCAAGACCACCGCCCGCAAAGGAGCGGCTTTCAAAGCCGGAAAACTCGTCGACTTCATGAGACACACGGCCAAAGGCAAACAGCCTGTCGTTCAGCGTGCGGTTTGATTGGCCGGCGATGAACGCCCGGTTCTTCGTTTCGGTGCCATCCTGAGTGCCGTAGTCCGCGATCAGCTCGAAGCTGTTGTTCCAGATCTGGGTTTCGTGGCTCATCTTTACGCCGATACCCACATCACTGGTTTCGGTGTTTCCGGTATTGAGGCCCGCGCTCAGCGACCCCTCGCCGGTCCACTTCCCCTCCTGCGCCATGGCCGGAAAAACAACGCAACCTGCAGTCACGGCGGCGGCTAGAATAACCTTCATCAAGCCTGCTCCCTTTTCTGTTTCAACATGCGCGGAAGGCTTTGCCCTCCGCGTCCCCGTCAAAACTTGAATGGGGGCAAGGAGTCGAACGCTTTTTTCAGTGCATCGCCCCAGCCGCTGGAGATTTGCCCAAAATATGGATCATCCGCCTCGATCCGCTTGGCCGGACCAAGCTGAAGCGTATCCTTTTCGATGATCTGAAGATCCAATGGCAGACCGACCGAAAGGTTCGCCTTGATGGTGGAATCGAACGACACCATCAGCAGTTTCACTGCCTCTTCGACACTCATCGACGGATTGTAGGCCCGCACCAGAATCGGGCGGCCATATTTGGTTTCGCCAATCTGGAAAAACGGCGTGTCATCGCTGGCTTCGATGAAATTGCCTTCCGGATAAATCAGGAACAGCCGCGGCTCGATTCCCTTGATTTGCCCGCCCAGGATCATGGTGGAGTTGAAGGAAGCGTCCGCCTTCTGCCCGGTGGCCGCGTTCGCCTGGATGACTTCGCGCAGCGTTTCGCCGACGAGCCGGGCAATCTGGAACATGGTGGGCAATTCGAGGATCGAGGGACGCCGCTCCGACGGGGCCTTGGTGCGCTCCTCCAGAATGCTCACCACCGCCTGGGTCGTGGCCAGATTGCCTGCCGTCATCAGAACCAGTGAGCGCTCGCCCGGCTTTGACCAGGTGAACAGCTTGCGGAACTTGGAAACATTGTCGACGCCCGCATTGGTGCGGGTATCTGACATGAAGACCAGTCCTCGATCGAGCTTCAGTCCGACACAATACGTCATGGGTGAGCCGCTTTCGCCGCCTTCTTATTGTTGTTGCACCTGGATCAGGACATTCATCGATTCGGACGCCTGACCGAAACGCATCCCTGAAACAGGCGCGGTCTCGGCATAGTCAAGACCTGTCGCTACGCGAACATAGCGATCATCCGGTGAGATGGCATTGGAAATATCAAAGCCTACCCAGCCCAGCCCTTCAACATGAACCTCCGCCCAGGCATGGCCCGCCTCCTGCTCGACCCGGTCGTTCATCATCAGATAGCCACCTGCATAGCGCGCCGGATAGCCAAGCAGGCGCGCAGCGGAGATGAAGATGTGCGCGTGATCCTGACACACGCCATGACCTGCTTCGACTGCCTCCTCCGCCTTGGTATCGGCGTCCGTACGGCCGGTTTCATAGCGCACGGCGCCGCGCACGATCTCGGCCAGCGCATGCAGGCGCGGGATGTCGCCGCCGGTCGCATCTGGAACAGCTTTGGCAAGGCGGCGGATATTGGGGCCGGGCCGCGTCAGCGGGGTTGCCCGCCGAAAAAGCCAGAGCGGGGCAAAGCCGGTATGCGGGCCTATCACGCCGGCGGTATCGCGCACCTCCACCTCGCCCTCGCAGGTGATCGTCAGCTCGGAATGCCCAGCCTCGAGGCTGACGAGATGCACGCGGTTGGCATGCTGATCATCAAACTCCACCTCAACCTTGCCGCCTTCAATGACCGTCTTCCAGCTCAACACCTGTTGACTGGGCCGCGGCTTGGGCGTCATGCGCAGCTGCAGCAGTCCATAGCCGACGGGATTGTCGTAGACTGAGCGCGTCTTGTGCAGGATCCTGAGAAGCATGGCGTCGTCCTCAGTTATAGAAGCGGAAGTCCTGCTCGACCTGACGGGCGAGCGCGTTGTTGTTCTGGATGAAGGCCAGCAGGAATTCGTGCAGCCCGCTGTCCATGATGCGTTCGATGCTGCGATCCTCAAGATCATCGCGCATGGACAGTGCCATGCCAAGGCTGGGCGCGCGCATATTATAGTCCGAGCACAGATGGCCAAGATTACCGGCTATCTTGCGGAGGCAATAAAGCAGCGAGCGCGGCATGCGGCGATCAAGGATCAGGAAATCTGCAATTGTGCTGGCGCGCGCCTCCCCGCCATGCAGCCAGCGGAACGCGCGCTCGGCAGAGGCTGACCGCAGGATCGTTTCCCACTGCACATTGTCCAGCGTGGACCCCACCAGTGTGACCGACGGCAGGAGCACATAATATTTCACGTCAAGGATGCGGGCGATATTGTCGGACCGCTCAACGAAGGTGCCGATCCTCGCGAAGTTGTAGATGTCATTGCGCAGCATCGTGCCCACCGTGGCGCCGCGCACCAGAGAGCTCTGCTTGCGGATAATACCGAGAACTTCAGGCAGTTCCGTTTCCCTGATTGGCCGGGCCAGAACATCCTTGAGGACGATCCAGGATTCGTTCACAGCTTCCCAAACTTCCCGCGTCAGCGCTGTACGCACCAGCCGCGCATTGTTGCGCGCTGCTTCGGTAACAGAAATGACAGAGGACGGATTGGCTGGATCGCGCAGCAGGAAATTGACCACGCTTTGCCCGTCAAACTTACCGCCCGCATTCAGAAAGTCATGACGCGCCGAGGCTGTATCGATGATCGAGGCCCATTCGTCTTCGGCATGGTCAGAGCGTGTCAGCGCCATGCGGAAGCCCGCATCGACGAGGCGGGCTGTGTTTTCGCTTCGCTCCAGATAGCGGAACATCCAGAAGAGGCCGCCTGCGGTTTTCCCAAGCATGGCCTATTCCTCCAGAACCCAGGTGTCTTTGGTGCCGCCGCCCTGGCTGGAGTTCACCACCAGGGAGCCTTTCTTCAGCGCCACGCGCGTCAGGCCGCCAGGGGTGATCTCGATGCCGTCGGGCGAAACGAGCACGAAAGGCCGTAAGTCCACATGGCGCGGTGCAAGGCCGGAGCGGGTGAGGATCGGCACCGTGGAGAGCGCCAAAGTCGGCTGGGCAATATAGGCTGCCGGGCGCGCCTGCAGCTTGGCGCGGAAGGCTTCAATTTCCTTCTTCGAAGCGGCGGGCCCGACAAGCATGCCATACCCGCCCGATCCGTGTACCTCCTTTACGACCAGTTCGTGGAGATGTTCCAGAACATAGGCCAACGAGGAAGGCTCTGAACACCGCCATGTCGGCACATTCTTCAGGATAGGCTTTTCGCCGGTATAGAACTGAACAATATCCGGCATATAGGAATAGATGGCCTTGTCGTCGGCAATGCCGGTGCCGGGCGCGTTGGCGATGGTGATGCCGCCGGCCCGGTAGACATCCAGAATGCCGGGCACGCCCAGCATCGAGTCCGGGCGGAAGTTCAGCGGATCAAGATAGTCATCATCCACCCGGCGATAGAGCACATCGATTGGGGTATAGCCCAGCGTTGTCCGCATCGCGATGCGCCCGTCGACGACACGCAGGTCATGCCCTTCCACCAGCTCGGCGCCCATCTGATCGGCCAGGAAGGCATGTTCGTAATAGGCCGAGTTGTGGATGCCGGGCGTCAACACCGCCACCACAGGGCGCCCCGTACATGCGGCCGGCGCGCAGGCTGCCAGCGAGCGGCGCAGGGATTTGGGATAGTCGCTGACCGGACGCACACGGATTTTCGTGAACAGCTCCGGAAACATGTGCAGCATCGTCTCCCGGTTCTCCAGCATGTAGGAGACGCCGGAGGGCGTGCGCGCATTGTCCTCCAGAACGAAGAATTCGTTCTCGCTGGTGCGCACCAGATCAACGCCGACAATATGAGTGTACACCTTCGCAGGGGGCACCACGCCGATCATCTTCGGCAGGAATGCGTCATTGTTCTGGATGAGCTCCACCGGAATACGCCCGGCACGAAGGATTTCCTGGCGGTGATAGATATCATGCAGGAACGCGTTGATCGCCCGCACGCGCTGCTCGATGCCCTTGATGAGCCGTGCCCATTCCTTCCCGGAAATGATCCTGGGCACAATATCGAACGGGATCAGCCGCTCGTCCGCGTCTGCGGCGCCATAGACGTTGAAGGTAATGCCTGTGCGGCGGAAGAACGTTTCCGCCTCGCGCGCCTTCTTCCGGAGCCGCTCGGGCGGCTCCTCGGCAAACCAATCACAATAACGGGCATAGGGAGCGCGGGGTTTTTCACCGCTGCCGTCCATCTCGTTGAAAAACCGTGGAGTTTCAGCCATCGGCGTATCCTTACGCCGTATTTTGCGGCACTCAACGCCCTTCTCTTAGGCGCTTGCCTGGCGCCGAACCCGCCCACAAATCGTGCAAAGCGGTTTCGGTGCTGCACAATTCATCAGCAATCGCTTATGGCGTAACCGGAACGAGTGGCCAGAAAATCGGGATTACAAAAGCGGCGACCGCCACGAACGTCACGTTCAGGGGTAAGCCAAACCTGACAAAATCCATGAAGGTATAGCCGCCTGCGCGGTAAACCAGCGTGTTGGTCTGATATCCGATGGGCGTGGCAAAGCTGGCACTCGCCGCAAACATGACCGCGACAACGAAGGGGCGCGGATCAACGCCCATGCCGTTTGCCAGCCCAATCGCCAGCGGCGTGATCAGGATCGCCGCAGCGTTGTTGCTCATGATCTCGGTCGTGATCGAGGTGAAGGCATAGACGATGATCAGAAGGACGAGCGGCCCGGCCCCGCCTGAAATCTGTGAGAGCAGCCCGACAACCACCGCCGCGGCGCCGGTCTTGTCCATGGCGGTGCCCAGCGCCAGCATGCCGAAGATCAGCATCAGAATATCCCACTGGATGGAGCGATAGGCCTCCTGATGGTCGAGACAGCCGAAAGCCACCACAGCGGTCGCCGCAATCAAAGCGAGTCCGGCAATCGGCATCAGCTCAATGGCAGCCAGACCCATCACCATCAGTACAGCGGCAATCGCCACCGGCGCCTTGTCGCGCCGGATCGCCCGGTCTGAACTTTCTGTGAGGTTGTTCAGAAGGCCTTCGTCAAACATCTCGCGCATACCGCGCGGCGGGCCTTCCAGCAGAACCGTATCGCCCACTTCAAAGCGCAGCTCGTTGATCTGCGACGCCATGTTCTCACCGCGCCGGTGGATCGCCAGCACGTAAACGCCATAGAGGCGCGCCAGACCGAGGCCGGCCAGGCGCCGGCCGATCAGGCGGGAATGCGGGCCGATGACACCTTCCATGATGACGGTTTCAGTCGTCTGCACGGGTTCGAACGAGGCCTGCTTGCCGCCCTGCGTTCCAATGGCGATGCTGCCGGCTTCCTTGAGCGTCAGCATTTCCGAAACCGGCGAGCGCAGCACGATCCGGTCGCCCGCCTGCAACACTATTTTCTTGAGGTCGGCCCGCAATGACACGCCCTCACGGAACACGTCGATCACGGTAAAGCCCTTCTCCGCCGTGAAGCCTGTCTCGGAGATGGTTTTGCCGATGAGGTCGGAATTCAGCGGGATAAGGATCTGGGCAACAAACCGCCGCTCTTTCTGGTCAGGCAACATGGCTGCCAGCGTCTCGCGCTTCGGCAGGAGAAACGGCCCCGCCAGCGCGGTATACAGCACGCCGACCCCGGCAAAGATGAGCCCCGCCATCGTTATCTCGAACATGCCGAACGCCGCCATGCCCTGCTTCTGGGCAACGCCATCGACCAGGATGTTGGTCGACGTGCCGATCAGCGTCGTCGTTCCGCCAAAGATGGCGGCAAATGACAGCGGCATCAGCAGCTTTGACGGCGCAATATTGATTGCCTTGGCCAGCCGGATCGCGACCGGGATGAGGATGATCACCACGGGCGTATTATTGATGAAGGCGGAGAGAAAGATCACCGCCGCCATCATCACGATCACGGCGATGGCAGGCGAGCCGCCATTGGCCAGGCGCACGACCACCCGGCCCACATAATCGATCACCCCGGTTCGCTCGAGCGCCGCCGACAGGATGAACATTGCGGCCACAGTGATCGGCGCTGAGTTCGAGAAGACCGAGATTGTCTCGTTGACCGACAGGATACCGGTCAGCATCAGCGCGCCCATCGCGATCAGGGCGACCACATCGGCTGGGATTTTCTCCCGGATGAACCCGAAAAAAACAAAGACAACAAGAACCAGAACGAAGCTGATCTGGAAAACCGAACTCTCAAGGAGCGGAGCGAGCATGCGGTGTCCCGAAACTGTTGCCGATAACCCCTAGAAAGCCGGAACAAGCCGAAAG
>NZ_NCJT01000402.1 GCF_002282565.1 Hyphomonas sp. 34-62-18
CACCGCCTCCCCCAGCCAGCTTTCGATGCTGGTGAACATGTAGGCGAAGCTCACGCCCTGCAACACGCGGATCAACGCCCAGAAGGGCGCCTCCTGAATGAGGGCGAGCGAAAGAATACCTGCCGCGCTGAGCCCGGCACCTGCCGCAAAGAGGCGTATATTGCCGACCAGCGCCAGCGCGCGGGGCGATGTCCAAGCCCCCAGCATGAAACCTGCCGCATTCATCGCCGCCACAAAGCCGATCAGCGAGGCGTCCACGCCAAGGCGTTCCAACCCCAAGGGCGTAAGGATACCGGTCAGTCCGCCCGCCAACTGCAGGATCATCACCGACAGGATGAGCGCAAGAACGGAGCGGGTGTCGGTCATGGCCTTGTCCCGGCGGGCCGGGCTGCGGCGCGCCTCTTATTCCCCGGCTGCCGCCCGGAACGGGGCAACCACTTCATTCACGGTTTCGCCGGTGTCGCTGTTGATGGCAAGACGGACCGTACCGCTTTCCCAATCAATCTCGATGGCGCCGAAATTCTGCAGGGCATAGCCCGCGCCGATCTGCGCGCGGTCCATTTCCGGGCTGGTTTCCCAAAAGGACGCATTCATAGAGGACGCGGTGATCTCATAAGCCGGATAGGGCAATATGGCCTCGTCCTTGTAGAGGAAGGAGGTGTGCCGGTCGCCGGAAACGAAGACGACACCCTCCGCCCCGGTTTCGGCGATCAGGCTGTAGAGCCGCTCCTGCTCTGCCGGCAGGCGCGACCAGGCCTCAAAGCCGTGGCCATCGGTTGTCGTCACCTGAATTGAGGAAACGATGAGGCGCAGATCGGCGTCTTCCTGGAGCTGGTTTTCAAGCCAGGTCCACTGGTCATTGCCGAGCATGTCCTGCCCTTCAGAGGTGGACGGAACGTACCGCTCCTTGCCTTTGGCGCCCCATTCATCGGTAGGCTGGAGCGGTGAGCGGAAGAAGCGGGTGTCCAGCATGATGATCTGGACACGCTGTCCCTCCGGGCCAAAGCTCCTAGCGTAGTAGGTGCCGGGCCAGGCGCCCACATCCTCATTCTCCAGCCCCCAGAAGCGTTCGTGAATACGCTCGGCCAGGCGGCGGAAGGGAAACTCGCGGCCCGCATCATTGGCGCCATAGTCATGATCGTCCCAAGCTACCATCATCGGATGTTTTGCCCGGAGGGCCTGGAACTCGGGGCGGGCAGCCAGCTCGCCGAAGCTTTCGCGCAACTCGTCAAGGGTCGCCTGATTGTTGAGATAGGCCCGGCCATTCATGTCGCCATAGACATTGTCGCCGATCATCAGAAACAGGTCAGCCTCCTGCGCGGCGACCGTGGACATGGCGGTGCCGTCCGGCGTCTCTTCATTGAAGCAGGACCCCACGAGGATGCGTGTCAGCACGTCCTGATCGCCCGGCAGAGAAACGCCCCTGGGCGCGCGGGGGAAGAAGTCTTCCGGCAGGGTGCGGTAGTAAAGCTCAAGCGCGGCTTCAGCGCTCGGAGGAGACAGAAGATCGTCCGGTAGAACTGTGATCTGGCCCTGAGGAACGTCTGCGGCAGGCGCTGGCGCTGGTGTCTGACACGACGCCAGCGCCAGGATGGCGGCCGGTATGACCGAAAGTGTCCGAAACTGTCTCATATTTTCCTCCTGAAAACCCTCGGAGGAACTGTAGCGGCGCTTTGTGACAGGTTTAAAGCGCCGATTG
>NZ_NCJT01000116.1 GCF_002282565.1 Hyphomonas sp. 34-62-18
CGGTGAAGCAAGTGCAAGCGTGAGGGCTAAGGAGATGGGCCCTCAGATGCGCTCACGCGCATTGAGGGTGACGAAGGCAGGGAACCTGCAACGACACCCCATAGCCCTCCCCTTCCACTCCGGCTAAACTCCCCTCAACACAAAGGAGGTTTCCATGTGGCTCTGGCTTTTATGGTGGTGTGTGGATGATCATCTCGCCGCGGCGCTGGAAACGCCCGGCCTCGGCAATCTGCCGATCTGGGTGCCGCTGATCCTGTCGCTCGCTTTCTCCTTCTCCCTGGACGGCGCCCTGAAACGGGACCGGAAGAAAAAGCTCGGCTGAACGCGGTGTCCGCAAGAAACGGGTGGGCGCGCCCCCTGGCCCTGATAGATCGCTCCGGCATTGGAAACCGGGAGATAGATCATGCGGCTCGCAGGCAAGACAGCAATCGTTACGGGGGCAAGTTCTGGAATCGGCAAGGCCGCCGCCCAACGCTTTGCCCGGGAGGGTGCTCATGTCATCCTGTCGGGCCGGCGGGAAAATGCGCTCCGGGAGCTGACGGATAGTATTCGCGCCGCAGGCGGTCAGGCCCACTTCCTGGCAGGCGACATGGCCTCCCGCGTTCATATTGAGGGGCTAACCAGCCTCGCGCTGGAAACCACTGGAAGACTCGATATTGCCTTCAACAATGCCGGCATGTTGGGAAAAGGTGGATTGATCTGTGATCTGACCGAAGCCGATTGGCACGATGTCTTGGAAGTGAACCTCACCAGCGCCTTTCATGCCGCCCAGAGCCAGATCCCGGCCATGCGGAAAACCGGCGCCGGATCACTTATTTTCACCTCCAGCTTTGTCGGCCATACGATCGGGCTGCCGGGCATGGCGGCCTACGCCGCAAGCAAGGCAGGGCTCATCGGTCTCGTTCAGGTGCTGGGGGTAGAGCTTGGCCCTGAAGGTATCCGCGCAAACGCCCTCCTGCCCGGCGGCACCCGCACAGGCATGATGGCGGATGGCGCCGAGGCACAGATCGCCGCCCTCCATGCGCTCAAACGTGTGGCAGAGCCCGATGAGATCGCCAATGCGGCTCTCTTCCTTGCCTCTGACGAGGCCCGCTTCATCACGGGCAGCGCCATGCTGGTCGATGGTGGCAATTCGATTACCAAGGCCTGAGCCTTCAGCGCTCCGTGAACTGAAGCTCCGCCAACCGGGCATACAGGCCGCCCTGCGCCACAAGGCTGTCATGGGTGCCCTCTTCCACGATCCGGCCATGCTCCATCACCAGGATACGGTCGGCCCGGCGAACGGTGGACAGGCGGTGGGCAATCACCAGTGTCGTACGGCCCGTCGCAGCGTTTTCGATGGCCCTGCGGACGGCTGCTTCACTTTCGGAATCGAGCGCCGACGTTGCCTCGTCCAGCAGCAGGACCGGCGCATTGCGCACCAGTGCGCGGGCGAGCGCAATCCGCTGGCGCTGGCCGCCCGAAAGGCTGCGGCCCTTCTGGCCGAGCTCTGTGGCCAGCCCGTCTTTCTCGTCCAGAAAGCCCATGGCTTCCGCCATCCGCGCGGCCTGTTCCAAAATCGCATCATCGGCGTGCTCATCGCCAAAGCGGATATTATCGGCGGCAGAGCCGGTGAACAGCGCAGCCTCCTGCGGCGCATAGGCAAAACAGCGGCGCCAGTCGCGCGGATCAGCCTCGGTTGCCGCCACACCGTCGAGCCGGATTTGCCCCGCCTGCGGATCAAAGAGGCGCAGCGCCAGCCGGAACACCGTCGTCTTCCCCGCCCCGCTCGGGCCCACCAGCGCTACGAACTCGCCCGGCCTGACCTGCAGCGAGAAGTCTTCCAGCGCGGCAACACTCTCCTCGCCATAGCGGAACGAGACCTTGTCAAAGGTGAGCGCGCCTGGCCCCTTCTCCGGCATCGGCCTGGGGTTGGTCGGCGCGGAAATATCCGGCACCGCGCGCAGCACTTCAGCCGCCCGGTCCGCCGCGCCCGCTGCCCGCATCACTTCACCGTAAACTTCCGCCAGCATGCCGAAGCCCGAACCGGCATAGGCGGCATAGAGCACCATCGTGGCAAGGTCGCCAAAGCTCATCTCGCCGCTCGCCACGGCCCGCGCGCCGAGCCACAGAACGCCGGTAAAACCGCCGAACAGCAGCACCGAGACCAGCACGATCATGATCGCCCGCGCGCCCGTGCGGCGCATCGCGGCGGCAAAGGTTGCCTCTACCGCGCGCTCGAACACCGAAAGCTGGCCCGCTTCCCGGCCATATGCCTGGACGAGTTCGATCGAGTCGAGCGTTTCGGCCGCTTCCGCGCCCGCATCAGCGAGGCGCGATTGGGCCTGGTTGGACATCTTCCGGATCGTCCGCCCGATGATCATCACCGGCAGGATCGCCACCGGCAGCATCGCCAGAAGCGTCAGGCCGAGTTTCCAGTTCACCGCCAGCATCAGGGCCAGCGCCCCGGTCGTCGTCATCAGCGTCCGCGCCGCCAGCGAAGCGGAAGAACCGAGGAACGTCTCCAGCAGCGTGATATCCGCCGTCAGCCGGGAAACCGCTTCACCCGAACGCATCCTGGCGTGATAGGCAGGCGACAGCTTCAGCAGGTGGGCATAAATGTCTCGCCTCAGATCAGCGGCAATCCGCTCGCCGAACCGGGAGACAAAGTAAAAGCGGATCGCGCCCAGAATGCCCGAACCGACAGCCGCAGCAAACACCCAGAGGAAGGCCTGATCGATCAAGGCCTTCAGCATCGCCGGGTCCTGCCCTGCCCGCTGGCCGGCGTCGGCTGCCCGGCCGAGCAGCATGGGGATCGCCAGGCTGAGCACGGCCGCGGCCACCAGGAAAACCAGCGCCACAGTAACCGTGATCCAGTGCCGCCGGGCATACGGCCACAGAAGCGCCAGCGGCTTCAGGCTGCGCCCGCGCGGACGGGCAATGGCTTCCCCGCCTTCAGGCAGCGCCGTGCGGCGATCTTCCACGATATTGGCGCTGGAATCGGCCATTGGCGCGGCATTTCTCCCTGTTTGGCCCGGCGCATGCCGAATCCCTGTCAGCGCCCCTTGCGAGGCGCGGGCCTTTCCCTTATACGGCCCTCTTCGAATTCCGGCTGAGACATGCCAGCGCACCCCGGTGCGTCAACCCCGTTCCGAACCGCTTATGAGAGAGAGGCCCAGGCCATGAAGAAAGAAGGGCATCCCGACTATCACTTCATCACCGTGGTGATGACCGATGGCACCGAGTACCAGACCCGCTCCACCTGGGGCAAAGAGGGTGACCGCATGGTGCTCGACATCGACCCGAAAGTGCACCCGGCCTGGACCGGCGGCGAGGGCAAGTCCCTGGACCGCGGCGGCCGCGTTTCGCGCTTCAAGGACAAGTTCAAAGGCTTCGTGTAAGGCTTTCTGCTTATACGCGATGAGTAGCGTGAAAAACCCCGGCCTCTGGCCGGGGTTTTTTCGTTGTGGCCAAACCTCAGCTGCGTAGCCGCAGGGCGAGCCCGATGAACGGAACGGCCAGTTCCACCATCGCGCGTTCGCCCGGGCCCCTGGCAAACTTGCGGAAATAGCGTGCCAGGCTGCGCGCCTTCTGCTGCTGGACAAAGGCCGAGGGCACATCGGAGGTGGAGGTGTAGTGCAGCGCGCCGGCCAGCGGCTGGTAGAGCACACGCCCACCAGCCTCAATTGCCCGGCAGCAAAGATCAACGTCCTCAACATGGAGGAAGTAACCTTCGTCGAAACCGCCAAGCTGCTCAAAGTCAGCCCGCCGCATCAGGAAGAACGCGCCCGAGATGGCGCCAACAGAAACCGGCCCGGAGGGCGGCGGGTCATTTTCCAGCGTCCAACGCGAAAGACCCAGGGCAACGCTCAGCGTCAGTGTATTCCGCCGGGCGCCGCGCTGTTCGCGACCATCAATGCCGAAGATGCGGCCGCCCACAATTGCCGGCGCCGGCGCCTCGTCCAACGCTGCTGCCAGCTGGCCAACCGAGCCGCGCCGGATAACGCAGTCGGGGTTGATCACGAGCAGGCACTCAGCCGCCGTCTCTTTGGCTGCGCGATTGACCGCTGCCCCGAAACCCGGATTGTCCAGCTGCAGCCGTTTCGCCCGCCCCGCGCAGCCTGTCACAAAGCCTTCCAGCCAGGCCTGAACGTCTGGCGGATTTCCGTTGTCGGCGATAACGATCTCGGAAATCTCCGGATCAGCTTTCAGCGCATAGAGACATTCGGCGAGCCGCGGACCGGTATGATAGGTCACGACCAGGGCGGCGGTCTGCGCTGGCGTGTTCATTCAGGCGCCTTGCTGCTCCGGCTGAGCAGGATGAGCATGGCCACCGCCAGAGCGAGCCCGGACCAGAAGGCTTCGTTCCAGACGCTGTAGGAGAAGTTGAAGATGCTGAAGGCGGCGCCCGCCATCCCGGCAATGGCAAACCGGATTTCGGGCCGGAGCTGCGACGGCCGCGGCAGGCGGAAGCCGATCACGGTGATGGCAAAAGCCGCCAGCATGGCCCCGATAAAGCCGGTCTCGGCCCAGATCTGAAGTGGCATGTTATGGGGATGCCCGGGCACAACCGGATATTCTTTCCAGAACTCCGGCAACTGTGCCGCCCAGGCCGGATACTCGGCATAAGTCTCTCGCCAGGTCCGCGTCGCCATCAGGCCGTGACCGGTATACGGCGCCTCCCCGATGCGGTTCATCACCACTTCCCAGGACCAGAAACGCGACCGGAAAGACGGCGGTAGAACACTGTCCAGACCCGTCACCAGACGGATGAACTGGCTGACCATGAAGGGCGCGGCTGCCAGGTAGCCTGCAATCGCCCCGAACAGCCAGCGATAGCCCGTCTCTGGCAACAGCCGGATGAGCAGAAAGGCCCCGATCATGCCACAGACGGCCAGGACCGCAGCGTGATTGTCCGTCATCAGAGCAGCAAAGACCGTCATGAGTACGAGGCCTGAAGCGGCCAGCAGGCCCAGCCGGTCTCCGCGTGCCCCGATCGCCGCCGCCAGGATCGGCAGTACCACCGCGAAGAGATTGATATTGCGGCCGATATTCTGGACGCCATTGACGACCTCATTGGGATCATCGCCGTAGATCATCTTCAGGACGGGGCCAGCCGTAAGCGCCGAGATGAACACCAACGCGCCCTGAAGCAGCAAAACGCCATAGATCCATTTGCGCGTGCGCGGCCCAAGCTGGGATCGCATCGCCCCGGCTATCGTCAGCATGGCAAACACAGCCGTCAGCACCACGATCAGGCTGCGCGCGCCAATGGCAAAATTGCCCTCAAACACATTCCCGCTGACCAGGCTGCGGGAAGCGGGCGACCAGATTTCAGTGATCGCCGCCCAGCCGATGAAGGCGATCGCAAAACCCGCATACAATGTCGGGGGCATGCGCGGCCGTGCCAGCAGCAAGGCGGCTATCCCCGTCAGCCCGAGAAGCGGCGCAAAGCCAAGCGTTCCCAGCACGGCCAGAAGCGGCCAGAGCAGAAGCAGTCCGGCAAAGACAGGTCCGTAAGCCATTCTGCTCACTCTGGCCGTTGAGAACGGGGTTGTCACCGCCTGTTAGCTGCGGGCACGTTTCAGATCGGGCGGCAGGGCTTCCCCGGCCAGCGAAACAAGCGCTTCGTCCAGCGTCAGGATCTGCTGGCCGTTCGAGCCAAGACGGCGCAGCGCCACCTTGCGCTCCTCGGCTTCGCGTGCGCCGACCACGGCAATGACCGGCACCTTCTGCAGGGAGTGTTCTCGGACCTTGTAGTTGATCGTCTCGTTGCGCCGGTCGACTTCGACCCGCAACCCCGCCTTGCGCAGCTCGGCGGCGACCTCTTCAGCATAGGCGCCAGCAGCATCATCGGAGATCGCCGCGACGACGACCTGAACCGGCGCGAGCCAAATCGGGAAGGCTCCGGCGAACTCTTCGATCAGGATACCGATGAACCGCTCCATCGAGCCGAGGATCGCGCGGTGCAGCATGACCGGGCGCTGCTTCGACCCGTCCGAAGCAATGTATTCCGCCCCAAGACGTTCGGGCAGAACATAGTCGAGCTGAAGCGTGCCGCACTGCCAGACCCGGCCGATGGCATCCGTCAGCTGGAACTCAAGTTTGGGCCCGTAGAAAGCGCCCTCCCCCGGCAGCAGCTCGCACGGAAGGCCAGCGGCATCAACCGCCGCCTTGAGGCCGCTTTCGGCGCGGTCCCAAGTTGCGTCATCACCGGCGCGCACTTCGGGGCGCGTCGAGAGTTTCACCGCAATCTTCTCGAAGCCGAAATCGCGGTACACGCTTTCGAGCAGGCGGCAGAACTGGATGGATTCCTCCACGATCTGATCTTCGCGGCAGAAGATGTGCGCGTCGTCCTGCGTGAACTGGCGCACGCGCATGATGCCGTGAATGGCGCCGTGCGGCTCGTTGCGGTGGCAGCAGCCGAATTCGGCCAAACGAAGTGGCAGGTCGCGATAGGATTTCTGGCCAGACTTGAACACCTCGACATGCGCCGGGCAGTTCATCGGTTTGAGCGCCATCAGCTTGGCGTCTTCAGGCACTGAGATTTCCACGCCCTCATCGCCCGCCGGAATGAAATCCGGAACGATGAACATGTTCTCGCGGTACTTGCCCCAATGGCCTGATTTCTCCCACTGGACGGAGTCCATCAGCTGCGGCGTCTTGATTTCCTCATAGCCCGACGCATCCAGCCGCCGGCGCATATAGGCCTCGATCTGACGCCAGACCTGAAAACCGTTTGGATGCCAGAAGACGGAACCAGCCGCCGCCATGCCGTCGAGGTGGAAGAGGTCTAGCTGGGCGCCAAGCTTCCGGTGATCGCGCTTCTCGGCTTCTTCCAGGCGGTGAAGGTGTTCCTTGAGGTCCTTCTCATTCGCCCAGGCCGTGCCGTACATCCGCTGGAGCATTTCATTGCGGTGGTCGCCGCGCCAATAGGCCCCGGCAAGCTTCATCAGCTTGAACGCCTTGGGCAGTTTGCCCGTGGACGGAAGATGCGGGCCGCGGCAGAGATCAAACCAGTTGCCCTGCTTGTAGACCGTGATGGCTTCGCCGGGCGGGATGATGTCGTCGATGATCTGGGCCTTATAATCCTCGCCGATCGACTTGAACGTCTCGATGGCTTTGTCCTTGTCCCAGACTTCGCGGATGATCGGGTAATCAGCGTCGACGATCTCGCGCATCTTGGCTTCGATCTTCTCGAACTCGTCCGTAGAGAAAGGCTCCTTCCGCGCAAAGTCGTAATAGAAGCCGTCATCGATGACGGGGCCAATCGTCACCTGGGCATCGGGATAGAGTTCCTGGACGGCCTGGGCGAGGACGTGGGCCGCGTCATGGCGGATGAGTTCGAGGCCTTCAGGGTCGCGGTCCGTGATGATGGCGACACTGGCATCGCCTTCGAGCGGGCGGACGAGATCCCACATCTGGCCGTCGACCTTGGCGGCGAGGGCTTTCTTGGCGAGGGATTTGGAGATCGACTCGGCAACGTCCAGCGGCGAGCAGGGAAAACTGGAAATCCGGCTAAGGCTTCTGGCGCGCCGTGATTAACGCGGCTTTACCGGGCTGCCTACCCCGTTTTCAGGGCCGCCGGGACGGGTTCATCTTGTGCGGGTGCATGAACGGGCGCGCGGAAGCGCCTTCAGGCGTGCGTCATGCACCCTGACGAGTTCGCGGGGTGAGCCCGGTAAGAAAGAAACCAGCGTTCATATCGCTCATATGTCACGCCTCGGGCGGGGTTTCAACCAGGCTGGCCGAACCGTCTCGGGCGCCCGATTTCCAGTCGCCATAGCGCCAGGGCTGCCAGAACGGAACGGCGGGTTTCGTTTCCGGAGGCGGGTCGATGCCGTGGCTACCGCCTGGCCGGCAGCGGATGAAACGGGCAAACGCCATCCACCCCCCGGCCCACCAGCCATGCCGGGCAACGCACTCGGCGCCGTATTCGCTGCAGGTGGGATGGTGCTGGCAGCGGGCACCGAAGAGCTGCAGCGCCTGGCTCGGGCCATGCTTGTAAATGGCCAGGAGCACATAGGCTGCGCGCCGGCGCACGGTCATCACACAGCTGCCCGGGCCGCGAGCGCCTGGTCTATGGCCGCCACCGCAGCCTCGAAGGCCAGTAATGTCGAAGCATGGCGGGGCGGGTAATCGGCCACCGGTTCCAGATGGCGCAGTTCCCAGAAACGGCCTTCGGGTGGCGCGCCGCCTTCCTTAAGCATCGCGCGCAGAGCCTCTAGAGCCGTGCGGATTTCGGCGGTAGTGGCGCCGACCGCATTGGCCGACAGGATGGACGTGGACGCCTGGCCCAGCGCGCAGGCCTTGGGATCAACGGCAATGGCCGTAACCACCTCCCCCGCTTCATCGAGCTTCAGCGCCACATGTACGGTAGAGCCGCAGACGCGCGAGACTTTCAGCGCTTCGCCCTCGGCGTCCTCAAGCTGGCCGACATTGGGAATGCCGGCGGCGAGTTCGAGGATGCGATTGTGATACAGCTCGCTCATGGCGCCTAGATGGCCCACGTGGACTTCAGGGACAAGGGGCAAGAAAAAGGGCCTGCCGGGCGGATCATTGAGGACACGCGCCGGCAAGCCCAAAGGCGAGAGGTGGAGAAATGAGGCCGAACGGCCCATACTTCGGCGATGCCCGCCCTCTTCCGTTACGTCAACTTAACGATTGGAGAGGCTTGGCCGCTCGCAGGTCAGAATGGCCAGAGCGCGACAAGTCGCGGGGCGAGGTTCACCACCAGCAGGATCGCTCCGGCAAAGGCAACGCCTGCCAGCAACAGGACAAAGCCGTCGCGCGCTGTCAGCGCCAGGCCGAACAGCAACACGGTCAGGCTGGGCAGGAGCGGCCCGAGCGGAACGAGGCCCAGGGGGAAGGTGACGAGCGCAGCCAGAACGCAGATGAGGGCAACGATCTGAAGGAAGGGCGGCTCTGTCAGGAAAGTCAGCCGGGGTTTCACCAGTGCATCGACCATATGGGCATAGCGCTCCCCAGCGGCGACGCCCTGAACCAGATGATCCCGCTTGAACTTGATCTCGGTGACGCCCTTGGGCAGCCAGGGATGGCGCAGGCCGAACACGATCTGCAGCGCAAAGGCCAGAATGACGGTCGCAATGAACCAGTTTGCCCCGGGGATGATGGTCAGCGGGCTGACCGCGATGAAGCCCAGCAGCAGGAATACAGGGCCATGCGCCCGCCGGCCGACCGCGACCAGCAGCTCGTGCACCGTCACCTCGTCCCCTTCCGTATTGAGGACAAGGGACCGCATCATGGTGCGCAGATTGGTGACGGGCGCATCGGTGCCTTGGCGGTTCATGGGGCTGGCTTTTCTGCCCGCGGCGAAGCGGCGCCATAGCGCGCGATCAGCGAACTGACCTGATGATCGCCTGAAATCGTTATGACATACAGGCGATCAAACTCGGTCGCGTCGTCAATCGGCGGGCCCGGATCGGCGCCGATCAGCGCGGCGAGCGCATCGGTGGTGTTGGAATGGCCCACCACCAACTTCACGCCCGGAGCCTCGGCAAGCTGGTTGGCAAGAGTTGGCAGGGCGCCGGCATCATAAGTCTGCACCGGCAGGCCCAGCGCCGCGGCGAGCGGAGCGGCAGTCTGCTGCGTGCGGCGGGTATCGGTTGACCATATCTCGGTAACGCCTTCAGCCGACAGGCGTTCCGCCAGCGCAGCGGCGCGGGCACTGCCTGCGGGCGAGAGGTCTGGATCAGACCCAGCTTCTTTTTCACCGTGGCGCACGAGGAAAAGCCGGGTCACCGCTTCAGCGGCAGGCGTGGCTGGCTCTGATGTGGCCGGAATGGGAGACACGCAGGCCGCCAGAAGGCCTGCTGCGGCAAGCGCAAGGACGCGGCGGCGGATCAGATGCGCCGCCATGTGCTGCCTGCCGGACCATCCATGATCTCGATCCCTTCTTCCGCAAGTGCCTTGCGGATACGGTCCGCCTCGGCCCAATCCTTGGCAGCGCGCGCGTCAATGCGGGCCTGAACGAGGGCGTCGATGCGGGCGTTCTCGTCAGTATCCCCGCCCTGCTCCCATTCCTTGGGTGTTTTGGTCAGCAGGCCAAGCAGTTTTCCGGCGGCCAGCAGATTTGCCCGGGCGTTGGCCATGGCAATGGTGTCTTTCACATCCGCTGCCGTATTGGCTTCGGTTGCGAGGCGGGAAAGCTCGGCCAGCGCGTCCGGCGTGCCGAGATCGTCCTCCAGCGCCCGCAGAACGCCGGTATCGCGCGCCTCACCCCCTTCCGCCTCCCAGACCCGCCGCAGGGCGCCATAGATCCGGTCAAGCGTGGTCTTGGCCTGTTTCAACAGGTCTTCGGTCCAGTCGAGCTGGGCGCGGTAATGGGCTGTCAGCAGCGCAAAGCGCAGCACCTCGCCTGGCCAGGCCTTCAGCAGGTCATGCACGGTGACGATGTTGCCGAGCGATTTCGACATCTTCTCCCCGCCCATGTCGAGGAAGCCATTGTGCATCCAGTAGCGGGCGAGCTCTTCGCCATGGGCGCATTCAGACTGGGCGATCTCGTTCTCATGGTGGGGAAAGGTCAGGTCCACGCCGCCGCCATGAATGTCGATGGTCCGGCCGAGGTGTTTGGCTGCCATGGCCGAGCATTCGATATGCCAACCTGGGCGCCCGCGGCCCCAGGGGCTGTCCCAGATCGCGTCTTCCGGCTCTCCGGGCTTGGCAAACTTCCAGAGCGCAAAGTCGGCCGGGTCGCGCTTGTCTTCATCCACCGCCACCCGGGCGCCGGCTTCATTGTCCTCAGGTTTGCGGCCAGACAGGCGGCCATAATCGGGCATGGACGGCACCGAGAACCAGACGCCCGTTTCCCCGACATAGGCGTATTTCTTGCGCACCAGCTTTTCGATCATCTCGATCATCTCGGGCACATGGCCGGTCGCCCAGGGCTCGATGCTTGGGGGCAGAACATTCAGCGCCTGGACATCTGCATTGTAGATGTCGGCGTACTTCTTCGTGATTGCGGCAATCGGCTCGCCCGAAGCCAGGCTGGCGGCGATGATCTTGTCTTCGATATCGGTGATGTTGCGCGCATAGACGACCGCGCTTTCCCCATACCTTGCCATCAGCACGCGGCGCAGCACGTCGAACACGACCGGCGGGCGGGCATTGCCGATATGGGCGTAGTTATAAACAGTTGGCCCGCACACATACATCGTGATCCGCTTCGGGTCCTGGGGCTCGAAGACGCGCTTCTTGCGCGCGGCAGTGTCGTATATGCGGAGGGTCATCATATCTCTTGGATCGGGAATGTCGGTGGGTCAGCTCGCAGGCTGGATGTTCCGGGCAGCCCTATGGCCCGTCGCGGCCTCAGCAGCAACAGGGGCAGCAGCAAGAATATGTAAACGCGGCGCTCGACATGCGCAGCTGCCTATCACCTTCCGCTAGGAAAGCCAAGAATTCCGTCATCCGGGGCCCAGCTTTCCCCGTAGAAAGCGCTGGAAACAAAGCCCGGCCGGGCCTATGTATCCACCAGATCGCCCTGAGGGTATCAACTCCGGGCGGGCGTTAAGTCCGGGCAAGAAGGCGTCAAAGACCTTCAAGGGATGCCCCGGCTCGACCCCCGTCCCTCAGAGAAGGACATTAGAATTGGCTATGGACGCCGTAACTCCCAATAAAGATATTTCGCGCGCGGACCTTGTACGCCGTCCCACTCAGCAAGAGGCTGAAGAAGCCGTCCGCACGCTTATTGCGTGGGCCGGCGATGATCCGGCCCGGGAAGGCCTGATCGACACGCCCAAGCGCGTGGTTAATGCCTACAAGGAATGGTTTGAAGGCTATGGCGAAGACCCGGTGAAATATCTCAGCCGGACCTTCGAGGATGTGCAGGGCTATGACGACATCGTCATGTTGCGCAACATCGAGGTGGAGAGCCATTGCGAACACCACATGGCGCCGTTCATCGGCAAGGCCTTCGTAGCCTACAAGCCTTCGACGGCTGTCGTTGGCATCTCCAAGCTCGCCCGTGTGGTCGAAATTTTCGCCAAGCGCCTGCAGACGCAGGAAACTATGACCGCGCAGATCTGTGACGCGATCACGGAAAGCCTCGCGCCCATGGGTACTGCGGTGTTCATCGAAGCCGAGCATCAGTGCATGTCCACACGCGGCGTTCACCACAAGCATGTCACCACGATCACCACGCAGTTTACCGGCGTGTTCAAATCCGACGCAGACCTGCGCAACCGCTTCCTGGCGATGTGCAA
>NZ_NCJT01000403.1 GCF_002282565.1 Hyphomonas sp. 34-62-18
CCAGGTGCCCGGCGTGATCGTTCACGGACGATATGATGTGGTGACCCCGCTATCGACCGCCTGGGAGCTGACGAAAGCCTGGCCGGCCGCGCAGCTGCATATCGTGCCGGATGCCGGCCACTCCTCGATGGAGCCGGGCATCATCGACCGGCTTGTTCAGGCGACCGATGATTTTGCGGATAAGCTAGGGGCGAAATTCCGGGTTTAGGCGGGGGTGGCTAGAGGGCGGGTTTTGGCCGAAAAAGACCCTTAATCTGCAGCCCAATCACGGTGTTGCATCGCCATACTTTGGTTAGCCCAAGCTTCCAGAGATTCGAAGATGTCGGTCTCCGGCCACTGAGGATCAGGCTCCACACCACGACTCCAGGTGAGATGCACTTCCGCAACGCTATCGTCAGGAAGCAGGAAAAGCGCATCGTCTTTATCGAACCGCCGAGCTATCAATTTTGCCGGGCGCTCAAAAAGAACGTGTGAGGGGCCCACTTCCCGCTTTAACTGCAGCTCCCAATCGTTTTGGTATGTAGCAGTCCTGTCAGCTGGCCAGCCAAAATCTGCCACAGCAACCCAAGGGTCTAGCCAGTGAATCATTGACCTACTCCCTAAGTTTCGCGAACTTCGCTTGCTAATCCATAAACGCTGAGTGCCCGTTATCGGCGATTAGCTGCCTCTCGCCTTGGCCTAAAAAACCGGGCCCATCCTCCGCCGGAGGACAGGCCCGGTTGAAGCGGACCTACTCCTGCCCTGCCAGTTCGTAGTTCGGGCCGAGGAGGACTTCGAGTGCGCCGGGGAGCTGGACGTGATACTGGTCCTGGATCTTGTCCATGAAGCCGAAGACCAGGACGAGGCCGATGAAGGGCGGCACGAACCAGCGGATCAGGAACCGCCAGGCGTTCATGATGAAGCCTTCGCCGAGCTCTGAGGTGAGCATCTCGCGGCTGAGGATCCAGCCGGCGAAGATGGCCGCCAGAAACCCGCCGAGCGGGAGCAGCAGGCCCTCGGTCATGAAGTCCATGAAGTCGAGATATTCGAGCGAGAAGACGTACGCCGCCCCGACCATGAAGAGGACGAAGCCGATGCCGGAAGCGGCGCCAAGGCGCGTGACGCCCTGACGTTCCTCAAGCCAGGAGACGCCCACTTCCATCAGCGAGATGGACGAGGTGAAAGCGGCAAAGAGCGCGAGCGAGAAGAAAATGATGGCGAAGATGGACCCGCCGGGGATCGCCTCGAACGCCACCGGCATGGAGACGAAGAACAGGCTGGGGCCGGAGGCTTCATCAAGGCCGGCGGCGAACACGATCGGGAAGATTGCAAAGCCCGCGATCAGCGCGACGAAGGTGTCAGAGCCTGCCACGATGGCGGAGGATTTGGGAATGTTGGTGCCCCGGTCGAGATAGGCGCCATAGGTGATCATCAGGCCGACGCCGACACCGATGGAGAAGAAGGCCTGGCCGAGCGCAGCAAGGAAGGTCTTGAAGCCGACATCTTCCCATTTCGGCTCGAAGATGAAGGACACCGTGCGGGCGACATCGCCATTGGCCATGGAGAAGCCGACGACCACGAGCACCATGACGAAGAACAGCGGCATCAGGATGGTGGCGGCCCGTTCCAGCCCGCCTTTGACGCCGCGGCCGACCACGAAAACGTTGGCCACAATGAAGAGGCCAAGCAGCATCAGGATGTACCATTTGGAATT
>NZ_NCJT01000404.1 GCF_002282565.1 Hyphomonas sp. 34-62-18
GGGGGCGGCGGAGAAGGCGCTGGCCGCCGAGATTGCCGCGATGATGGGCGAGCGCGGCATGGGCGGGGAGAGCAGCGATCTCACCCAGCGCCTGCAGCGTTTCCGCGCCGATGGCAGCCCACGGGCGCGGTCGCTGAAGCAGCAGGCGAAAAGCTGGGGCGGGGGCGCAGCGCCGGGCGGGGATCTGGCGAAACTTCTCAGCCAGGCCTGGCCCGATCAGGTAGCGCGGCGCCGGCCCGGCAGTGCGGGCAGCTATCTGATGGCATCTGGCCGGGCAGCTTCTGTTCAGCCCTCTGATCTTCTGGCGAAGTCAGAGTGGCTGATCGTGGCAGACCTAGGCGGAGCAGCGAAGGAGCCACGCATCCTGCTGGGGCTGGCGATCAGTGAGGCCGAAGCGCTGGCCAGCCAGAAGGTGGTCACCGAAGAACGCGCGGCGTTTGATCCGAAGACGGGCAAGTTCACGTCCCGGCGCGTGAAGGCGTTGGGCGCGATCGTGCTTTCGGAAGCGCCGTTACCGAAGCCCTCAGCCGAAGCAGCGGCAGCGGCGATGATCGCGGCGATCGAGGCAGACGGGTTTGGCGCCATCGGCGCAGGCGATGTGATTGAGGAGACGCTGAGCCGGCTGCATATACTGGCAGAGGCTGGGTTGATTGAGGCGCCTGGGCTGACGGCCGAGGGGCTGGTGGCCACCGCCACAGACTGGCTGAAACCGGCGCTGAAACGGCGCGGGGCGCAGGTGCCCGAGCCTCATGATGTGCGCGAGGCGTTGGTGCAATCGCTGGACTGGCCGTTGCAGGAAGCGCTGCGCAGCCATGCGCCGTTGAGCCTGGAACTGCCCTCTGGCCAGAGCGCACGGGTGGACTGGCTGGATCCGCGCGCGCCGCTGGTGTCGGCGCGGGCGCAGGCATTTTATGGGCTGACCGAGCATCCGAAGATTGCGGCGGGCCGCGTGCCGGTGACGGTGGAGCTTCTTTCGCCCGGCATGAAGCCGGCGGCGGCGACGCAGGACCTCGCGCGCTTCTGGGGCGCGGGCTACAAGGATATGGCCAAGGATATGCGTGGGCGCTATCCCAAGCATGACTGGCCGGACGACCCGGCTAATGCCCGCGCGCATGAGGGGCGTACCAAGAAGCGCCTCTAGACTGGAAAAAGGACGGTTACGGATGAAAATGCCCCACTTCCTCACGGCCGCTCTTGTCGCCGGATTGGCAGGGCTTGCAGCCTGCACCACGACACCGGTGGAGCCGCCACGGCCTGCGCCCTTTGCGGAGACAGAGGTGGCGGGGGTGCGCTGGGGGGCGGTTGTGATGACGCTGGACGGGCGGGAGGTATTCTCCCTGAACGCGGATGACCGGTTCATTCCTGCCTCCAACACGAAGGTGTTCACATCGGCGGCGGCGTTTCATTATCTCTCCGCGCTGGATGTGGCTGATCCGGCGGCGGGCACATCGGTCTGGCTGGCGCCGCGCGGAGAGGGGGCCGCGCCCGACCTGGTGCTGATGGGGGCGGGCGATCCGGCCCTTGCCGACCGGCCGGACTGTCTGGAGAACTGTCTTCACCAGCTGGCCGACGCCGTGGTGGCCGCCGGGATCACGCGCGTGAATGACATTATCGGAGATGACACGCTGCTGCCGGCCGAGCCCTGGGGGCAGGGGTGGAGCTGGAATAATTTCGTCTGGTATTACACCGCGCC
>NZ_NCJT01000117.1 GCF_002282565.1 Hyphomonas sp. 34-62-18
GATACCGGAGCTGTCGCTCTCTTCGGCGTCAGCTTGTGCGATCATGTCCATCTGATCGGCGAGGGGGCTGAGGTCGAGCGTGGGATAGGCTTCCTGCAACTGGCTGAATTCGCCGGCGGTGCCGCTGACCTGACCATCTTCCATGAAGTTCCAGAGCGCGACCCGGCCATCCCCACGCGCTTCAACCCAATAGACCGTGCCGTCCAGGTCGGTCACCGGAATAGCGGTCTCCGGCAAACCTTCAGGGCGGACAATATCTGGATCAGAGGCTTTCGCTTCAGCGGGTTCCGGTTCGGCTGAACTGGCGGGAGCTTCGGACGCAGAGGGAGTTGCAGGCGCGGGATCGCTTCCCCCGCACGCGGCGAGGCAAAGCATACCCGCCACCGTCAGTATCAGTTTCATGTCCGGCATCAGTTCGTCCTCTGATAAGTCGCCTTGATCGTCCGGTAGAACATCTCGCCCTCGGTCGACCGCCACATCGAATTGTTGTTGTGCTCGGCCTCGCATTGTCCCAGCCTGTCGAGCACGCCGACCATCTCTTCATTGAACTCCGCCCATTTGGCGTCATAGGCATCTTTCGTGCCTTGGAAGCTTTTCTGGATGTCAGCTTTCTGCTGGGCCCAGGACATTTCAACAAACTGGTGGGGCTTTGGCACAGTATCGCCCATGGTGATTGCGGTACTGACGAAATCCGCTGTGCTCATATAGATGATGCGCAGGCGCTCATAATTGAGAAGCAGTTCGTCAAGCTCCCGGAACGGCTCGCGATAGCAGGCCTCACAGGCGTCGTAATTGTCCCAGGCGGCGCTCATTTCCTCGTCAAACTCGTTTTCAACGGCCGGTGGGCGGCAGGTCAGCGGCATGGGCGGCAGGTTTGACGGGTCAGGCTCCATATCGCGGTCAGATTCGACCAGCATCCGCAACCGCTCGATCTCTGCGCGATTGGCCGATGCCTGACGGTTCAGCTCATTGATACGCGCTTCGGCTTCGGCGAGGCGATCTCCATAGCCCTCATCAACAGGCGCAGGGCCTGCGTCTTCTGAGGGTGGCTCTTCGCCCGGCGCGGGATCGTCCTTCGGGTCGTTGCTGGGGTCAAAGTCTTCAGGTTTCAGCTCGATGGGGCGGCCGGAGCCTGTTGTTGTCTCTCCCGTAAACGGGTTGGGCGGTCCCTCCTCCTTCGGCTTGTCTTCGGGTTTGCCCGCCGTGGCGTCCTTGTCCTTGTCGCGCGGCGTTTCCGGCGGAGGCTTGTCGACATCGAAGGGATTGGGCACTTCATCCGGCTTGCCGGCGGTTACGTCCTTGTCGTTATCCCGAGGGCCTTCTGCGGGCGGCGGTTTTCCGGCATCGAACGGGTTGGGCACATCCGTCTCGGGCGGCAGTTCCTCCACCTGGGCAAAAGCCGGAGCAGGCGCATTGACTTCCGCCATCGTCAGTCCACCAATCAAGAGGATGGCGGCAGCGCCCGCCTTGTTGCGGCGGGTGAGCATGATGGCCAGAGACACGGCAATCACGGCCAGAAGGCCTGCAATCACATACAAGATGGGTGACGCACCACCGCTAGCGCTGCCAGCGCCTTCGCCTGTCCCGGTGGCCTTGGCGATTTCGGGGTTGGAATACACGCGGGCCAGGCTGGGCGTCGCGGGCGCGCCTTGCCAGAAAACAACGGTCGCGCGGGCCGGGGCGCCATCCGGCGAGGTCAGCTGAATGCCGACATCTCCATAGGCGCGGCCTTCGAAAACAAAGCTGCCATCGCTGCCGGTTGATCCCGACTGGACGGCCTTTCCCCAATTGTGACGGTGCAGCGTTACATCGAGAGGCCGGGAGCGGGCGGCGGCAATGACCTGCACGGAGAAGGGGGCGGAGACATTCGTGCCGCGCACATAGTATCGCGCCGGCGCGCTGCTCACCGTCAGCTCGGTGGCGGCAAACCGCCCTTCCTTGCCCGGACGTTCCCCATAGTCCAACTTGACCGCCTTGATCTCGTCGCCGGGCGGCGCCGCCGGTTCTGCCCAGGCGGCAGCGGCGAGCATGAAGCCTGCCAGCAGGCTCATCAGCAAACGTCCATACGGCATCGGTTACATCCCCATAGCGAGCCGGAACTGTCTGAATTGCGCAGAACGTGTCGCAGGGCGCGGCGCGGATCAAGTCCCAAATCGGCAGGCCTTGGCTAACAGACGCTAACCGTGACGCGCATTCTGTTGCAGTTGCTCCGCATTCAGCAGGTTTGGCCGAGTCTGATTTCGTGGTTTGGCGCCCGCCTGATGACGCAAAAATTTCATTGTCCGGATGGGTTGCTCTCAGCAAGGGTTTCGGGCATCACGCCCGGCTGCTCAGAAATCAGGCACCGGCCTGGAAAAGATCAAAGGGAGGGCAGTCATGGCGGCGACGTCGCGCCTGCCCGCCTGGGCGCGGGCAAAGGATATTGCGGATCTCATCCGGCTGTCGGTGCCTATCGCCGTCAGCCGTATGGCCATGATGCTCATGGGCCTGACCGATGCGATCGTGCTCGGCCAGTATGCGCCTGAGGAACTGGCCTATGTGCTGTCGGCCTGGTTGCCGATCGGCGTGTCGCTTGGCTTTGGCATCGGCATTCTGCTGGGCGTGCAGGTGCTTACTTCGCGCCTGCTCGGCATCGGCCAGGAGGCCGGGTCGGGCCGTATCTTCCGGCGGGGGCTCTGGTGGGCCATCGTGATGGGCGGCGTATTGACGGCCGCGCTCGTGCCATTTGCCGCTCCGTTCTTCCATTTCGTTTTCGTCACGATTGCGCCCGCCAGCCCTGAAGCGGCGGCTGCCGCGGTGACGCCCGAACACGTTGCCGCGTCGACAGCCGCTGTCACCCGCATCCTGGCCTACGGCTTGATCGGCCATATGATCTCGCAGGCCTGTTCCTATTATCTGGAGGCGCTGCGCCGGCCGCTGCTGGTCACCATCGTCATGTATGTAGGTGTTGTGATCAACATTTTCGCCAACCTGGCGCTGGTCGCCGGCTGGTGGGGGTTCCCGCAGATGGGCGCCGAAGGCGTTGCCTGGGCCACCACCGGTACGCGCTGGATGATCGCAGCCATCATGCTGATCTTTGTGGCTGCGCTGACGCCCGGCTTCCGCCGGTCTCCGCCTGCGGCGAAAGGGGAAGCGCGTCTTCAGCTCGAAGTCGGAACCGGCACCGCCATTTCCAACATCGCCGAATGGGGCGGCTTCAACGTCACCTTCATCATCGCCACCTGGGTCTCGATCGCGGCCAACGCTGTCTATGGCTATTCGGTGCAGGTGATGGGCGTGTGCTTCATGTTCTATCTCGGCATCGCCACGGCCACATCCGTGCGCGTGGCAGAGGCCATTGGCCGGGGCAATCAGGAAGAGGTGAAGAATGCCGGGCGCCTGGGCGTGGCCGCCACGATGGTGATGGGGGTTATTCTCGGCGTGGTGCTCGTCAGCCTGGCCGGGCCGATCTCGCGGCTTCTGGTGCGGGAGGATGCCATCATCGGCGGCATCGCGATTGCGCCGGCCATTGCGGCGCTGCTCTGGCTGGCGGCGGCGGCTACCGTGTTTGACGGTCTGCAGGCAACAGCTTCCTTTGCGCTGCGGGCGCAGGGCATGGTGTGGCTGCCGAGCGCGATCCATCTCAGCTCGTTCTTCGTGGTGATGATCCCGGTCTGCTACTGGCTTGCCATTCCGCTGGGGCGCGGTGCAGCGGGGGTGCTGGAAGGGGCGTTTGTCGGCGTCTTCGTGGCCGGGACGGCGCAGTTCATCCTGCTGGAATGGAAAGCGGCGCGCCCCGGTGTGGAACGCGCCGCCTGATCCGGATCGATCCCCTTGGGGATCAGAACCTTAGATGTCTTTCAGAGCCGATGCCGGTTTGAAAGCAAGAGAGGTTTTCTCGGGGATCTTGATGGTTTCTTTGGTTGCCGGGTTGCGGCCTTCGCGCGCATTCCGGGTCTTGGCCGAGAAAGTGCCAAAGCCGGCAATTGCAACCTGCTGGCGTGACTTCACTGCCGAAGCGACGGTGTCAAAAAGAGCGTCGACGGCTTTGCCAGCGTCGCTTTGCGACAGGCCGGAAGCTGCTGCCACCGCTTTGGTCAGTTCACCCTTGTTCATAGGGGTTCTCCTCTAGGTTAAATGACGTTTGCACGCCATTGGGCCGACTTACCCACGATTCGTAGCCCGTGAATACGCCGAGCGCCCTATAAACACGGGCTAAACGCCGAGAATCCAGCCCTCTTCTTCGGTGATGTGCCGGTTTTGTTCAGGGGAAAGTGATTTGGCTGTGGAAAAAGCTGCCGCCAGGCGCCCTTTTTCGTCCAGATCAGCGTAGTGACGGGCGATTTCGCGTACCTGCGCCTCATCCGCGACCTCACCCTTTTCCGGCTTTGCCTTGACGAGTGAGGGGTAGATTTCGGCCATGACCACGTCGATTCCTTCGAGGGCCTCTGCGGAAAGGGCCTCTGTGCCCAGCTCGAACGGCCAGATGCGCGAGGTAGGCCAGGCTTGCCGCAAAGCATGAACATGGGGGATGCCGGTCAGCGTCTGGCTACCCACAGATCCGGTATAGGCCAGCTGCCAAACGGATTTAGGTTGGCCGATCTTTTTCTCTTTAAGGTAGTTCTCGCAGATCCGGTATTCCGGGAGCGAGCCGCCATCAAAGTCAGGCCGGGTGGCCGACAGCGTGGAGACAACATCCCGCGCGGGCGCGCCCCAGAACGGGAAGGCGCTCTTGGAGATCGCGTAGTTGAGACCGGCTGCGATGGCATAGCGGGCGTTGGAATTGTCCGGCTTGTCCTTCAGCTTGCTGGCAAGATGGGCATAGGTGGCCTGCCACGGCGCCTGCGCCGAGGTGTCGAGCCCCAGGGCAGCGGCCGTGCCGGCCGGGAAGCCGAGAGAAAAGTCGAAGCCGATGAGCACCTTGTCGCCGCGCTTGGTCAGCTTGGCGACCATATCCTCGATGAACGCGCGCGCCTTCAGGCGCGTGTCGATATTCACGCCGCGATATTGCAGCTTGAGACGTGCATCCTTCGCCAGGATGCCAATCCAGATCGAGTTGGCGCCGAGCGACGGCTTAGCTGCCGCGCTCCAGTCAACCATGATGTAGGCGTCAAAGAGAGCAGCCATGTCTATCCCAGTTTGACCAGCATCTTGCCGGTGTTTGCTCCGGTGAAGAGGCCGAGGAAAGCGTCTGGCGCTTTCTCGATCCCGTTCATCACGGTTTCCTCATATTTCATTTTCCCGCCGGCAATCCATTTGGCCATGTCGGCGTGGAAGGCGGGCGTCATATCCGCATGTGACGAGACGATAAAGCCCTGAAGCTTCAGCTGCTTGCCGACGGCCTGAATAATGTTGTGCGGGCCTTCGGGCTTTCCGGTGGCGTTATACTGCGCGATCATTCCGCAGAGGGCAAAGCGCGCCATCGGACGGGCCGCTTCGATGGCGGCGGTAAGGTGGTCTCCGCCGACATTGTCGAAATAGACGTCGATGCCTTTCGGCGCGGCGGCCTTCAGCGCCGCCACCAGACCGTCAAAACCCTTCGCCTGCTTGTAGTCGATCACGTGATCGGCGCCGAGGGATTTGACGAAGGCGCACTTATCAGCCCCGCCGGCCGAACCGATGACCGTGCAGCCCTTGATCTTGGCGATCTGGACCACGGTGGAGCCCACCGCGCCCGCAGCGCCGGAGACGAACACCGTGTCGCCTTCCTTGAGTTCGCCCACGCGCAAGAGGCCGGCATAGGCCGTCAGGCCCGGCATACCCGCGACGCCCAGATAGGCGCTTTCGGGCAGGCCGGTGTTTGGCAGCTTCTGAACCATGGCGGCCTGGGGCGACGCTACCCAGGCCGTGCGCCAGCCGAGCATGGAGGAGACAAGGTCACCCGCCTTGAAGTCCGGATGGGCCGAAGCCGTCACCCGGCCGACCGCGCCGCCCTGCAGCGTCTCGCCGATCTGGAAGGGCGGCACATAGCTCTCCCGGTCATACATCCGTCCGCGCATGTACGGATCAACCGACATCCATGTGTTCACGACCTGGATCTCCCCGGCCTTGGGCTCAGCGACTTCAACCTGGCGGCTGGCAAAGTCGGAGAGCTTCGGCATGCCCACGGGGCGGGCGGCGAGGCTCCAGTCAGTTGAGGTGAGCTTGGACATGGCGGGTCTCCCTTGAGTTTTTTGTGGTCCGGATTGACCGGAAGCGTTCCCCCCAGATGACCCGGCAGGCCGGATATGTGAAGAGGGCGCGCGGAATATTCCGGTGCAGCTGCGTCAGGACCGGCCTGACGGCAAGGGTTGCCGAGGCGCCCCCGCGCATGTCATGTCGGCCCAGACAAAAGGATCAGGGCAGGAATGACCAGGCTGAAGGTGGGCGTCGCAGGCGCCGGCGTTTTCGGGAACTACCATGCGCAGAAAGCTGCCGCTTCGGCGCGCGCTGACCTGGTGGGCATCTTCGATGTGGACCTCGCCCGCGCCCAGAAGCTGGCTGATACGTTCGGCACCAAGGGGTATTCTGACTACGCGGATTTCCTCAGCCACTGCGACGCCGTGGTCATTGCCGTTCCGGCTGTCTGGCATGAGCCGCTCACGCGCCAGGCCATCGAAGCGCATTGCCATGTTCTGGTGGAAAAGCCCCTCGCCCTGACTGGTCTGGCCGCGCGTGACCTGGCCGACGAGGCCGCCGCCCGTGGCCGCATTCTGCAAGTTGGCCATCAGGAACGCTTTGTTGCGATGGCGATGGGCGTGCTCGCGATCCAGGAAACCCCGTTGCTGATCGAGTCGGTTCGCTCCGGCCCGCCCGCGCCGGGAGGCCGCGCCGGTGATGTGTCTGTGATCTGGGATCTCATGATCCATGACCTGGACCTGGCTGCGATGATGTTGGGCCGGGAGTTCACCCATGTCGAGGCGACGGGCCGGAAGGTGCATTCCGCGCACATTGATGAGGCCGAAGCGGTGTTCGACTATGCCAGTGGCGGCAAGGCGAAACTGCGCGCCAGCCGCGCGGCAGACTTCCGCGAGCGCACCATGCGCGTGGTCTATCCCTCCGGCGAAATCGACATCGACTTTCTCACGCGCCGCCTGAAGAACACGACGCCCTATGAGGTCAAAGTGGACATCGCCGCTGACCTGCCCGATCCGCTGGGCGCGGCCGATGAGGGGTTCTATGCCGCCTGCCTGGGTCTTGCCCGCAGCCCGGTGCCCGCGCATGGCGCGGTCGCCGCCGTGGCGATGGCGGAGGCGGCTGAGGCCAAAGCGCTGGCAGGCGCCCCGGCGAACTAGGCTCAGTTGGCGGCGACTTCGCGATAGACGACACGGGCGCCCGTGCGCGTCTCTTCGGGCGCCACCAGTTTCACGAGTTCTTTCGCGACATCTTCCGGCGTAGGCAGGGTCATCGGGTCTTCGCCCGGCATCGCTTCGGCGCGCATGCCTGTGCGGACGGCGCCCGGATCAAACAGGTTGACGCGCAGCGCCATCTTTTCGCTTTCGGACGTTACAAACACGGCGCGCGGATTTTCCGCCCGGTGCAATGAGGGTCCCAGCGCTCGGATGAGGTGTGCGTTGGCTGTCAGGTTTACCTGGATGGTTTCCTCAAAGCTGCGCGGGCCGCAGGTTTCCAGCGGGCCGAGGGTGCCCAGCAGACCTGCATTGGCGACGAAGCCGTCCAGTTTGCCGAACTTCTCGGCAATGATCTTGCCGAGGGTCTCGATCCCTTTGGTGTCCTTGAGATCCATCGGCACGAGGACGGCTTCAGAGCCGAGCTTCCGGCGATCCCTTTGGTGTCCTTGAGATCCATCGGCACGAGGACGGCTTCAGAGCCGAGCTTCCGGATTTCATCATCCAGCTTTTCCAGCGCCGCTTTGGAGCGGGCAATGGCAATGACGATGTTGCCCTGGCGGGCAAGCTCAAGGCTGACGGCGCGGCCGATGCCGCGCGAGGCGCCGGTAACGAGAACAAGGCGAGGTGTAGAGGTCATCGCGCGGCTTTAGCGCGGGGCTTAAACATCGTCCAGCAGGGACAGCTGACGCTCTTTGTCCGCCTGGTCACGCTGATGGTCGGCCAGCGGGGTCGGATAGTCGCCGGTGAAGCAGTGGTCTGCGAACTGCGGCTGCATGCCGTCCCGCACCGGCTCGCCGATGGCCTTGTAGAGGCCGGGCACCGAGAGGAAGCCAAGGCTCTCCACCTTCAGCTCACGGACCATTTCCTCATGGGTATGGATCGCGGCGAAGAGCTCGGATTTGGCGGCCATGTCGATGCCATAGAAATCCGGATTCACGATCGGCGGGCTGGCCGAGCGGAAGTGGATCTCGCGGGCGCCGGCTTCGCGCACCATCTGGACGATCTTCTTCGACGTGTTGCCGCGCACGATGGAGTCGTCGACGAGGATCACGCGTTTGCCTTCAAGCACGGCGCGGTTCGGGCTGTGCTTTTTCGAAATAGCGGTCTGCCGGCCCGTCTGGGTCGGCTGAATGAAGGTCCGGCCGACATAATGGTTCCGGATGATGCCCATCTGGAACGGAATGCCGGACGCTTCGGAGAAGCCGAGCGCGGCAGGCACGCCGGAATCAGGAACCGGCACGATCACGTCAGCATCGGCAGGCGTTTCAAGCGCGAGCTGATTGCCCATGCGGCGGCGCACTTCATAGACCGAGCGGCCCTGGATGAAGCTGTCGGGGCGGGCAAAGTAAACATATTCGAAGATGCACGGGCTGGGCGGGCGCGGCGGGAAGGCCCGGATCGATTCGATGCCCTCCTCGCTGATGACGACAACTTCGCCATTCTCGATCTCGCGGACAAACTCGGCGCCGATGATGTCGAGCGCGCAGGTTTCCGAAGCGAGGACATAGGATTTGCCATGACGGCCGAGGATAAGCGGGCGCAGGCCGATGGGATCGCGTGCGCCGATCAGCTTTTTGCCGGTGATGCCGACGAGGGCATATCCGCCTTCGATCTGGTGCATCGCATCGACCAGGCGCTCAACGAAACGCTTCTTCGGGCTGCGCGCGACAAGATGCAGGATGACTTCGGTGTCCATGGTGGACTGGAAGATCGCGCCATTGCGCACGAGTTCCTGACGCAGGATCCGGGCATTGGTCAGGTTGCCGTTATGCGCCACGGCGAACCCGCCGGTATCAAGGTCTGCAAAGATCGGCTGGATGTTGCGGGCCATCGGGCGGCCCTGCGTGGAGTACCGGTTGTGGCCGATGGCGGCATGGCCGGGAAGGCGCTGGCGAAGGTCCCCGCCGAAGCTCTCCCCCACAAGGCCCATATGGCGTTCGGAGGAGAATCGCTTGCCGTCAAAGCTGACGATGCCGGCCGCTTCCTGTCCTCGGTGTTGCAGGGCGTGAAGCCCCAGGGCTGTCAGCAGACTTGCTTCAAGGCTGCCAAAGACTCCGAAAACGCCGCATTCTTCGCGGGGTTTATCGTCATCATGATCGAAAAAGACCATCGGACGTTCCGGCTTTGCTGGTGGGGGCCTATGCCTAGGCCGGGATATAGGCCGGTTCTTCTGCGGGCGAAAGCCCGGCAGTGACATTCTTGTCATCAAATCACAGAGACTGTCTCAGAACGGGTCTGCCGCTGTGCGCTGGGCATGGCGGAAGAGGATATCCGCAGACGACGGATGTTGCGGCCGAAGAAGCGGCTCTGTGGTTGCTTTGTCCTGCCGCCAACTCACGACGTCTGCGGTTTCCGGAAGCGCGCGAAGGTCAATCCAGCCCGAACCCGGAAGGATGTCTGAGAGGCCTTCATCATCCGTCTGCACCAGCCAGATATGGTTTCCGGAGGGCTCACCATATTTCAGCGCGGCAGCGGCAAGGTCTTTTTCCCCGGTATGGGCCGGCAACTGGTCGAGGCCCCAGAAGAGAGACACCCGTTCGGGATCGGCGATGGCGGCTGTCTGGCAATGCATGCCGGAAACATGGATCGGCCTGTCGGCGTTCACGGCATTCCATCCGCGCAGCACGGTGAGGATGTCTGCCAGGGCGGCGGTTTTCTGGCCGGGTTCAATCGGCACAGACCTGACGAGATCAGCTGCAAGCATGCTGGTGGCGCCGCCGCGAGCATAAGCGTCCAATGTCTCGGCGCCGTCACAGGACACATCCAGAACCAGCAGACCCATCCGGCCAGACTGCACGAGCGCTTCGGTAAGCGCGCCTTTCAGCGCTTGATCTTCCTGCGCGCCTGACCAATCACCCGCGAAACTGACGAGCTCGGCAGCCGAAACAGTCTCAGCCAGGCTGACGATGCCCGGATCGTCCGGTGTCAGCGTTGAGACTTCGATGGCGTAGGGTTTCAGAGTTTCGCTGACGGGTGGAGGCGGCGGGACAATTTCGGCGGGTGTGGGCACCGGCTGGCTGGCGCACGCGACGAGAAGCGTTAAGCCAAGGCCACCCAGTAGCAGGCGGCGGGCAAGGGGTGGCGCGCGCATCGGCTTCATATCGTGTCCCCGCAAATGACTGAGACGGAGACTAGCGGACCGGCTCGGCCTGGCAAGCAGGCGTGGTCAGGGCTGAAGCTGGGCCCCGATTTCGCGGCTGGCCTCTTCGGCTTCCCCGGTCACCCGGTCCGCAATCTGCTCGAGATAGGGATAGCTGAAGCTTTCCGAGATGAAGGGGGGCACGCGGTCATGCTCGACCGCCACGTTGAGCAGGACTGCGAAGAAGACGAGGGCGATGAAGCCGCGGAAGATGCCGAAAACGAGGCCCGCAATATGATCGAACAGGCCGATCTCGCCATTGGTCATGATCGATTTTGAGAGGCTTTGGCCAAACCACGCCACGATCACATAGACAATCAGAAAGGCGGACACGACGAGGATGATGTCTGGCGCCAGCGGGTGGCTTCCTTCCGGCAGGAGCCCGGCGACCGTCGTGCTGAAGAATTTGCGGGCGTAGTAGGCGGCGGCCAGCGCGCCGATGAAGGCGCCAAGCGTCGCCAGTTCGCGGAGGAAGCCGCGCGCAAAAGCCATGATCGCCGAAACGATGATCACACCGACGACGATGCCGTCAAAAGCTGAAATGTTTTCAAGCATCAGGCGCGTCCGGCGCGAGTAAATCGACGAGGGCGATAAGCCTTGCAATCGGCGTCACCGTCAAGCCGCTCTCTGCTGAAGGTGCTGCCTCTGGGACGAACGCCGTGCGGAAGCCCAGCCGGGCGGCCTCCTTGAGGCGCTGGTCCATGCGCGGCGCCGGCCTGACTGCGCCAGAAAGCGCGATTTCGCCAAAGAACACGGAGCGCTTGGGAACAGGGTTTCCAGCCAGCGAGGAAAGCAGCGCGGCAGCAGCGGCAAGATCCCCTGCCGGCTCATTGATCCGGTAGCCCCCGGCGACCGAGAGATAGACATCCATTCCCGCGAAATTGAC
>NZ_NCJT01000405.1 GCF_002282565.1 Hyphomonas sp. 34-62-18
GCCTGGACCCGGGCCGAGCCGATCCGCTCGTCCCAGACCTGACCGGCCTTCTGGTAGGGCGTCTCGGGGAGGGGCGAGCTCCCATAATGGGCAGTCGGGCGTTTGAAGCGCATAGGGTCAGTCCTCTTTATCTTTCAGGGTGGGGGCGGCGCCGGAGGACCCGCGATCACCGTCGCGCAGGCTGTGGAGCGCGAGCTGGCGGGCTTCGCCGAAGCGTTGGGAGGCCTGCATGCCGCGCGCCCAGCCGGGGCTTTTCACCGGCGGTGAGGCGGCGGGCGGGTCCGGAGGCGTCGCGCGCGAACCACCCGTGGCGTCGAAGGCACCACTTGCGCCGCGCCGGTAGGCATCGCGCACTCCGCTGGCCGGACGCGCGGCGGCGCGGCGGACCGTGTCGCCAGCTGCCTGGACAACGCTGCCGAGACCGGCGGCAAAACCAGCGGCGCCGGTTTTGCCGGAGGCGGTGGACCCAAGATCGAAGGCGGTGCGCGCCCCGCCCGCCATGGACGCGCCGGCCTTGACGGCGCTGGCGGCGCCGGCGGCCGCTGAGCCCAGGACGGCCTTGGCGCCAAGACCGGCGGCAACCGTTCCGGCCGCGACCCCGGCGGCCGCGCCGATGGCCGAGCCTGCGCCGAGCTGGGGCGCGCCGGTGATGAGCCCGCTCGCCATGCCGGGCCCGAACACGCCCATCCAGAGGAAGACCAGCGCGGCGAGCACCGTGCCCATGACTTCGGCCAGCGTGATGTCTTCTGTCCCTGAGAAGGCGTCTGTGATCGTCGCAAAGAGCGTCGAGCCGATGCCGATGATTATGGCCAGGACCATCAGTTTGAGACCTGAGGTGATGACATTGCCGAGCACGCGTTCGGCCAGGAACGCGGTCTTGTTCCACAGCGCGAACGGCACGAGCACGAATCCGGCCAGCGTCACCAGCTTGAATTCGAGGATCGCCACGAAGAGCTGCACGGCCAGGACGAAGAAGGCGATCATGATGACCGCCCAGGCGAGCAGCAGCACCGAGATCAGGACGAAGTTTTCAAAGAAGGCGATGGGGCCCATCAGCTCGCCGGCTTCTTCCAGCAGTGGCAGCGCGGCATTGAAGCCTACCCCGGCAATATAGCCTGGCCGCATCAGGTCCTCCGCCGTGATCAGGCTGGAGCCCGCCGTCAGGCCGAGCCCGGCAAAGCTGTCGAAGATGACCTGGGAGAGAAAGGCGAAGTTGCCGAGCAGGAAGGCGAAGAAGCCGACATAGAGGACTTTCTTTATCAGCCCCGCAATCACATCGGCGTTTTCCGAGAGCGCCCAGAACAGCCCGGCGAGGGTAATGTCGAGCACGATCAGCGTCGAGGTGAGATAGGCGACGTCTCCGGCGAGCAGGCCGAACCCGCTGTCGATGTAGGCGATGAAGGTCGCCAGGAACCGGTCGATGACGTCCATCTCTTCCATCGTCTCAGTCTCCTGCGCCGAGGAAGGCCGACAGCCGCGCGCGGCCGCGTTCGGCTTCGGCGAGCTTGCGGGCCTCTTCCAATGCCTGCGCGCGGTGCTGCGCCGCTAGCATCGCTTCGAGCTGCATCAGCTGCTGATGGGTCATCGCGGCGAGTTCATTGCCCGCCTGGGCCGCCTGCAGCGCGCCCGCTGCGTCCTGGCTCTGGGTCACGAGGCTGCGGATGGCGGCGGCATCGGTTTCATTGTC
>NZ_NCJT01000118.1 GCF_002282565.1 Hyphomonas sp. 34-62-18
TCTGGGCGGACACCGGCGGCGCAGTCGATGCCATTGTCTCTGGCATTGGCACCGGCGGCACCTTTACCGGCGTTGGCCATGTGCTGAAGCCGCGCAAGCCGGGCCTGAAGATGTTCGCCATCGAGCCGGAAGCCTCGCCCGTGCTCTCAGGCGGCCAGCCGGGCCCGCACATGATCCAGGGCATCGGCGCCGGCTTTGTGCCGGGCAATGCGGATACGAGCCTGATCGACGAGATCGTCAAAGTGTCGAATGAAGATGCCTTCGCCACCGCGCGCAAGCTCGCCAAGATCGAGGGCATTCCAGGCGGGATCTCGTCTGGTGCGGCGGCGGCCGCAGCCGTCCGCATCGGCCAGCGGCCGGATATGGCCGGCAAGACCATCGTGGTGATCCTGGCGAGCTTCGCAGAACGGTACCTGTCGACGGCTTTGTTTGACGGCGTGTAACGCGTGAGGCCTCCGCAGAGGCAGGGCTCGCCATTTTCCGGCAGCTGGTGGATATAAAGCCGCCAGACTGATAGCCCGGAGGACACCCGCATGGCCCGATACACACTGCATGGAATGTGGCCTTCGGGGCCGACTTACAAAGTCGGCCTGATGCTGCGCCTGACCAACACACCGCATGACTATGAACATGTCGACCTGCGCGCCGGGGCGCACAAGGCAGACGCCTTCCTGGCGAAGAACCGGTATGGCCAGGTGCCGGTGCTGGATGATCATGAGAAGGATATCTGCCTCTCCCAATCCTCGGTGATCCTGGATTACCTCGCCGATGAAACCGGCCAGTTTGGCGGCAAGGACCGGTCTGAACGTCTGCGGGCGCGTGAATGGCAGTTCTGGGGCGCAGGCCCTCTCACAGTCGGCATTTACCGTACACGCGCCGTGAAGCTGGGCTTCTTCAAGTTTCCAGAAGAGGTGCAGGTGGCAAATCTGCAATCTGCCCTCAGCGCGCTGAAAGAGCTCGATCGCCTTCTGGCTGGGCGCAGCTGGCTGGTCGGGAACGGCGCAACGATTGCAGACCTCGATATCTACGGTATTACCGCGTATGCCGGGCAGGCGCAGATTGACCTTCAGGCCTTCGGCAATGTCCGCAAATGGATGGGCCGGGTGGAAGACCTCGCCGGCTTCAAGGGCCCGCAGGACTGCCTGCCGCAAGCCAGCGTGAAAGCGCCGTGATTACCGGACTTGACCATCTGGTGCTGCTCTGCCCGGAAATCATGTCCGGCGTTGCGGTCTATGAGCGGCTTCTGGGGCGCAAGGCAGACTGGCGGGCCGATGTGGAAGGCGGCGGCGCTTCGGCGCTGTTCCGGCTGGGAAATACGTCCCTGGAGCTGCTGGCGCCGGCCGGAGATGGCCCTTTGGGCCAGCGCCTGGCGGAGCTGATCGAAGCGAACGGCCCAGGGCTGACGACGCTGGCGTTCGGCAGTGATGGTCTTGGCGCGGACCATGAGACGTTCACACGCCGCGGGCTTGAGCCGGGCGCCATCATGGCGGGACGGTCAACGCATGCGGAAACCGGTGCGCAGCGCACCTGGCAATGCGTGCGCCTGCCGGATGAAAAAGCCGGCGGCATCAAGGTATTCATCGTTGAGCCGGGGGAAGGGGCTCTTTCGCCCGCGCCCGCTGGGGATGACGCCGTTCACGGGCTCGACCACGCGGTCGTCAATACGGCGGCGCCGGATCGCGCGCTGGCCTTCTATGGGGCAAAGCTCGGCCTGCGGCTGGCGATGGACCGGACCAATCCGGACTGGGGCGTCCGCCTGATCTTCTTCCGTACCGGCGGGCTGACGATCGAGATCGCCCGGCGCCTCGCAGAGCCGGAAGACGCCTCCCGGCCGGACACCTTCTGGGGCCTTACCTGGGCGGTCAAAGACATAGAGGCCGCCCACCAGCGCCTCTCAGCCAGCGGATTTGATGTGTCCGAAATCCGCAAGGGCAGGAAGCCAGGCAGCCGTGTTTTCACGATCCGCAACGGTACTATGAATGTGCCGACCTTGTTCATTGCTCACGAGACGGTTTAAAAGCTCATCCCATGACACCTTTCACCCGCCTTGATGGAACCGCCGCGCCGCTGATGGACAAGGGCAAGCCCATGTCCAATGTCGACACGGACATGATCATTCCGAAGCAATTTCTGAAGACGACCGAGCGAACGGGTTTGGCCAAAGGCCTCTTCTATGAGCTGAAAACGCGCGCTGATGGCTCTGAAGACCCGAATTTCGTGCTGAACCGTCCGCAATATGCCAAGGCGAGCATTCTGATTGCCGGGGATAATTTCGGGTGCGGGTCCTCCCGCGAGCATGCGCCCTGGGCGCTGGCCGATCAGGGGATCACCTGCATCATTGCCCCGTCCTTTGCCGATATCTTCCACAACAACTGCTACAAGAACGGCATTCTTCCGGTGCGGCTTCCGGCAGAGGTTTGCGAAAAGCTGGCCGCAGAGGCCGGCGGCCCGAACCATGTGTTCTCTGTCGACCTGCAAGCCCAGACCGTAACGACACCCTCGGGCGAGGTGCATCACTTCGATATCGATCCTGGCCGCAAGTCGAACCTGATCGCAGGCCTTGATGAAATCGGCGCTTCGCTGACGGCGGCGTCTAAGATCGACCGGTTTGAGGAACAGCGCCGCCTGTCGACGCCCTGGCTGGACCCTGCCTGCTAGGCGCCCTGGGACCCTAAAGCCACGCGTTCAGGTAAACCCGCGCGTGTTATCGATAATCAATTGCAACCTAAGGGAAGGGCTGTCATAGCTTTTGCTATCGAATCTGGCACCACCCTGGAGATAGTTCATGGCAATCACCTTCAAATCCACTTTCGCAGTCCTCGTCTCGGCGATGACTCTTGCTGCTTGCACGACGAATACTTCCGGTACGACTGCGCTTTCAGGTGCCGATACGATTACGGCTGGTATGGAAGGCCAAATGGCGCCTGACGGCAGTGTCATTAAGTGCCGTTCGGTGAAGGTCACCGGCAGCCGGTTTTCTTCAAAGGATTGTAAGTCTGAGCTTGCGTGGAAAGAGTTCGACAAGATGATGGCGGAGAATGCGAAGAACGAAACCGACAAGTTCCAGCGTTTGAATACCGGATGCTCGACCACAGGTACCTGCTGATGTCGGTCCAATGGTCAGAGAAACCCAGATAGTCGAAACCTAGTTTGGCCCTCGCTGAAAACTCTAGACTTCGGGGGGTTTCTCGATCTGAAGATTGGGACTACAGCCGGAGTGCTACGGTGAGCACCGCAGCACTTTTTCTTCAGTAGCCGAGTATACACCATGAAACAGACCCTCCTTCTGCTGCCGGGTGACGGCATTGGCCCCGAAGTTGTTGCTCAGGCGCGGCGTGTCGCCGAAGCGCTTGTACCTGACGTGCAGATCGAGGAAGGGCTTGTGGGCGGCGCCAGTTTTGACGCCCATGGAACCCCGCTGACCGATGAAACCCTGGACCGTGCCCGCAAGGCGAGCGCGGTTCTCCTCGGCGCTGTAGGCGGTCCCAAATGGAACAGCACCGCCCGCGACAAGCGGCCTGAAGCAGGCCTGCTGGCGCTGCGCAAGGGGCTCGACGTATTTGCAAACCTTCGGCCTGCCTTCTGCTTCCCGGCCCTCGTGGATGCCTCCAGCCTGAAAAAGGACCGCGTCGAAGGCCTCGACATCATGATCGTCCGGGAACTGACGGGCGGGGTCTATTTCGGCCAGCCGCGTGGCATCGATGAACAGGGCGGCCTGCGCCGGGGATATGACACAGCTGTCTACACCCATCCTGAGATCGAGCGCGTCGCGCGCGTGGCTTTCGAGATCGCGCGCGGCCGCAAGGCGCGGGTCACCTCGGTCGAGAAATCGAATGTCATGGAATCGGGCCTCTTCTGGCGCCAGGAAGTGACGCTGGCCCATGCCGAACTCGGCGGCGGCGTGGAACTTTCCCACATGTACGCTGACGCCTGCGCAATGGAGCTTGTCCGGGCGCCCAAGCAGTTTGACGTTATCCTTGCGGACAATCTTTTCGGAGACATCCTCTCCGATGAAGCCGCGATGCTGACCGGTTCCATCGGCATGCTGCCGTCTGCCTCGCTGGGCGCGCCGGGTGTGCCGGGACTTTACGAGCCGGTGCATGGCTCAGCGCCAGACATCGCGGGGCAGGGGATTGCCAATCCCTGCGCCGCCATCCTGTCGCTGGAAATGGCGCTGCGCTGGTCTCTGGGGAAAGAAAAAGCCGCTGACACGCTTTTTGCGGCGGTTGGCAAGGCGCTCGACCGCGGCGCGCGCACGCGCGATCTTGGCGGCGACCTCTCCACACGCCAGATGGCGGACGCGATCCTGGCTGCGCTTTGATCTGACAGTTTCGTCCGGATTTGGACATTCGATCTGCCTTGTGACATCCTCCGCTCAAAAGAAGAGCGGAGGAAACAAGCGATGACTTATGCTGCCGGGCGGCTGATCCATGATGCCGACAGTCATCTGATGGAGATGACGGATGTGCTCGATCCCTATTTCGAGCGGCGCCTGCTGGAGCGCTATCACGCGCTGCCGGTCTATCAATGGAAACACTCTCACGCCCACTGGATGAATGAGGAGCGCGCGCGGCATGAAGACGCCGCCTATCGCGCGGCGGCGGGCGAGGCGATCCTGCTGAAAAAGAATTATGAGGCGCTGGGCGCTTTCCGCCGCGAAGACCGGCCCGCTGCGCTTGATCAGCTGGGCTTTGCCAGCCAGCTTGTTTTCACCACCTTCTGCCTTGGGAATTTCGGGCTCGACCAGTCAGACGACATGGAGCTCTGCTACGGGGCCGCAGACGCGCACAACCGGATGATGACCGACTTCTGCTCGGTTGACCGGCGGCTTCTGGCGGTCGCCTATGTGCCGCTGGAGGATTTTCAGGGGGCGGAGCAAACAGCGAAGCTGGCCATAAAGCTCGGTGCCAAGGCGCTGATGGTGCCTTCGCTCTGCCCGCAGAAACATTCGCCCAGCCATGTGGGCCTTGATCCGGTCTGGCGGCTGGCAGAGGAAGCTGGGTTGCCAATCTTGCTGCATGTCGGCGGTGAGGAGAAGATGAACCCGGTTTACAAGGAGAACGGGCTTCCACCGGTGCCGGATTTTCATGGCGGCGACGACAATTTCACCTCCGTTTCCTATATGCCCATCCCCAATGCCGCGATGCAGACGCTGGCCACGCTGATTTTCGATGGCGTATTTGACCGGTTTCCGAAGCTGAAATGGGGCGCCATCGAGCTTGGCGCGTCCTGGGTTCCCGGTTGGATGCGCGCCATGGATTCGGCGGCGCATGCCTTCGTTCGCAATGAGGAGCGGTTGCAGAAGCTCTCCGCAAAGCCATCCGAAATTGTCCGCCGCCAGTTTCGCGCGGCGCCCTATCCGCATGAAGATGCCGGCTGGATCATCCGGAATGCCGGGGATGAGATCTGCCTCTTCTCGTCGGACTATCCGCACGTTGAGGGCGGACGGAATCCGCTGAAACGGTTTGACGAGACGCTGGCCGACTGCACGCCCACGCAGATCACGGCCTTCTATTCGGAAAACTTCATTGATCTGATGGGCGAAGGGCTCAGCTCGGATTTGCGGCGACCGGAACTGAAAGTGAGTGCCTAGCTGTAATCAGCAATCCGGCAGAGCAGGGGGCCGCGGAACTCGAAAAAGCTCGCCCCGCGTACCTTGACCGACTGGCCGGCTTTCACGCCGGTCGGAAGGTCAACGGCAGCGCGGCCTTCAAATTCGATCTCGGCGGCGGCCTTTCCGGCGCCGGAGACGAGATTGATCAGCCGCTGGCGGCGATAAGAGAAGGCGTTGCCGGAAACCTCGGCCACCTGGCGCATCATCTCCTTGCCTTCCAGGCGCATCGACTGGCCGGTGTTCGAGATGTTTTCGAACACAACGTCTTCGGTGACATGGGAGAGCATCGTGTCGATATCGCGCTCATTATACGCCGCGATATATTTGCGGATGATCTCGTCGAGCATGGTCCAGCTCCGCCCTGTTAAGCCCGTGGCGTTCCTGCCCGACGCGGGGGAATTGCACAAGCCGCTTTAAGATACCCGCGAGATGGGCCATATAGCCCCCGAACAAGCATAAGAGGAGATTATCATGGGCACACGCATCGCGGTTGTCGGCGCCACAGGAAATGTCGGGCGGGAACTCCTCAATATTCTCGATGAGCGCCTGTTTCCCGCTGACGAAGTCTACGCCGTCGCCTCGCGCCGCTCCATCGGCAAGGAAGTGTCCTATGGTGATCGTACGCTGAAATGCCATGATCTCGAACAGTTCGACTTCAGCAAGGTCGATCTCGTCCTGATGTCGGCAGGGGGCTCTGTCTCGAAGGTCTGGTCGCCGAAAATCGCCAAGGCGGGCGCCATCGTGATCGACAACTCCTCCCAATGGCGGATGGACCCCGATGTGCCGCTGGTAGTGCCGGAAGTGAACGCCGACGCTGTAGTCGGCTATGAGAAGAAGGGCATCATCGCCAACCCCAACTGCTCGACGGCGCAGCTCGTGGTGGCGCTGAAGCCGATCCATGACGCTGTGGGCATCAAGCGCGTTGTTGTGGCCACCTATCAGTCGGTTTCCGGCAAGGGCAAGGACGCGATGGACGAGCTGTGGAACCAGACGCGCGGCGTGTTCGTCAATGATGAGCCGACCCCGGAAGTCTTCCCCAAAGAGATTGCCTTCAACCTGATCCCGCAGATCGATGTGTTCATGGATGACGGTTATACCAAGGAAGAGTGGAAGATGCGCGTCGAGACGAAGAAGATCGTCGACGAGAGCATCGAACTGGTCGCCACATGCGTGCGCGTGCCTGTGTTCGTCGGCCATTCCGAAGCCGTCCACATTGAGACCATTGGCCATATGACAGCCGATGAGTGCCGCGCTCTGCTGCGCGAAAGCCCCGGCCTGATGGTGGTGGATGATCCGAAGGAAGACCTTTACATCACGCCGAAAGAGTGCGTGGGAGAGTGGGCGACCTATATCAGCCGCATCCGCAACGACCCCACCACCGAGAACGGTCTCGCCTTCTGGTGCGTGTCGGACAATCTGCGCAAGGGCGCTGCGCTGAACGCCGTGCAGATCGCCGAAGAACTGCTCAATCGCGGTATCATCAAGCCGGAAACGGCGAAGGCGCTTTCCTGATATCTTCCCGCAGCTGAAGGCGGAGTGTGGAGAGGCGCGCGTAAATGCGCGCCCTCTCGCGCATTGGCCGCCAGTCATACAGGAACGCCGCAACAGGGCGCCAGTTGGCAACCCATCCAATGATGATCAGGCCTTCGCTGATAAGGGCCGTGCTCATGTTTGGCCCCAGGGCACGCACCAGCTGGCTTCCGGCAATGCAGGCGATCAGGAAGAAAAGACCGACCAGCGCGTCCCGGCGGCTCTCCTTCAGGAACAGCCTGAGCTGGCGCGTCTGCCGAGCCTCCAGAAATGAGAAGTAGTTGGT
>NZ_NCJT01000119.1 GCF_002282565.1 Hyphomonas sp. 34-62-18
GGTGGACGAGGTACGCATGGGCTTTGGCTTCAGTGTCTTCGTCTCTGTCAAGCTGGATCAGCAGGTGGACCGCAAACTTGTCGAGTTCGAGCGTGAGGTCAAACTCTGCCCCGAAGTTGTGGAGTGTTGGCTGATGACCGGCAGCTTCGACTATCTACTTCGAATTTCGGTTGCCGACCTGAACGACTTCGAGCACTTTTTGACCGGACGTCTAACGAAGATCGGCGGAGTCGCTTCGATTGAGTCTTCAATACCTATCCGATGGGTAAAGCGGCAATCCGCGCGGATCAGCTGAGCTTAGGACGAGACTCCAGACGCAATCAAGTCCACCAGATGACTGATCAGATCGCCCGCAAGAAGATAGCCTAGACCTGTTCACCTAGCAGCCCGGAGAGAGCCGCGTTGATCTGCGGCATGTAATCAGGCTCGATGGCGAAAAGACCAAGATGGCCTGCCTTGCCTTCGATCACGGTCAGGCGGGCACCGGGGATCAATGCTGCCTCTGCGATGCAGGTGGTCACAGGGAAAATCTGGTGTCGCGTTGCCCTTTAATCGGCTCTGCCTCACTTTGTGTGGCGGAACTATCCTGAAACTGGAAAATTCAGGAGGGATAGTTGTGAATTCGAAGAAGCACTGGTCGCCTGGGGGCGAAGTTTCGATTCAAAGCGGGATTGTATCGGGCAGTCTGACACCAAACGGCATCTGCCCAGACTGTGGATTGCATTCACGCCGACGTCACGGCTGGCGGCGTCGGCGGCTGCAGGATTATCCCGCCCATGGAGACGAGGTGACGGTTGATCTCGCGGTTTGCCGTTGGCGATGTTTGGCGCCCGCTTGCCCACGCCGGACTTTCTCGGACCAGATCGCCTCGATTGCGCGTCCTTTTGCACGTCGTACTTCGCGTGCCGGGGAGATTGTCAGCCATCTTGGGCATGCGGCCGGCGGGCGGCCCGCCGAGCGGCTCTTGTACCGTTTGGGCCTTGGTGTCAGCGATGACACGGTGCTCAGGCAGCTGAAGAAGTGTGTTCAAGGCACCGCCGAGCCGCCGACGGTCATCGGGATCGACGACTGGAGCTGGCGGAAGTCGCAAACCTACGGCACGATCATTGTGGATCTGGAGCGTCGCGCGGTGATCGACATTCTCGAGGATCGAGATGTCGTCAGCTGCACCAACTGGCTGAAGCGTCACCCCGAGGTGGAAGTGATCAGCAGAGATCGGTGCGGTCTCTACGCCCAGGCTGCACGGCAAGGAGCGCCGCAAGCGAAGCAGGTCGCTGACCGGTTCCATATCGTGCAGAACCTGCGGCAGGCCATCGAGGAGCAGATGAACCTTCACGGCCGTGCGACCGGCAGGGCGCTGCTGTCCGACGCCGACAACATCACCGCCGCCGGAAGCCTTCTGAAGTCACGCCTTGCGCACAGGACGTCTCGGGAAGAGATTTTCACCACCATCCATGTGCTCCGAAATCAGGGGCTTACCTGCAGCGAGATTGGGCGGCGAACAGGGTTCCCTCGTCGCAGCATCGCGAAATGGCTGCAGTTCGAGACGCCGCCGGACCGCAGGCGGGCAGCTTTGAAGCCGACTTCGCCGTGGTACTTTGAAGAGTTCCTGAGCCAAAGCTGGAATGGCGGAATTCGAACTGGAAGCGCCCTGTTCCGTCTGATCCGAGAGCGTGGCTACGAGGGGAGCCCGACGCATTTGCAGCGGCTGCTGGCGGGGTGGCGCAGAGCCGAAAAGCAAGCGAAGGGCCCTGCCTTGGAGCACCAGATCCTGGAACCGGTCCGGGACCCGGAAACGGGGCACGCGATCTCCCCGGTCATCGCGGCAGCGCTGTGTATCAAACCCCGCGGAAAACTCACCCCGGATCAGGCGCGGAAAGTCGACGCGCTCAAGGCTGGCTCTCCCGCCTTCGCAACGATGCGCTGCCTCGTCATGCGGTTCAACGGTATCCTGCGTGGCCGCGAGGCAGACCCGCTCCCTGCATGGATCGACGACGCGATCGAAACCGACCTGGCGCCCATCGTGCGCTTCGCACGCACATTGAACCGAGATTTCGATGCGTCGCACGCACATTGAACCGAGATTTCGATGCGATAAAAAACGCTATCGAGATGCCCTGGAGCAACGGCCAGGCGGAAGGTCAGATCAACCGCCTGAAAACCCTCAAACGCGCCATGTACGGTCGGGCCGGTCCAGAATTGTTGCGGGCGAGAATGCTACCGTTCCGCCACACAGATTGAGGCAGAGCCGATTTAAGGGCAACGCGACATCTGAATCGGGATTCTGCCGTCGGTCAGCTTAACGAAGACACCGATCGTCGCCTCGGACAAGGTGATCAGAAGGAGAAGCAATATAGTTTACATATCCGGTTTCCGATCTGGCTAAGAGCATGGCTAGGCGACGCGCAAAGCGGCCCAATTAATCCAGGAATTTCGCAGCCCGGCAGTCATAGATGCGCATCGGGTGGGGTCAGGCCTGATTGTGGTTCGCGCCCGCAGTTATGTCGATGGCTTCTGCACCGCTTTCATCAATGCAACGGTCTTCGACCTGCAAGGTGACGAAGAAAAAGCCAAAGCGCTCCCGCAACATTTGATGGGCTGCCTTCAGTATCTCCCGCGGATGGCCGCCGTCGCGAATACGCAGGTGGGCTGAAAAGACATATTTGCCACTGGTCAGCTCCCAGGCGTGGACGTGATGTGCATCAGCCACGCCATCGACGGTCTCCAGGTTCCGCGTGACCTCACCAAGGCTAACATCGTTCGGAGTACCCTCCATGAGCAAGTGGATGGAATCCCGCAGAATCCCCCAGCTTGCCCAAACCAAAACGAAGCCAAAAGCCATACCAAGAATTGGATCGATGAGCAGAAAACCGGTAAACTTTATGACCAGTGCAGTGATGATGATCAGCAGACTCCCAACGAAGGTCTGGATGATGTGCCAGAGCGCACCCTTGACGTTCAGATCGCTCTGGCTCTGCTTCCAGATCAACCCGAGCGAGATGAACTCGGTCACAAGGCCGCCAGCCGCTGCCCACAGCATTGGACCGGTCGGCAGATCAATAGGAGATCCCAGCCGCATTGCCGCCATAACGATCACCACGATCGCCATGGCAAGCAGGAACCCGCCATTGACCAGCGCGCCGATTATCTCCGCGCGATACCAGCCAAAACTGCGATCCTCATCTGCCGGACGGCGGGCAAGTCGTGCTGCAATGATGGCCACAAGGACGCCTCCCACAGCGGAGAAGGTGTGGAACGCATCCGAAATCACGGCGATGGAGCCGGTCCAGAGGCCGATTGCCAACTCGATGACAAAATAAACACCCGTCAACCAAGCTGAAATTGCCATCCCGCGTCCGCTCTGCGGCATGTGACCCGCGTGTCCATCTCCATTCATCACGGCTTCCTTTCAGGTTTGGTTCTTAATCTTTAGAGCGTGTCGCGTTTAATTGGTTCTGTACCCTGCAGCCTTGAAGAAGTTGTAGCATTCCTCGTCGGTGAAGAGTTCGCACACATGGCCGACGGCCTGCCAAAGTTCATGGTAGGTTCGGGCGGCGGCCTTTCGGATCAGCGCCTTGAGCTTCGAGAAGGCCAATTCGATCGGGTTGAGGTCGGGGCTGTAGGGTGGCAGGAACAGGAACCACGCGCCGATGTCGCGCATGGCTTTTGCCGCGCCTGGGCTCTTGTGGCTCGACAAGTTGTCGAGGATGACCACGTCGCCGGGACGCAGGGTCGGCACCAGCTGAGTTTCGACATAGAGGTCGAACATCTCACCATTCATCGCTCCGTCGATCACCCACGGGGCATCGAGGCGGTCATGGCGCAGGGCACCTATGAAGGTCTGGGTGCGCCAATGCCCGAACGGCGCGTGATCGACCAGGCGCTGCCCGCGCGGTGCCCAGCCGGTGGTCTTGGCCATGTTGGTCTTGAGCGATGTCTCGTCGATGAAGGCCAGTCTTTCCAGATGCCTGGCCATGAAGGGCTGGCGTTTGCCGATCCAGATGCGGCGCAGGTCGGCCACGCCTTGGCGCTTCTGCTCAAGAGCTTGCAGGTCTTTTTTTGTGTGTCAGCCCGAGCCTGAGCAGCAGTCGACCGACCGACGAGCGATGCACCTTCACCCCTTGCTCTGCGGCCAGTTCCGCGGTCAACTCGTCAATCGTCAGATCGGGCTGCGCCGCGATCCGGCGCTCCACCCAGCCTTTTACACCAGTCAGTTTGCCGCGCCCGGGATTGCCTTGAGGTTTCGGCGCAAGCGAGCCGGTCTCGCGTTTGAGCCGCACCATGTCGTTGACGAACTTGATCGAAACGCACAGCCGCCGTGCCGCCTCGGTATGCGTGCTGCCTTGCTCCACAAGCCGCACCGCGCGATCACGCAACTCAACAGGATGCGGTTTGCCCATCTCTGACCCCCATATCTGCCTCAAAGACATGGAATCACAGGACGACCATCATGGGAATCTGGAGGGTTCTGTGAGGTCGCGGGGGGCAACGGTGGGGTTACACATGCGCTGTCCGCGACCTCATTGAAGCCGTATTGAACGAACCCGCGGATTGGTTTTGCGCTATGGGGATTGTGTTGCTGGCTCAGCTCTGGGGTGGTGTTTGCGACGGCGGGCAGACCGATGAATGGCGGCGCGCGGAAGACAATTTGGCCCATGGCTGGTCTTCAGAGGTCGCGAAACCGGTGTGGTCTGCTGGCAAGTGGTGTTGCGCAACGGCCAGAACCGGGGCAACCAAGGCTTTGGGTCGTAGGGTCAGGATGCATTGATTTCCGCGACGCTGCGTGATTCACGGCTCTGAAAACGGAGCGGTGACATGAGCAATCTATACTGGCTGAGCGACACGCAGATGGCCAAGCTGGAACCCTTTTTCCCGAAGTCCCACGGCAAGCCCCGGGTGGACGATCGGCGGGTGTTGAGCGGCATAATATTCATCAACCGCAATGGCTTACGGTGGCGTGATGCGCCCGCAGAGTATGGGCCGCACAAGACCCTTTACAGCCGATGGAAGCGGTGGAGCGAGAAAGGCATCTTCGCCCGGATGCTTCTGGAGCTAGCCGATCAGGGCGGTGGGACTGACACGCTGATGATCGATGCGACGCATCTCAAGACGCACCGCACAGCCTCAAGCCTGGGGTTGAAAAAAGGGGGCGCGGCCGCCTGATCGGGCGCACCAAGGGTGGGATGAACTCGAAACTGCACGCGGTAACAGACGCGGCCGGCCGCCCGCTGCGGATGTTTCTGACGGCCGGCCAGCGGAGTGATTACATCGGCGCGCGGGCACTGCTGGACGGCCTTCCTCCCGCCGAACACATGCTGGCAGACCGAGGATACGATGCGGACTGGTATCGCGAAGCCCTTGAAGACAAGGGGATCACCCCATGCATCCCATCGCGAAAGAACCGCAGGGTCCCGATCCCCCATGACGAAGCCCGATACCGCAAGCGCCACAAGATCGAGAACAGCTTCGCCCGGCTCAAGGACTGGCGGCGCGTCGCAACACGCTACGACAGGTGCCCCAAGGTCTTCTTGTCGGCGTGCGCATTGGCTGCCGTCGTAATGTTCTGGTTATGAATCCTGACCCTAGCGGCGCCTGACCGTGGTACCATACGGTGATCTTGACCATAGATCGGCCGCAACATGGGCATGGCCGCGCTGCAGAGGCCGCCTTCATTGCGGGTTTGGCGGGGCTCTTGATCGTCTGCATCTGGTTGGCCAGCAGCGCTCTGCACGCCATGAGGCGGGCAGCACGCTTCCCGTTGGCGAGGAAGCCGAAATGGCGGATGCGGTGAAAGCCATCGGGCACGGTGTGAAGAAGAAAGCGGCGGATGAACTCTCCGGCATCAAGGGTCATCGCCCTTGGCCGACGGCCATGGCGATAGTCACGCCAGCGGAACGTCACCTTGCCATCTGCAATGCTGACCAGACGTGAGTTGGCGATGGCGACACGATGGGTATACCGGCTCAGATAGGCCAGCACCTGTTCCGGCCCGCCAAAGGGTGGTTTGGCATAGACCACCCAGTCTTCACGACCGGCTGATGTCATCAGCCGGTCGAAGGCCTGCGGGTCGGCGAGTTCGGCGATATCGCCGAAGAACTGTAGCTGTCCGGCCTCAAAGGTAGTGCGCAGCGCCTGAAGAAACAGCCGACGGAACAGGCGCGACAGCACCCGGACCGGTAGAAAGAAGTTGGGACGACAGGCGATCCAGCGCGTGCCATCGGGTGACGGGCCGCCGCCCGGAACGATGCAATGGAGATGGGGATGATAACTCAGGGTCTGACCCCAGCTGTGCAGCACCGCGATGAGACCGATCCCGGCACCGAGATGTTTGGGGTCGGCGGCAATGATGCGCAGCGTCTCGGCGGCTGTCCGGAACAGGATGTTGTAGACGACCTTCTTGTTCTGGAACGCTATGGATGCGATCTCGGCCGGCAGCGTGAAGACCACGTGGAAATAAGGCACCGGCAGAAGGTCGCCTGACCGAGCTTCAAGCCAGTCGCGCGCAACCGCACCCTGACACTTGGGGCAATGCCGGTTGCGGCAGGAATTATAGGCGACACGCACCACTTCGCAGGACCGGCACCCTTCGACATGTCCACCAAGCGCGGCCGTCCGGCACAGTTGGATCGCGGACATGACGCGGCGCTCCACACGTCCGAGGTGGCCGTCGTGTGCATGAATGTAGGCAGGACCGTGGCGACGGATGATATCCGCCACCTCCAAGGCGGGTGGCATGGCGCGATCTTCAACCGGGCGGCACCACCTCAAGGCTCAGGCGATCAAACGGGCTCTGCGTCTTCGCGATCGTCGTCGTGGCAACTTGCGTGTAGCGCGCAGTGGTCGACAGGTTGCTGTGCCCGAGCAGGATATCGACGCCGCTTTCAAGGAGATGCGTCGCAAAACTATGCCGCAAAGTGTGGACGCTAACCTTTTTGGTCAATCCCGCTGCCTTGGTCGCGGACCGACAGGTGGAATGCAGCACCTGCACATCAATTGGCTTGTCACCACGCCCCGGAAACAGCCAGTCTTTTGGTCGTGCCAAGCGCCAGTAGGTTCGCAAGATGCCGAGAAGCTGTGGCGACAACATGACTGTGCGGTCCTTGGCACCTTTGCCATGGCGGACCTGAAGCACCATCCGATCACTGTCGATATCCGTGATCTTCAAGCTGACCGCTTCCGAGGCGCGCAACCCAGCAGCGTAGGCCGTGGTTAGTGCTGCACGCGCCTTCAGGGACGGCACCGCCTCGAGGAACCGCACAACCTCGTCAGCACTGAGAATGGTTGGCAACTTGCGCGGTGTTCGCGCATAGGCGATCCGCTCGGGGATCTCCGCACGGTTCAGGGTAACACCGTAGAAAAAGCGCAAGGCGCAGACCGTCTGATTGAGCGCTGGCCAGGAAGTGCCCTGTGATACCAGGTAAACTTGAAAAGACCGGACATCCTCCAGACCCAGTTGATCCGGTGATCGGTTGAAGTGTCGGGCAAATTTGATCACAGCATTGAGATATGATCGCTGTGTAGCCGGCGACAGGTTGCGGAGCGTCATGTCGTCAATCATACGGCGGCGCAGCGGGCTTACCGCTGATGTGGCATTGGCCATGGGATGGTCTCCTGTTCAAAGGTTGGTCTCAGCAACCAAACCTTCTCATCAGGAGGCCATTCCCGCCAATAGCGACGCCTGTCCCGCGGTAGCGGGTTCGTTCAATCCTGAATCTGATCAGGGGCGACACGCTCTAGCGCACCCTCTGCTCGTTCATGAAAGCAGCAGGTCGCCCCGACTTGCCGCCGGGACGACCTATTTTCAGAACATCAGACGCGTACCGATCACGATCGAGAATTCATCCGTATCGTCACCATTGGCGCGGAGAATATCCTTGGTATCGCCAAACGAGGCTTCATAGTTGACGCCGATATAGGGCGAAACCGCGCGGTCGATGAGATCGTAGCTGAGGCGTGCGCCGATCTCGACTACCGCACCGCCCGCACCGCGTTCGCGCTCCAGATCATCCTTCAGCGGCAGGTCAACCTCGATGCTCGGCGTGAGAACCACGCGATTGGTCAATAGCGCCTCATACTCTGCCTCGAAACGGAAGAAGGGGCGTTCGGAGACAAAGAGATCAGCATCGATCTCGAACCACTGCGGTGCAAGACCCTTGACGCCCACCACGCCACCGTAGCGGTTGGGAGCGCCATCAGGCGTGTCCGCATAGGCTCCCACCACGGCGTCGAAGAACGTCGAAATCGGAAACTGCAGACGCAGCTGATTCTGCAGGTTCTCGAAATCATCCGATGTGAGTCCAAGCTCCGCCTCGCTTCGCCAGACGAATTTCAGCTCATCCGACCCTGCCAGGACGTCGAAATCCCAGACGAAGGCATCCTCGCCATCCATCGCGCGATATTCGAACTGCTCCGCTTGAAAACCCCAGATCAGCGGCTCGGCCTGTGCAACCTGAGCTAGGGGCAGAAGGAGACCGGTTAGTCCGGCCAGTTTGAAACATTTCATCTTGATTTTCCTTTATATTGAATGGCTCAGGCCGGGCGCCCTCTGACCACCACTTTGCGGAACATGCCACCGTCCGCGTGGTAGGAGAGGTGACAATGGAAAGCCCATTGTCCGGGGGCATCGACTTCAACTTCCATGTCGGTCGTTGTGCCGGGTTGGACGCTCACAGTATGCTTGATGGGATTGCGCGCGCCCTGACCGGTATCGACGATCGACCACATTCCGTGCAGGTGCATCGGATGTGCCATCATCGTTTCGTTGATGAACCGGATACGCACGCGTTCGCCATAATTGAGCACGATAGGATCGGCATCGTCGTATTTCACATCGTTGATCGACCAGATGTAACGCTCCATAATGCCCGTCAAACGGAGTTCAATGGTGCGTGACGGAGCACGGTTCCGATAGAGCGGCCGTGCGGCGCGCAAATCCTTGTAGGACAAGAACTTTCCACCATTATAGGCTTTGGGTGTCAGCCCGCTACCGGGTGCGTAGAACGGATCACCTCCGTCTGACATCGCCATGCCGGAATGATCCATCCCTTTCATCGCAGGTTGCGCCGACATCTCCATCTTGGAATGGTCCATGCCTTTCATGGCCGAATGGTCCATAGCCTGCGCTGCCGGGGCGGTCGCGGAACCCATGTTGGAGTGGTCCATGCCCTGCATGGCCGAATGGTCCATACCGGTCATGTCTTGCATGCCGCCGGCGTTCTGCATGACGTGGTCACCCATATCCATACCCCCCATCATCCCGCTCATGTCGGCCATGGTGAGCAAAGGCTTGGGCCGGAGTGGTGGCACGGCCCCGGCATAGCCCTCTCTGGGTGACAGCGTCCCACGAACGAGACCGGTGCGACCCATGGACTCGGCAATGATACTATAAACCTTGTTTTCCCGCGGCTGGACGATGACGTCAAAAGTCTCCGCCACGGCAACACGCAGTTCATCCACCGTGACCGGCTTGACGTCGTTGCCGTCAGCCTGGACCACGGTCATCTTCAGGCCCGGGATACGCATGTCGAAATAGGTCATGGCCGAGGAATTGACTATTCGCAGGCGGACCTTCTCACCGGGCCGGAACAGCCCTGTCCAGTTCTGCGATGTGCTCCGCCCATTGATCAGAGCGGTAAATCCCTGCACATCCTCAATGTCCGTTGGCATCATCCGCATCCGCCCCCACATCCCGCGATCCTTTAGGGCTGCCTTCAGACTATCCTGGCGCGCGTCCTCGATCAGGGTCTGCAAGGTGCGTTGCGAGCGATTGTAGTAGTCCGGCATCCTCTTGAGATTCCGCATAATCCGGCTGCCCGGATGCGGGTGCTTGTCGGCCAGTTGCACGACATAATCACGATCCGCCCGAATCCGTTCACCGTCGCGCGGCTCGATTACGATGGCCCCGTAGGCACCATCGGGTTCCTGAAAGCCCGAGTGGCTGTGGAACCAGTAAGTTCCCGCTTGCTGGATCGGAAACCGGTAGGTGAAGGTTTCACCCGGAGCGATACCGTTGAAGCTGATACCGGGGACGCCGTCCTGCTGGAAGGGCAGGATCAGCCCATGCCAATGAATTGAGGTGCTCTCGCGGAGGTTGTTGGTCACGTTTATGGTGACTTCCTCGCCTTCCTTGAACCGCAGGATCGTTGGAATCTGGCTCTTGTTGTAACCGACGCCCATTTTCCGAAAGTTCCCAGTATCTATCCGAACCCGGTCGACAGTGATATCATAGGTCCCTTTCGATGTGATCTTTGGCGATCCGTGCGCGCGCAATACCGTCGGCACGGCAAGCGCGGCAGCCGCAGTCAAACCGAACTGACGCCGGGACAGACCTTTTGCCAGATGTTCCGACGAACTGAGCGCTGTATCGGAAAGCGCACACTGTTTTGCTTTGAAGAGTCGCATACTCTTCTCCTTTGTGATGATTGAGTCGAAGGTTCGCCCGATCAAGGCAGACCTCGAGTAGTTTCCGAGGAGTGATCCCGCGAGTACCCGAGGTGTTTCAGGACCACCCCAACAGGGGAGCCCGTCACACGTTCACGCCGTTTCTTATTTGGGCGAGACCGGAAACCTTAGCCGTAAGATGCAGGGATGAGAATCGAAGCCCGTTCAGACTCGCGGAGGGGGCGAAGACGCTTCCGGCTTCAAGCTTTCTGCGTCGACCGCGCGAGACCCATGATAAACGGGAACAACAAGGAGCTTCGGTTCGGGTAGCGCATGATCGACGTTAGAAAAAGTGACGCAATGCACCATCATACCAGGGCAACCGGGGATAGTATCGTCCGCCACAAGATGTGCGTCACAATCACGAACGTCCATCGCGGCAACGTGGCTCCAATCTTCTTGCGGCAAATCGTCTTCAGACACGACAAACGTCATGGCCGCTAGCATCAAGACGATGAGCGACAAGATATGAGCCATCCGTGTCAGTCTGAAAAACCGCATACGTCCCGTATCCTTTCGTGACTTAAAAAAGCGCGATTGCCATCAAAGATCAAGGATACATTTCGTTACATTAATTAGGCTCCTAAGACGTTGATTTTTCTTGACCTTCGAGATCTAAAACGTAGCCTCCCTTCGAAAATTATGGGGTGTTTTGAGGTCGAATATGCGACATTCAACAATGGGTTTTCCTGAAAGGTCCCGGTTCCTTCTAACATCAAAGGTCAAGTGTGACGACGGTCACTGCCCCGTTTTGCAAGAGCCATTGATCGAGAAAATTGACCAGCTAATCCCATCCCATGGCGAAAGTTCTTCATTCGAATATCGTGAGGTACGGAGCGCCGTCGATACGGCTGCCCCAACCATCTTTAAAATGGACGCTGAAATATGAGCAGACTTGGCTCGATCATCACCGGAGTTCTGGCCGTCGGGAGCGGTGCGCTTGTACGGCAGGTCATGCGTCCTGCACCAAGTCAGACGGGGCATTACACGACGCCGCCCAACACGTCGGGTATTGCTGAAGGGGCGCCCATCTTCGAGGTGAAACTGCCGGAAAACTTGGCGTCCCTCGGGCAAATGAGAAAGCGCGCTTCCAATACGAAATGTGCGTCCTGCCACGGGACGAACGCAGCGGGTCGTGAAGGGAAAGGCCCGCCTCTGGTACACAAGATCTACAAACCCAGCCACCATTCGGACATGGCCTTCGTGATGGCGGGCAAGAATGGTGTCAGGGCGCATCAATGGCGCTTTGGGACCATGCCGCCGGTTGACGGTGTGACGGATACTGACATGAAGGCGATCACGGCCTATGTGCGCGCGCTTCAGAAGAAAAACGGGATATTCTGATGACATTGACGCGGAGCTTGGGCGTAATCCTTATCGCGTGTCTCATGGTTTTTTCGGCTTCCGTCGTTCTTTCAAGTGAGACAAGTGAGTACTTCGGGGCATCCGGTGCCGATCATGTGCGGTATGCACAGGAAAGCAGCGCTTCCGTGCGTCATGAACATGGCGACGCCGACCGGTCAGAGGACTGTCATCCGGGCATGGCCTGTTCGTTATCGGCAATCGGCACCCAACGGAAAGATATCACCCAGACACAATGTGCTTCTCACGTGAAGCCGGTCACGGTCGCACGCGTGGCGGACCGGTTCACGCCGCTATCTGATCCGCCGCCCCCGCGACAGGCGATTTGATTTCAGACACTCAACTCTACACTCGGCCGACACAAGGAACCCGATATGAAACCTTATCTTACACCTATCGCAAGCATCGCATTGCTCCTGACAACCTCAGCCGCCTTTGCAGGGCCCGGCCACGGCGACGGTCACGGTGATAACCATGCAGCCATGATGGGGCAGCCCGGCGACGCGGCAAAGGCAGACCGCGTCATCAACGTCAGCATGACCGAGATGGCGTTCGAGCCGTCGAGCATTGAGGTCATGGAAGGGGAGACCATTACCTTCGTGGTCAGCAACGACGGCGAAATCGTGCATGAGTTCAATCTCGGCACGGAAAAAATGTGGCAGGGCCACTTGGACGAGATGATGAAGATGATGGACACCGGCATGATGACGGTCGACAAGATCAACCACGACAAGATGATGCAGGCCGGAATGATGCATGACGATGCTAACAGCGCTCTTCTGGAGCCAGGTCAAACGGCCAAAGTAACCTGGACCTTCGGCGAAAAGACTGAATTGGGCTTTGCGTGCAACGTGCCCGGACACCGTGAATCCGGTATGGTCGGTGAAATCAGCTTTATGCAGCACTGAGTCATTGACTCGTCTCACAGCGATTGAGTCGATAGCAAAGTCTTCAGAGAAGGGCGCTCATGGCGCCCTTTTTTGTATTTTCAGTTCCCTAGACCAACATGATATCGCTTCATGGCCATCGCCCGAGCTTTGAAAATCGACCGCCCATTTTCAACGACCGGACAGTTTCGTCCACTAGGTCTGCACGAGGTACCCGGTGTCGTTCTGCCTGAAGACGACCATCCGGCCTTACGGCCCACTGCGTTTAACACGGCAGGGCGCAGTTGTGACTTTCGGATGCGCGCTGCTTATCTTGCTGGCTTGCTTCCTTGACGCGGTGCGCCCAGGTCACAAGCCCGATACTTGAGAAAACAAGCACAAAGCCGACCAGGTGGATCGGGTAAAACTTATCCCCAAGCCAGAGGTATGACAGAGCCAGCGCAGACGCTGGCATCGCACTCATATAGCCCGACGCCGTGCTTGCAGACACTTGGCTCAACCCGCGAAACCAGATCAACGTTCCGATTGCGAGCGGGCCCATGCCCCAGACGACTATCGCGATCCATGCGTTCAGCGAAGGTTCGGCAAAGTCGAAGCTCGTGGCCTGGTAGAGTCCAGGCCCGGCAAAGAGCAGCACGGCCACCCAGACGATGAGCGGCAAGGCGACGACGGGGCTCAATTCCCTGATCATCTGCTTTCCCAGAATCGAATAGAGCGTCTGGCTGGCCACTGCGCAGAAGACCAGCACGCTGCCGAGAACGAGAGTCCAACCCGATGCCTGGATCGACTGGCCCGACACGTTGATCACGAGCACACCGGCGACGGCCAGCGTAATGGCCAAGAGCTTGCGCCAACCCAGGCTGTCACCCATGAAAACCACCGCTGCCGTGGCCATCGCCGCCGGACTCAGGCTCATCACGACCGAACCGACCACACCGTTCACGCGTTGCATGCCGTAGAGCAGGAACAGTGTGAAAGCAACGATGCCCACGCCGCCGATCACAACGATCTTGATCCAGTTCTGCCGGGATATTTGGGGCAGTTGTTTCCGGTAGATGAAGAGGAAGGGCGTCAATGCCAGAGCGGCTATTGTCAGACGGAGAAAGGGCCCGAGGAAAACGGGGAAGGCTTCTGACACGATCTTGGCGGACGGGGTGCCGGTGCCGAACAGCGCCATGCCGAAGAAGAGTTGAGCATAAACCAGCAACTGGCGTTTGAAACTCGCGTCCGTCATCTGTGCTCCTACACTCGCCGCAAAGTTTGGCTCCATGGACCATTTCGAAAATTCAGAGAATTCCCTTTAAGTATGGCCCGAGGGCTGCATTGGCCGAAATTGGCGCTCGTCAGGCCTTCCCCCACCAGACGAGCAAGGCAGCAAAAGCGGTCATCGCGGTATACTCCGAGTCCCGCATAAGCCGAATTTGGTGACTTGACGGCTGGGCTTGCAACGATTCAGCTATGCCTATGATCCGCCCTGGCTTTCTTTCCTCA
>NZ_NCJT01000120.1:0-7412 GCF_002282565.1 Hyphomonas sp. 34-62-18
GCCTATGAGTTTGAAAGCTATGACGCGCTGCGCCTTGCCGCAGAGGCCAAGTCGTAAGCGGCGCGCGCGGCCGCCTCCAACGTCTCGCCAAGGGCTTCCTTCACATCGCTGAGCAGGACAGACGCGTGGGCCTTGCTGGGCGCGGTCTCGGCTCGTCCGGCCTTTTCCGCCCGCTCGCAGGCGGCCGCCAGCTTCAGCGCGCCGATGCCGAGGCTTGCCCCTTTCAGCGTGTGGGCCGCGTCCGCCCATTGCCGCGCCTCACTCATCGGGTCCAGCAGGCGCGACCAGAGCTGCGCCTGTTCCCGGAAGATGCTGATCACTTCCAATGAGAGATCGGTATCATTGCCTGTCATCGCGGCCAGATGATCAAGGTCCAGGACGGGCAGGGGAGTAGCAGCGGGCATCGGGGGCTCCTGTGGCCGGGAAAGCCTGATGGGGCGCGGTTAGCAGCGCGTTAACCCCGCCGCCCGCAGAAGATTCTTTCTTCCCGCAGGAATTGCCGGGTCAGTCTGTTTCTGATAAAGGCTCCACAAGGGAAAAAACGGCCACGCGCCTTTTTGGGTATTAAGATCATGACCGAATTTCTGATTTTCGTCCGCAATCTGGTGCTGGCCGCGATCTTCGCTCTGATCGGCCTGCAATTTGCTCCGCAGACGCCGGAAAAAGCGCCTGAGGACAAGGGTGACTCATCGGTAACCCTTTCCCTGCTGCCCTGACTCGAAAAAACAGGGCATTAGCCGTCTGCACGCGTGCAATCAGCACTCGCAGGAACCCGCAAGCCGGGTTATACACATAACATGACGGAAGCCCCCTCTGCGCGCCGGTCCGGCCGGGACGACCTCGTCCGACACGAGGCCTCGCAGAATTTTGAAACTGCGCAACATGGTGGCGGCTGGATGGTCACGCTCGCTTATGTCTCGGCCATTCTCTGGCTCCTGGGTCTCGCTGCGGCAGTGATCGGGCTCGGCGGTATCGCCTTTGTCAGCCAGTTTCATCCTGCCCTCGTGGCAGCCTGCGCCATCGGCGCGCTGATCCCAGCCTTGCTGATGGTGGCCGCAGGCCAGATGGCGCGCGCTAACCGCCGCGCCGCTGCTGCCAATGCGCTCGTGCTGGAAGCGGCTGCCCGCCTGATGGCCCCGGCGCGGGAAGCGGGCCATGAAGGGATCACCTTTGCCGAGCAGATGAAGCAATCCGCCTCCGAGATCGACCGGGCCATGGCCCATGCCCTCTCCGCGATGAAAGCCATGGCCGGCGAGATCGGGGACGAGCGGCTGCGGCTGGAATCGGTGTCCTATGCGGCGGCAGACAATGCGCGTGATCTGTCAGAACGTCTGGGTGAGGAGCGTCACGCCCTCGAGAACCTGGCACGGGATCTGCGCGCGCAGGTCACCGCCATGAACGAGGCCATTCCGCGCCAGGCCCAGCTGATGGTGTCGGCCGCCCGCGCCGCCAGCGAGGAAGTCGGCCGCGCGGACGCCGCGCTGGAACAGCGCCTCATCGCCATGCACCATGCCGGCGAGGAGCTCACGCGCCGCCTGGAGTCCCTTGATGATCTGGCGCGCGACGCCTCTGGGCGCACCGAAGCGCTCACCTTCTCGATCAGCCGCGTCGAGGACAAGCTCGAACATTCCCGCCGCACGGTGGACGCTGCCGTGCGCGCCAGCGAGGTGGCCGCTGCTGCTGCTGCGACAACCGGCGACGCGCTGAAGAATGCGGTCTCCTCCGCCATCGAAGGCGCCCGCCACGCCAATGCCGAGATCAATGCCGCCACCCGCGCCGCCGCCGAAGAGGCTGCCCGCTCGCTGACCAAGCTGCGCGAGACCGGTGAGCAGGCCGCTTATGCCCTGCGCGCAGCGGGCCTTGCTGCCCGTCTCGAAAGCGAAGCGCTCGACCGTCTGGCCGGTCCCTATATGCCCGCAGGCTCTGCGGCCGCTTCTGCGCCGCTGACGCCGCCTGCCGTCCGTACACCGATCTCTGCGCCGCAACAGCCGCAGCCTTTCCAGAACGGCCCGGCCCAATCCCCGCGCCCCTCCGCCTACGGAAATGCCGCAATCACCCCACCCTCCGCGCCGTCGCGTCCCAGCATGGATGACGATCTTTTCGAGGCGAGCGCCGAGGCCATGATCGCGGCTGCCCGTGCAGGCGGGGATCACGATATTCTCGATCCGGCCCCGTCCATTTCGGCCCGTCCGGAGCCAGCTGCGCCCGCGCGCAATGACGATCCTCCCCCCGTCACCCTGCGCCGCCGCCATGATGACACTCCGCCAGAAACGCCGCGCCGCCGCGCGTCCGACTTTGCGCCCACGCCAGCCTCTCAAGGCGGCCATGGCAATGGCAGCACTAACGGCGCAGGTGGGCACAACGGCCATAACGGCAACGGTCACAGCGCCAGCAATGGCAGCGGCCCGGCTCCCTGGCGCGAGATCATTTCCGACATCAGCAAGGACCAGGCCCCGCCTCAGGCTGACCGGGAAACCGTCGCCGAAGCGGTGGTCGAGCGCCTGCAGAATTCCGGTATCCCGCTGTCGGACGCTTTCAAGCCGAAGGCCAAGCGCCGCATCGCCGAAGCCGCCCAGCGCGGCGAGAAGGATCGCCACGCCGCCACCATCGAGCAGGGCGGCAAGCAGTTTGACCGCGTTGTCCAGCGCCTGCGCGGCGATCCGCGCCTGATGGAGATGGCCAAACAATTCGTCCGCTTCGAGCGGGTGGATGCCCTCGCCGCGCTTGAGCAGACCCAAAGCACCAGCCGCAATGCCAGCCCGCGCCTTGCTGCTTTCCTGTTGCTCGACGCCGCGCTCTAGGCCGCCCCCTATGCCGAAAGCCTAAACGCCGACGACTTCGGTGCCGGCAGCTTCTTCCTTGATCCATTTGATGAAGGCGCGCACATCCGGCGAAAGATGCCGGCCCTTCGGCCAGACCAGCCAATAGCCGAAATCAATCGGGATCGACCCATTGGCAAACGGCGCCACGAGACGCCCTGCTTCCAGGTCTGCTGCCGCAATCGCCTGCTTGGCCAGCGCGACGCCCCGGCCGGCGGCGGCCGACTCGATCACCAGTATACCCTGATTGAAACGTGGTCCCCGGCTGCCATCCACGCCGCTGACGCCATGCGCACGAAGCCAGCTTGCCCAGTCAGGGCAGGAGGGATCGTTCTCCGAGCTTTCGTCATGCAGCAGCGTATGATGGCGCAGATCTTCCGGCTTGCGGATGGCGCTCGGCCCTTCCAGAAGGCGCGGCGAGCAGACCGGCAGCACCATCTCGTCAAGCAGCTTTTCCGATTTCAGCCCGTCATAATTGCCCCGGCCATAGCGGATCGCGATATCGGCATCGGCAGTGTTGAAATCGGTCAGCGACATGTCCGCCGAAATCCAGGCTTCGATGCCCTCATTGGCGCGGTGGAAGCTCTCCAGCCGCGGGGCCAGCCATTTGGCGGCAAAGGAGGGCGCCGATGAGATCATCACCCGCCCCTTGCGGGCAGGGGCCTGCATCACGCGCCCGGCTTCCGAAATCTTCTCGAACGCCTCGCGCACCAGTGGCAGGCTCGCCTGTGCCGCGTCCGTCAGCAGCACGGAACGCCCGGTCCGCTTGAACAGCGGCGTGCCGGCAAAGTCCTCCAGCTGGCGGATCTGCTGGGAAATGGCGCCGGGCGTAACGTTCAGTTCCTCGGCCGCCTGGGTGAACGACAGGCGCCGCGCAGCTGCCTCGAAAGCGCGCAGCGCGTTGAGCGGAGGAAGGCGATCTGAGGCGTCGGACATGAATAGTTTCTCTAAATGATCGCTGTAGGGGTTGCCCGTTGCGTCTAAGGCGTCAAGGAGGTTTTCTATATCCGTCCTTGTAGTGTCACTAATAAGAAAGATTGCGCCCATGCGCCAGTTCCCGGCCTTCTTTAACCTTGAAGGCGCCCGGATCGTCGTCTTTGGCGGCGGTGAGGAAGCCGCGCGCAAGCTGCGGCTTTTCAGCGGTTCTGGCGCCGATGTGGTGCATGTTGGCGGCTTTGACGAGGCTGCCCTGGCGGCCGAATTTGACGGCTGGGTCAGCCCGGCCCCGCGTGGCCAGTTGGCCGCCGCGCTGGAAGGCGCGCGCCTCGCCATCATCGCCGAAGAAGATGCGACCCACCGCGCCGAGGCGCTTGCCGCTGTCCGCGCCCGCAATATTCCGGTCAATGTCGTCGACCATCCCGAGGACTGCGATTTTACCGTCCCTTCGATCCTTGACCGGGGCGAGATTGTCGCCGCCATCGGCTCGGGCGGGGCGGCCCCGGTGCTCGCCAAGTCGATCCGCGCGAAACTCGAGGCCCTGCTGCCCCAACGCATCGGAGACCTTGCCGCGCTCGCCCGCTCGCTGCGCGGTTTCGTGGGTGAGGCCATTCCTGATAAAGCCGCCCGCCGCCGCTATTGGGAGCGCGCCCTTTCCGGCCCCGCCGCAGAGGCTGCCTACGCAGGCGATCTTGAGCGCGCCGAAACCCTGCTGCGCCAGCAGGCCCGCCTGACGGGCCGGGCGCGCGGCGTCGTTCATATCGTCGGCGCCGGCCCCGGTGATCCGGAGCTGCTGACGCTGAAAGCCCTGCGCCTCATCCAGGAAGCCGATGTGGTGTATTACGACCGTCTCGTCAGCCCGGAAATCATCGGTCTCATTCGCCGCGATGCAGCCCGGGTGCCGGTCGGCAAATCCAAGGGCGATCACTCCGTCCCGCAAACCGAAATCCATGCGCGCCTCATTGCCTCGGCCCGCGAAGGGCTGCGCGTCGTCCGCCTCAAGGGCGGAGACCCGTTCATCTTCGGACGGGGCGGGGAAGAGCTTGAGGCCGTTCGCGCCGAAGGCATTGAGGTTCATGTCGTGCCCGGCATTTCCTCCGCTCTCGGATGTGCCGCTTCCGCCGGCGTCCCGCTCACCCACCGCGACCATGCCCAGACACTCACCTTTGTCACCGGCCATGCCAAGGCAGGCGGCGTGCCCGATCTTGACTGGCAGGCCCTCGCGCGCCCGGCCCAGACGGTTGTTGTCTTCATGGGGGTCGATACCGCCCCGGCGATTGCTGAGAAGCTGGTCGCCGCTGGCCGCGCGCCGCAAACACCGGTCGCCATCATCGAGAACGGCACCCGCCCGAACGAACTCCGTGTCTTCGGAACGCTGGCAGAGCTGCCTTTCCTGGTCGAGGAAGAGGGCATCGCAGGCCCGGCGCTGCTGATCATCGGCGAAGTGGCGGGCCTTCCCGCAGAGCAAGGCCGCATCGCCTCCATCGTAACCGAAGCGTCAGGCCTCGCCTGGTTCAGCCCCGATGCCCGCCAGCACGTCTTCAAGGAGTCTGCTGCATGACTTCCGTCCGTCCGAAGCTCAAGCCTGAAACCCCCAAATCCATCACCGCCTGGGATACTGCCACGGGCCGCACCGTCTGGCTCAAAAGTGATGGATCGTGGACGGAAGATGTCACCCAGCTTGGTGTCTTCACGGGCGACGAGGCGGAAGCCGCGCTTGCCGCGGCGCTGAAACAGGAAGGCCTCGTCACCGATCCCTATTTCATGGAAGTCAGCGAGACAGGCCAGATCACCGGCCGGGAAACCCTGCGCGAGTCGCTGCGCGCGCAATACTCCGCAGGCGGTCTTCCCGCGCCTGAAAACGCATAGGAAACGGTCCCATGTCAGCGTCCGATCTTGGCGGTTTCACCCTTTACGGAGACCCGGTCTCCGGCAACTGCCTGAAGCCCAAATGGACCGCCGATCTGCTCGGCATTGCCTACACCTGGGTGAATGTGGATGTGGTAAAGGGCGAAACCCGGACGCCGGATTTCCTGGCCATCAACCCGGCCGGGCAGGTGCCCGTGGCGCGCTGGCCCGATGGCCGGGTGCTGCCCCAGTCCAACGCCATCATGCTCTATCTCGCCGAAGGCAGCCGCCTCATTCCGGAAGACCGCTTTGCCCGCGCCGAGGCGCTGAGCTGGCTGTTCTGGGAACAGTATTCGCATGAAACCGCCATCGCCGTGCGCCGCTTCCAGAAGTATTACCTGAAGAAATCCGACACAGAGATCGATCCGGCTTTGCTGGTGCGTGGCAACAACGCCCTCGGCGTGATGCAGCAGCGCCTGGAAGGGCGCGACTGGTTTGCCGGAAATAGTCTCAGCATCGCTGATATTGCCCTTGTCGCCTACACGCGCGTCGCGCATGAGGGCGGCTTCGACCTGCGCCTTTATCCGGCTGTCGCAAAATGGGTGCACAGAACAGAAGTCGCGCTGGGCATCCCCCATGCGCAGGAGTTGTTAGTCTGATGTATAGATACGACCAGTTCGACGCCCGCATCGTTGCCGAGCGCGTCGCCCAGTTCCGGGGGCAGGTGGCCCGCCGCCTGTCCGGAGAAATCCTGGAAGACGAGTTCAAGCCCCTGCGCCTGCAGAACGGCGTCTATCTCCAGCTTCACGCCTATATGCTGCGTATCGCCATCCCCTATGGCCAGCTGTCTCCGCGCCAGCTACGCCGCCTGGCAGAAGTCGCTCGCGATTATGACCGGGGCTTCGGGCATTTCACCACACGCCAGAACATCCAGTTCAACTGGGTCGCCCTGAAGGATATTCCAGACGTTCTGGAAAAGCTCGCCGAAGTCGAGATGCACGCCATCCAGACCTCGGGCAACTGTATCCGTAATACGACCACGGATCATTTTGCCGGCGCCGCGCAGGATGAGCTGCTCGATCCGCGCCCCTGGTGCGAGATCATCCGCCAATGGTCCACCTTCCATCCCGAATTTGCCGCCCTGCCGCGCAAGTTCAAGATCGCCGTCACCGCTGCCGAGCATGACCGCGCCGCCATCAGGGTGCATGATGTGGGCCTGCATATTCGTGAGAAGGACGGCGTCACTGGCTTTGAGGTATGGGTCGGCGGCGGGCAGGGGCGCACGCCCGTCATCGCCACGCTGGTCAATCCGTTCGTGCCGGAAAGCGAGATCCTCGATTATCTGGAAGCCATCATGCGGGTCTACAACCGCTATGGCCGCCGCGACAACAAATACAAGGCCCGCATCAAGATCCTCGTCACAGAGCTCGGCGAAGCTGAATACATCCGCCAGGTTGAAGAAGAATACGCCGCCCAGCGCCCGCACGAGAAGATTGCGCTGACGGCGGATGAAATCGCCCGCATCCATGCCTATTTCGCCCCGCCGCCGCTCACCGCAAAACCGGCTGTCTCTGAGCGTCTGGAAGCGGCCAAGGCCGCAGACCCGGCCTTCGCGCGCTGGACGCGGGTAAACCTCCACCCGCACAAGGCGCCCGGCTATGCCTCCGTCACGGTCAGCCTGAAGCCGCAGGGCGTGGCGCCTGGCGACGCAACCGACAAGCAGATGGAGCTCGTCGCCGACCTTGCTGAAAAGTACGGCCACGGAGATATCCGCGTCAGCCATGCGCAGAACCTGATCCTCCCGCATGT
>NZ_NCJT01000120.1:7450-8890 GCF_002282565.1 Hyphomonas sp. 34-62-18
CGAAACTCTTCGCAGACCCCGCCTATGAGGAAGACATCGGCCGCCTGCACATCAACGTTTCAGGCTGCATCAATGCCTGCGGCCACCACCATGTCGGCCATATTGGCATCCTCGGCGTCGACAAGAAGGGCGAGGAATTCTACCAGATCCTCCTCGGTGGCCGCGCCGATGAGAAAGCCGCCCTCGGCAATATCGTCGGCCCGGGGCTGAAAGCGGAGGAAGTGCCCGGCGCCATCCACCGCGTCGTGGAGTTCTACCGGGCCCAGCGCACGTCCAAGGACGAAAAGTTCATCGACACGCTGGAACGCCTCGGCCACCAGCCTTTCCAGGAGGCGCTCTATGCCGCTGATTAAGAATGGCGCCGAGATCACCAATGACTGGGCCTATGTGGCCGATGGTGAGCCACTTCCGGAAACAGGTAGGTTTTCTGTATCTCTTGGCCGGTTCCTCGCCTTGAAGCAGGGGCAGGAGAACGGCCCGCTGCCCGATGGCGTGCGCCTTGGCCCGGCAGACAAGGCCGAGGAACTGGAGCCTTATCTCGCCGAGCTCGCCCTGATCGAGATCGATTTCCCCAAATACACCGATGGGCGCGGCTACAGCCATGCCCAGCTCCTGCGCCGGCGCTACCAGTATGCCGGAGAGCTGCGCGCGGTCGGCCATGTGTTAAGGGATCAGATATTCTACATGCACCGTTCAGGGTTCGATGCTTACGAGACGCGCCGCGCTGGCCTATCTGAAGTGCTGGAAGCCTTGAACGAATACAGTGTCGTGTATCAGCCCGCAGCTGACGCTTCGGTCCCGGCCTTCCGCAGACGCAGCTGACCCGCAGGAAGGGCCCCGGCCCATGGCATTTGAAACCGAAACCCCTGAAACGCCGAAAGACCGGCTTGCCCGCCTGAATGGCGAGCTGCGCCAGGCGTCTGCGCAGGATATCCTTCGGGCCGCCATTTCCCGCGAATGGCCGGGCGAGCTCACCTATGTGTCGAGCTTCGGCGCCGAAAGCGTGGTCATGCTCTCCCTCATCGCAGAGGTCGACCCGTCCCTGCCGGTCATTTTCATCGACACCGGCATGCATTTCCCTCAGACGTTGGACTATAAGGATGAGGTCATCGCCCGCCTCGGTCTCACCGGCGTGCGGGAGATCACGCCCAACGAGACCGAGCGCAAAGTGCTCGATCCGAAGAACATGCTCTGGAAAGCCGATGCCGACGCCTGCTGCGCCCTGCGCAAGGTGCGTCCGCTGGAGCCGGCCCTTGAAGGCTTCGGCGCCTGGATCACAGGCCGCAAACGCTTCCATGGCGGCGCCCGGATGAGCCTGCCGGTGTTTGAATTTGCCGATGGCCGCTACAAGGTGAACCCGCTCGCCAGCTGGACGCAGGCCGATGTGGACGCTTACCTGAAAGAGAAAGACCTGCCGCGCCACCCGCTGGTGTCCCAGGG
>NZ_NCJT01000121.1 GCF_002282565.1 Hyphomonas sp. 34-62-18
CTGCGCCTGGCTGGTGCGGTCTGCGGTAGCAAAGCCGCGCAGCCGGTGAGCCCAGACATAATGGAGCGCGCCAGCAATGGCATAGAGCGCGGGATGTTCACCCAGCGCTGGCAGGGGCGCGCCGATCTCAGACAATTGCCCCAGACCGTCGAGGAAATGCATCCGGTCTGCCGGGGCAAGGCCGGCATACAGCGCGGCGAGTTCCGCGCCCTGGCCCGTCTCGAGCAAGGCAAGGCCAGGCGCGACATGGCGATTACCCTCGGCAAGATCGAAGGCGGCTTTTTTCTTCCCGAACAGTCCGAACACGGCCTAGCTGCCGGGCTGCAGCTTATCCTGCGTCTTGGTGTCAAAGTCGCTGGCGTCGTGGCGCTCCCAGAGCTGGGATTCCGGCTTGCCGAATGTGCGGTTGACCATCCGGCCACGCTGAACGGCGGGACGCTCGGCAATCTGTTTCGTCCAGCGCTGGACGTTCTTGTAGCTTTCCACTTCGAGGAACTCGCCCGCCTCGTAAAGGATGCCCTGCGCCAGGGCGCCATACCAGGGCCAGATGGCCATGTCGGCAATCGTGTATTCGTCACCGGCCATATATTCATGCTTGGCGAGGTGACGGTCGAGCACATCCATCTGGCGCTTGGTTTCCATCGCGTAGCGGTCGATGGCGTACTGGATCTTCACCGGGGCGTAGGCATAGAAATGGCCGAAACCACCCCCCAGGAAGGGCGCAGACCCCATTTGCCAGAAGAGCCAGCTGAGCGCCTCGGCGCGCTTGGGATAGGACTTCGGCAGGAAGGCACCGAACTTCTCGGCAAGATACATGAGGATCGCGCCGGATTCGAAGACGCGCACGCCCGCCTCTGTGGAGCGGTCAAACAGTGCCGGGATCTTGGAGTTCGGGTTGATGTCGACAAAGCCGGACGAGAACTGATCGCCATTGCCGATATTGATCAGCCAGGCGTCATACTCAGCGCCGGAATAGCCAAGCGCCAGAAGCTCTTCGAGCATGACCGTGACTTTGACGCCGTTGGGCGTGCCGAGCGAATAGAGCTGCAGCGGATGCTTGCCGACGGGCAGCGCCTTCTCATGCGTCGGGCCAGCAATCGGGCGGTTGATATTGGCGAACCGGCCACCGGCATCCTTGTTCCAGGTCCAGACTTTGGGCGGGATATAATCTGAATCGCTCATGGCGGTCCTCCGGTGGGGCTTTGTCTTGTTTTTCCAAGGTCATGTTTAAACGGCATTTTACAAGGCCGAAACCTTCTTGCGCGCGATCAACTCTTGCGGCCGGCCGGAAATGACCATAGGTGTGGATCATGTTTCGTAACTACCGAAGTTTCATATGACGCCACCCCGCCCCTCTCTTCCCCTCTCCGGCGCGTTCAATGAAGAGCATGCCAAGGCATATGACACTCAGTTTTCGGCGCTGAGCGGCGTGCAGGCGTGTATTCACCTGCTGACGGACGCCTATCTGAGCCGGCTGCCGGAAGACGCGCGCATCCTTATAGCCGGGGCGGGCACGGGCGCTGAAGCGCGCTATCTTGCTCCGCGCCATCCGGGCTGGCAGTTCACACTGGTGGACCCTTCCGCGCCGATGCTGGCCATCGCCCGCCGCCATGCCGAGACCGAAGGCTTTGCAGAGCGCTGCAGCTTTCATGAGGCCTATGTCTCCGAAACGCCGGTGGAAGCGCATGACGGGGCCACCAGCCTGCTCGTCTCCCACTTCCTGACCGATGCGGGCGCCCGCCAATCCTATTTTGCCGACATTGCCGCCCGCCTGAAGCCAGGGGCACGCTTCATCAATGTTGATCTGAGCACGGATAATGACGGGCGCTCTTTCGAGAAGATCATGGGGCTCTGGACGGATATATTCCGCCTTGCGGGGCAGACGGAGGAAAGCCGGGCCAACTATCTGAAAGCCTATGGCAGGCAGTTTGCCGCCCATGGGCCGCAGCAGGTCGCCCAAATGATTGAGGCGGGAGGCTTCACGCCCCCCGCCCCGGTGTTTCAGGCCGCGCTGATCCGCGGCTGGACGGCGACGCGCGCCTAGACTTCCAGCAGCATCCGCTCGGGATCTTCCAGCGCTTCTTTCACGCGAACGAGGAAGGTCACTGCTTCCTTGCCGTCAACAATGCGATGGTCATAGCTGAGGGCAAGATACATCATCGGCTTGATGACGATCTGGCCGCCGCGCACGATCGGGCGGTCCTCGATACGGTGCATGCCCAGCACGCCGGACTGCGGCGGGTTGAGGATCGGGGTGGACATCAGCGAGCCATAGATGCCGCCGTTCGAAATCGTGAAGGTGCCGCCCTGCAGGTCGCCGATGGTGAGGTTGCCGTCGCGGGCTTTCTTGCCGAGTTCGGCAATGCCCTTCTCGATGTCAGCGAGCGACATCTCGTCAACGCCGCGCAGGACGGGCGTGACGAGCCCCTTCTCCGTGCCGACAGCGACGCTGATATCATAATAGTTCTTGTAGATGATGTCCTGGCCATCAATCTCGGCATTGACGGCCGGGACTTCCTTCAGGGCGTTCGCCACAGCTTTCACGAAGAAGCTCATAAAGCCGAGCTTGATGCCGTGACGGGCGACGAAGGCATCCTGATGCTTCTTGCGCAGGTCCATGATGGCGGACATGTCGACATCGTTGAACGTCGTCAGCATCGCCGCGGTATCCTGAGCTTCCTTCAGGCGGCGGGCGATCGTCTGACGCAGACGCGTCATCCGTACACGTTCTTCACGGGGGCCAGTTTCGCGCGGCGGCTTTGCGGCGGTGTCGGGCATGGTCGAGGAGCTTGCTTTCGGTTGATTGACGTAAGCCAGGGCATCAGCCTTGGTGGCGCGGCCATCGCGGCCCGTGCCGGGAATATCCGACGGGTTGACGCCGGCTTCGGTGGAAATGCGGCGCACGGACGGGGACACCGGGCGGTCGCCCGTAGCGGCGGGCTGAGCGGCAGCTTTCGGCGCTTCGGTCTTGGCCGGTGCCTCGGCAGCTTTTGCCGGGGCCGCGCCTGAAGCACCGATCCGGGCAATGACGGAGCCGGGGGTGACCGAGTCGCCCTCTTTCACCAGCCATTCCAGGATCACGCCATCGGCCGGCGCAGGAACTTCCAGCGCCACCTTGTCGGTCTCGATCTCAGCGATGGTTTCGTCCTTCTTTACGCTGTCGCCGACCTTCTTGGAGAAGTTGGCGATCGTGCCTTCGGCCACGCTTTCGCCCATCACCGGGACTTTGACGTCCGTAGACGCACCACCGGAAGCAGCGGCAGGCGCGGGCTTCGTTTCGGCCTTGGCTTCAGCTTTGGCCTCGGCCTTTGCTTCAGTTTTTGCAGGGGCGGGCTTGGCAGCGGCAGCGCCGCTGGCGTTCAGGCGGCCAAGCACGGCGCCGATATTCACGGTGTCGCCGGCCTTGGCGACGATCTCGGAGAGAACGCCGTCTTCGGCAGCGGAAACCTCAACGGAAACCTTGTCGGTTTCCAGTTCGACGAGGACTTCGTCCTTCTTCACCGCATCACCGGCCGATTTCAGCCATTGGCCGACGGTGGCTTCGGTAACGCTTTCGCCGAGTGTGGGAACAACGATGTCTGTCATATGTCGTGTCCGTCTCTTCTTATGGATTATCAGGGAGAAACGATCCGGTCGTCGACCGGGTCGGGCGAGAGGGCAGTCTTGATCAGGTTGGCCTGTTCGGCCTGGTGCTTGGACAGGAGGCCCGTTGCGGTCGCCGCAGAAGGCGGACGGCCAGCATATTTCGGGCGCGGCTGCTTGTAGCCAGCCTGGCTGGCGCACCATTCGATCTCATCACGGATGAATGTCCAGCCACCCATATTGCGCGGCTCTTCCTGGCACCAGACAAGCTCTGCCTGCGGGAAGCGCTTCAGCTCAGTGATCAGAGACTTGCGCGGCACGGGATAGAACTGCTCGACACGCAGCAGGTAGACATCATCCTGGCCAGAAGCCTCGCGGGCCTCGAACAGGTCGTAATAGACCTTGCCCGAGCAGAGCACGACGCGGCGCACCTTGTTGTCCTTGGCGAGCTTCACCTTGCCTTCGCGGCCGGGCGTTTCAGCGTCATCCCAGAGGATGCGGTGGAAAGTCGACTTTGTGTTCATGTCGTCGAGCGTCGAGGTGGCCAGCTTGTGGCGCAGCAGCGATTTCGGCGTCATGATGACGAGCGGCTTGCGGAACTCGCGGTGGATCTGACGGCGCAGGGCGTGGAAATAGTTCGCCGGGGTCGTCAGGTTGCACACCTGCATGTTGTCTTCGGCGCACATCTGCAGGAAGCGCTCGAGGCGGGCCGAAGAATGCTCCGGCCCCTGACCTTCATAGCCATGTGGCAGAAGCACGACGAGGCCCGACATGCGCAGCCATTTGCGCTCCGCCGACGAGATGAACTGGTCATAATAGACCTGCGCGCCGTTGGCGAAGTCACCGAACTGGGCTTCCCAGCAGACCAGCGTATTGGGATCTGCCAGCGAGTAGCCATACTCATAGCCGAGCACAGCTTCTTCGGAGAGCAGCGAGTCGATCACCTCATACGGGGCCTGGCCCTCGCGGATGTGGTTGAGCGCGGTGTAGCGGTCGCCGGTCGTCTGGTCGACGAGGTGGCTATGGCGCTGCACGAAGGTGCCGCGGCCGCAATCCTGGCCGGAGAGGCGCACCGGGAAGCCTTCGTCGAGCAGGCTGGCGAAAGCCAGATGCTCAGCGCCGCCCCAGTCGATATCCTTGCCGCTCTCATAGCTCTCGCGGCGGCGGGCGATGACGCGCTCCACCGTCTTGTGAACGTCGACACCTTCAGGAATGCGCGTGATCGCCTCGCCGAGCTCTTTCAGGCGCGTCTTGGAGACGCCCGTCTTGCCGCGACGATCATCATCCAGCGGCAGGCCGAAGCCGGACCACTGTCCTTCCAGCCAGTCTGCCTTGTTGGTCTTCAGTGTTTTGCCGGCCTCGAAGGCGTTGTCGAGGAAGTCTTCGAATTCCTTGACCTGCGCGTCGACTTCAGCAGCCGTCAGCAGGCCCTCGGCAACGAGACGCTGGGCATAGATTTCGCGCGTGGACGGACGATCCTTGATGACACGGTACATGACCGGCTGGGTCATCGTCGGGTCATCGCCCTCATTGTGGCCGAAGCGGCGGTAGCAGAACATGTCGATGACGACATCTTTTGCAAATTTCTGCCGGTATTCGGTCGCCACTTTGGCGGCGTAGACCACTGCCTCCGGGTCATCGCCGTTCACATGGAAGATCGGCGCCTGCACCATCAGCGCCACATCCGACGGATAGGGCGAGGAGCGCGAATACATCGGGCTTGTGGTGAAGCCGATCTGGTTGTTGACGATGAAGTGGATCGTACCGCCGGTGCGGTAGCCCTGCAGGCCCGAGAGCGCAAAGCACTCAGCCACAACGCCCTGCCCTGCGAAGGCCGCGTCCCCGTGCAGCAGCAGGGGCAATTTGTGCGACCGGTCAAGCTTGCCGGTTTCGCGCGATTCCATGAACTGCTTGGCGCGGGTACGGCCCAGGACGACGGGGTTTACCGCCTCAAGGTGGGACGGGTTCGGGTTCATGGTGAGGTGGACGACATTGCCGTCGAACTCACGGTCAGATGAAGCGCCGAGGTGGTACTTCACATCACCCGAGCCGAATTCACCGGCGCCCTGCGTCGAGCCGCCCTGGAATTCGTGGAAGATCTTCTCATAGCCCTTGCCCATCACGGCAGCGAGCATGTTGAGGCGGCCGCGGTGGGGCATGCCGACGACGATCTCGTTCACGCCGAGGGCGCCACCGCGCTTGATGATCTGCTCCAGCGCCGGCACCGCCGCTTCGCCGCCATCGAGGCCGAAACGCTTCGTGCCCGGATAACGCTTGTGCAGGAAACGCTCAAAGCTTTCCGCCTCGATCAGCTTGCGGAGGATTGCGAGCTTGCCTTCACGGGTGAAGGCAACGCCTTTATCCGGGCCTTCGATCCGCTCCTGCAGCCAGGCTTTCTCTTCCGGATCGGAAATGTGCATGAACTCGATGCCGAGGGTCGAGCAATAGGTACGGCGGAGGATGTCGAGCATCTGCGCCGGTGTGGCGCGCTCCAGGCCGAGATAGCCATCGATATAGATGCTGCGGTCCATGTCGGCCGGACCGAAGCCGTAGCTGGCCGGATCAAGCTCAGGCTGGTCGCCAAAGCCGGAGAGGCCGAGCGGGTCGAGCTGGGCAGCGAGGTGGCCGCGGATACGGTAGGCGCGGATCATCATCAGCGCCTTGATCGAGTCGGTAACCGCGCGGGTGACTTCCTCGGCGGCCATGCCGGGGCTGGCGGATTTGATCTTCTTCTCGAGCTTGGGCTCAATCAGCGCCCAATCACCATCAAAGGCAGCAATCTGTTCGCTGACTGCCGGACGCGGCCAGTCTTTGCGTTTCCAGCTGGCACCCTTTGCGTTCTGGGTGGCGCTTGCAGCTTCGTCGCCGAGTTCAGCGAAGAAGGCGCGCCAGCTCTCAGGCACGGAATTGGGGTCTTTGGCGTACGCCGCCTGCATCTGTTCCAGCCAGTGGGCAGAGCCCCCATACAGGAACGCAGTCTCAAGCATTGCCGCATTGCCCGTGCTGCGGGGACCATTCACCGGGCTGCCATCGTCGGCCATCTAATGTCCATCCTTCCAGAGTTGCCGCCCCCGGCGACTGATATAGGGACGGACCATACCCCCTGCCCCTACGTGAAGCAGGTTATGCTGCAACGCCCGCCCCAGGAATACGCCGGGAGCGGGCGCCACGAATCTATAATACTATAGGGTCTTTCTAACCCTTTAGCACCTCAACAAGTGTGGTGCCGAGACGGGCCGGGCTGGGGCTGACGCGGATACCCGCCGCTTCCATGGCTGCGATCTTCGATTCAGCATCGCCCTTGCCGCCGGACACGATAGCGCCGGCATGGCCCATGGTGCGGCCGGGAGGCGCCGTACGGCCAGCAATGAAGCCGGCCATCGGCTTCTTCCGGCCCTTCTTGGCTTCGTCGATCAGGAACTGGGCGGCTTCTTCTTCGGCCGAGCCGCCGATTTCGCCGATCATGATGATCGATTGGGTCTCATCGTCAGCCAGGAACATTTCCAGGATGTCGATGAATTCGGTGCCTTTGACCGGATCGCCGCCGATACCGACAGCCGTGGTCTGGCCAAGGCCGGCATTGGTGGTCTGGAACACAGCTTCATAGGTCAGTGTGCCCGAGCGCGACACGATGCCGACGGAACCCTTCTTGAAGATGGAGCCCGGCATGATGCCGATCTTGCACTCATTGGCCGTGATGAGGCCGGGGCAGTTCGGGCCGATGAGGCGCGACTTGGACTTGTTGAGTTTCGCCTTGACGCGGACCATGTCCATCACGGGCACGCCCTCGGTGATGCAGACGATCA
>NZ_NCJT01000406.1 GCF_002282565.1 Hyphomonas sp. 34-62-18
GCCTGCGCGGCGGCCTCAGCGCCGAAGAGGCCATCGCCCCATTCGGCGACATTGAGATACATCTCCATGATGCGCCGCTTGCCCCAGACCGTTTCGATCACATAGGTCATCCAGGCTTCCCCGGCCTTGCGGGGCATGCCGCCGCCATTCCAGAAGAAGACGTTCTTGGCCGTCTGCTGACTGATGGTGGAGCCGCCGCGGCGACGTTTGTCCGGATTCTTCGCGTTGTATTCGCGGGCCTTCTCGATGGCTTCCCAGTCGACGCCGCCATGGGTGCAGAACTTTGCGTCTTCGGCCGCGATGACGGCATAGACGAGACGGGGAGAAATCTTGTCCAGAGACACCCAGTCGCGCCGGACATCCTGCCCCTGCATCGCGCGCTGGGTCATCAGGATCGTGCCGGGATTGGGCGCAAGGCGCAGGATGAGCGCATAGAGATGGAAGAGAACGAAGACAGCGACACCTGCCAGCACGAGACCCACGAGGATGCGGCGCCAGAGGGGGGCCTTGGGCTTGGCCGGAGGCTTTCCCGGCGCAGGCGCGGGCGCGCCGCCAAGGGGCGCCGGAGGGGTCATGCCGTCATTGATGCCGTCACTCATTCAGGCGTCCCGTCCCATTCTGCGATCACCGTCCTATCATGCTCTGCGGCCCGGCGGCGCGCCTTTTCCTCCGCAAAGCGGGCAGGATCAAGGCGCGCGAGTGCCCAGATGGCTGCGCCGCGCACCACGGGGGCTTCGTCCTGCAGCAGCGGCAGCAGGCTGGCCACAAGACGAGCCTCTCCCGAATTGCCAATGGCAACGGCGACATTGCGCACAAAGCGGTCCCGCCCAGAGCGCTTCACCGGGGAACCAGAGAAGACATCGCGAAAGGCGGCGTCATCGAGGGCGGCAAGCTCGTCCAGGCCGGGTCCTTTCAGTTCTGCGCGGGCATAAAGTGCTGATTCAGACGCGCTGCTGGCGAACTTGTTCCATGGGCAGGCGGCGAGGCAATCGTCGCAGCCATAGATGCGGTTGCCCATGGCGGGGCGCAGCTCTGCCGGGATGGGGCCGGCATATTCGATGGTGAGGTAGGAAATGCAGCGGCGGGCATCGAGCTGATAAGGCGCGGGGAATGCGCCCGTCGGGCAGATGTCGAGACAGGCCCGGCAGGAGCCGCAATGGTCGGTCTCGGGCGGGTCGGGCTCAAGCGCCGCGCTGGTCAGCACGGTGCCGAGGAAAAACCAGGAGCCAAGCTCGCGGCTGACGAGATTGGTGTGCTTTCCCTGCCAGCCGAGGCCGGCCTTGTGGGCGAGCGGCTTTTCCATCAGCGGGGCGGTATCGACGAAGACTTTGACATCACCGCCAGTGATGCTGGCGACCTCGCCGGCGAGCTGTTTCAGGCGGGACTTGATGACGTCGTGATAGTCCCTCCCCCGTGCGTAGACGGAGATGTTGCCGGTGGCGGTCTGCGCCAGGGTATCGAGGGGATTGTGATCCGGGCCGTAATTGAGGGCCACGACGAGGGCCGAGCGCGCCTCCGGCCACATCGCGGTGGGGGCGCTGCGGCGCTCAAGCGTCGTTTCCATCCAGGTCATGTCGCCATGGCGGCCGAGTTCGACAAAGGTTTTGAGGCGATCGCCGGCCGGCCAGGCCTCATCGGCGCGCGTGATGCCTGCCGCGTCGAAGCCGAG
>NZ_NCJT01000407.1 GCF_002282565.1 Hyphomonas sp. 34-62-18
GAGGCGGCGGCCGGGCGGGCCATCCGGACCGTCACCCTCATCGTCATCATCCCGCCGCCAGTCTCCTGGCGGGCGGCGGTTTACCCAGTTGAAGAAATAGATGACGGCCAGCAGAAGCGCCGCGAGAACGAGGAGTTTCAGCATGGCCGCCTTCTGATGCCTATTCCTGAGGCTTGCGCAGATACATCGAGTTCTTCGGCCGCGAGAAGACGCGCTCTACCATCGGGATGAAGAAGTCCAGCGGCTCACTCTGGTATTCGGGGTCAAAGGCGGACTGGTCGTAGAGGTGGCAGAATTGGGCGGTATATTCAAAATACGGATGATCGCGGAACTGATCGCGCATGTTCCGGTCAAGCCCCAGATGGTGGAAGAAGTAGTAGCCCTGGAACATGCCGTGATTGGCGACCATCCAGTGGTTCTGCTCCGACACGAAGGGCTTCAGGATCGCAGCGGCGACGTCAGGATGGTTGAAGCTGCCCAGCGTGTCGCCAATGTCGTGCAGCAGGGCGCAGACGACATATTCCTCGTCCCGCCCATCGCGGTGCGCGCGGGTGGCGGTCTGCAGGGAGTGGGTCAGCCGGTCGACCGGAAAGCCGCCGAAATCACCGTCCAGCAGCTTCAGATGGTCGATCACGCGTTTCGCCAGCCCCTTGTTGAAGTGGCGCGAATGCTCGGCGATGATGTCCCAATCATCTTTCGAGCCTTCCAGCATTTCGCGGAATTTTGCGCGGGTTTCTGCTTCCTGTCCGTCGGCCATGATGTTTCCTCCTTTTCCCGGCGCGCAGACTAACCCGGAAAACGCCGCCTGCAAAGCAAGACGCCCCCCGACGCAGGGTCAGGGGGCGTGTGCCAACGGCGCGGCCTAATCCCAGAGATAGCCGAGATAGAGCCGTTGCCGGGCGTTGGCCTCATGGGCCTCTGTACCGGGCGCGTCGTCCGCTTTGGCGGCCTGATCGACCAACCAGTTGCGAAGCATGTGCCAGGGCTCTCCGGCGCGGACCCCTGCTTGCCGAAGGACCGGAAGCATCTGCTGAAGGACCTCATCAGACACATCCGCATTGTCCATTCCGAGCGCCTCAGCCAGCCGCCAGCCGCCGGCATCCCGCCAGGCCGCAACCGCCACCGGGCCGCCCTGCCCGCGCCAGACCCAGAGGGCCATCCGGCCGGACGCAAGGCTGGGCGCATAGTCCCGCAGGCAGTTGCGCAGCTCCAGTGCGACGGCCTGAAGATGCTCTGCCCGGCGGACCGGGGAGAATGGCGCAGGCAGAACCGGCGCTGCATATGCCTCTCCGAAAGCCGGCGGCTGGATGGCCGAGAGCGCCATTTCAAAGAGCGCGCGGCCATTCTTCGCCCGGGCAAACCGCCGGGCGATGTCCGGGCCGGCCGCCTCACCCCGCAGATGCAACGCCATCTCCCAGGCAGAGACGAGGCAGCGCGCCGCGTCCCCGCTGCCTGCCAACGCGGCCACGATGGAAGGGCGGCGCAGCGCGGGCGGCAGCTCAGCAATCACCGAAAGCGCCGATGGCTGAATATCCGTCATATGACGGATAAGCTGGCGGGCGGCGTCATCCTGGAACATCCGGAGGAATTCACCGTAGGCTGCCTGCGTCCACAGCATCTCGCCCATACGGCCGAGCGCCTTCATGACGCCGCCCGGCGGAT
>NZ_NCJT01000122.1 GCF_002282565.1 Hyphomonas sp. 34-62-18
ATTGCGCTGGCCGGCGGCGGCGGCAATCTCGCGCACGGTCACCCCGTCCACGCCCCGCTCGGCAAACAGCTTCATCGCCGCGCGTTTCAGCGCGTCGACGGCATCACTTTCGGTTTTTTCGTGCAGGCGGACCATACGGCAAGCTTGCAAAATGCGGTGCTTTCAGTCAACCATATTATCCAATTGATTTAAAAATGGCCTCCGGGGAGGAATATCTTGAGCAATCCGGTTGATCTGGCGGCGTTGGCCACCTGGATGGACACGCAAGGCCTTGGCAAGGGCCCCATCGAAAACGCCGTGCGCCTTGCCGGCGGCACGCAGAACATCCTCCTGAAATTCATGCGCGGCGGCCGCGCCTATGTGCTGCGGCGCCCGCCCCCGGTGCTGCGTGCCAATTCCAACGAAACGATGCGCCGCGAGGCGCGCATGCTGGCCGCCCTGAAGGGGACAAACGTCCCCCATCCCGGCCTGATTGCGGCGTGTCCGGACGAAACCGTCCTCGGCGCCGCCTTCTATCTGATGGAACCCATCGACGGCTACAACGCCACCACCGGCCTGCCCGAACCCTTCGCCTCCTCGCCGGAAATGCGCCGCCAGATGGGCCTCTCCCTCGTCGATGGCATCGCGGCGCTGGGCGCGCAGGACTATCTCGCCCTCGGACTCGAAGGCCTGGGCAAGGTCGATAACTATCTTGAGCGCCAGGTTGGCCGCTGGAAGGCCCAGCTGGAAAGCTATGCCGAAATCCCTGAATGGGATGGCCGCAAGGATATTCCCGGCATCAACCGCGTCGGCGACTGGCTCGATGCCAACCGCCCCCGCAGTTTCCAGCCCGGCATCATCCATGGCGATTATCACCTCGCCAATGTCATGTTCCGCTTCGATGCCCCGCGCCTTGCCGCCATCGTGGACTGGGAGCTGACAACCATCGGCGATCCCCTGCTCGATCTTGGCTGGCTGCTCGCCACTTGGCCGGACGAAGCCGAAAAATCCAGCGCCGGCACAGTCGCCGTCCAGCCCTGGGAAGGCTTTCCGTCAGCGGATGAACTCGTCGCCCACTATGCGGCGCAAACCACGCGCGACCTCTCCGGCCTGCACTGGTACAGCGTGCTCGCCTGTTACAAGCTCGGCATCATCCTTGAAGGCACCTATGCCCGCGCCTGCGCCGGCAAGGCCCCGAAGGAAACCGGCGACGATCTCCACCGCCGCACCATCTGGTTGCTCGAACGCGCCCTGCGCTGGATCAGCTGACACTCCTTCCCCACAAGAAAACCGAAAACGCAGACAGGACCACCCCATGCAGTTTGAACACAGTGCAAAGACGAAAGATCTCATCGCCCGCCTCGAAGCCTTCTTCGACAAGCACGTCTACCCCACCGAGCAGGAGCATGTGGACTGGAATGATGACCCCGCCAATCTCTGGAAGCGCTGGCCCGGCATTGACAAGCTGAAGGAACAGGCCAAGGCTGAGGGTCTCTGGAATCTCTTCCTGCCGCATGAATATGGCGCGTTCAGCCCCGGCCTCACCAATCTGGAATATGCGCCTTTGGCGGAGATCATGGGCCGCGTGCCGCATTCGTCCGAGTATTTCAACTGCTCGGCGCCCGACACCGGCAATATGGAAGTGCTCGCCAAGTTCGGCACGCCCGCCCAGCAGGAACGCTGGCTGAAGCCCCTGCTCGAAGGCACCATCCGCTCCGCCTATGTGATGACAGAGCCCCAGGTCGCCTCCTCCGACGCCACAAACCTTGAGCTCACCATCATTCCCGATGGCGACCATTATGTGCTCAACGGCCGCAAATGGTGGATCTCCGGCGCGATGAACCCGAACTGCAAGATCTGGATCGTCATGGGCAAGACCCTGCTCGACAATCCGCGCCACGCCCAGCACTCGCAGATCCTCGTCGAGCCCTCCACGCCCGGCATCACCATCGTCCGCCAGCAGACGGTGTTCGGATCGAAAAACTCCCCCGGCGGCGAGTGCGAACTGCGGTTTGAAAATGTGCGCGTGCCGAAGGAAAACCTCATCCTCGGCGAAGGCCGCGGTTTTGAAATCGCGCAAGGCCGCCTCGGGCCGGGCCGCATCCACCACTGCATGCGCTCCATCGGCCAGGCCCAGCGGGCCCTCGAAATCATGGCGCGCCGCGTGGAAAGCCGTGTCGCCTTCGGCCGCAAGCTCGCCGACCAGTCCTCCATCCGTCAGGATGTCGCCAAGAGCTATTGCGAGATCGAGATGGCCCGCCTGCTGACGCTGAAAGCGGCCGACGCGATGGACCGCTATGGCAACAAGGTCGCCAAGGATCTCATCGCCGCCATCAAGGTCATCGCGCCCCAGATGGCCCAAACCGTCTGCGACCGCGCCATCCAGGCCCATGGCGGCATGGGCGTCAGCGGCGATACGCCGGTGGCAGACTTCTTCACCCTCAACCGCTTCCTGCGGATCGCAGATGGCCCGGATGAAGTCCACATGTCCCAGCTCGGCAAGATGAAGATCCAGGAATACAACGCCCTTCCGGCGCGCTGATCCATCCGCTCAAGGAGAAGTTTCCCATGAAAGCCCTCGTCTATCGCGGCCCCCGCGACATCGCCTATGAAACGATGAAAGATCCTGAGCTGCACGATGACCGCGACGCGATCATCAAGGTCGACAAATGCGCCATCTGCGGCAGCGACCTGCACATCTATCATGGCGAAACCTTCTCCGAGGATACCGGCTATTGCGTCGGCCATGAAGCCGTCGGCGAAGTGGTCGAGGCGGGCCGGGGCGTGCGCCAGCTGAAAGCCGGAGACAAGGTGATGATCTCGGCGGCCGTCGGCTGCGGCCAGTGCCGCGCCTGCCTCGCCGGGGTGGTCAACCGCTGCGAATACAATGCCAGCGGCTGTTATGGCCTCTCCTCAAAGCTGCAGGGTTGCCAGGCCGAATTCGTCCGTGTGCCCGCCGCCGATTTCAACGCCCAGAAAATTCCCGATGGCGTCAGCCTGGATCAGGCCCTGATGATGACCGACGCGCTCGCCACCGCCTGGTTCGGCGCCCGCAATGCCGATATCCAGCGCGGCGCCACAGTCGCCGTCGTCGGGCTTGGTCCCATCGGCCTGCTGGCGGCAGAAGCGGCCTTCATCATGGGCGCCTCCCGCGTCTTCGGCATCGATCTTGTGGAAGAGCGCCGCGCCGCAGGCCGCGCCATCGGCCTTGAAACGCCAGACCCGGCGGATGCCCGCGCCATCATTCAGGAAGCCACAAAGGGCCGCATGTGCGACAGCGTCATCGAAGCCGTCGGCCACACCGCCACCATCCGCGCCGCGCTCGGCCTCTCAGGGCGCCGCGGCACGGTCTCGGTCATCGGCGTCGCCCAGGATCGCACGATGGAGTTCCCCATCTCGAAAGCCTTCGGCATGGGCCTCACCTTCCGTATCGGGACATGTTCAGTCCCCCAGGAATGGCCCGAGCTCATCCCGCTCGTCCAGTCCGGCCGCCTCAAGCCGGAGAAATACATCACTCACACGCTGCCCCTGTCAGACGGCGCCCGCGCCTACGACATCTTCGACAAACGCACAGACGGTGCGATGAAGATGGTGTTTGACCTGACCCTCTGAGGCCCAGGCCAACAAATCATTGCCAGCGTGCCCTCTTCATGTTCAGTAGTGATAACTACTGAATTTGGGGAGGCAAGCTGCCATGTCCGACATTTCCTCGCTCACCAGCCTCGAATCGCTCGGCTTCACAGGTGGCCGCGACAGTTTCCACGCCTTCTGCGCGCGGATTTTTGCCGATGACACGCATCGTCTCCTCCGCACCGAAGCGGGCGAACTCGTCGTCTTCCGCCATGGCGACCTGCGCGCTTTCGGCGCCCTGCCCGAGGTGGGCGCCCTGCCACCCGGCGTGATGTTTCCAGGCCTCCACCTGCTTCCCGATGGCGCGGCCCCGCCGCCCGGCAGCGGCATTGGCGGGGTCATCTCGCATCAGGTGTTCACGGCCAATCCGCCCGTCCACATGCCGGTGCGCATGACGCTGCTGCGCCAGCTCAATCCCAAACAGGCCGCCCTGCTGGAGCCGGTTGCGCGCGAGGTTGTCCGCGAGCTTCTCGCGGCGGCTGAAACGCGCCCCGAGATCGACTTCGTGGAAGACATTGCCGAGCCGCTCACCGCCCATTTCTGGGGCCGCCTCATCGGCATGACGGATACGGAAATGGCAGAGGCGATTGCCGCCGTGCGCGGCATGACCGCCATGTTCCTGATACAGATGACACGGGAAGATTTGCATCTGGCAGACACCTCCACCGCCACCTATGGCCGCCTCGTGGAAACCGCCGCGCTGCGCAGCCTGTCACAAGGCGCCCATCCTTTCGTCAGTGAACTGGCAGCAGACCTTGCCAAGGTGGACGCGTCCGACGATCCGGAAGAAGCAGGCATCGTGCCCCCCAATGTTGGCAAGCTGCTCGCAGGCAATCTGGTGGAAGGCTTCCACACGGCCGCCGTCGGCGCCGTGAACACCCTCTACGCCCTGCTGCAGAACCCCACCGCCTATGCAGACGTGCTCGCCGCGCCGGAAAAACTGCCCGCCGCCATCATGGAAGCGCTCCGCATCGAACCGCCGGTTGTCTTCCTCAAACGCTACATCCTGCGGGACACTGATTATGCCGGTGTCAGCATTCCGAAGGGCACGCTGGTCGTCATGCTCTGGGCAGCGGGCAATCACGATCCGTCCGTGTTCCCCGATCCGGCCAGCTTCCGGCTGGACCGAGACCATCGCGGCATCACCACCTTTGGCGGCGGCGCGCATATCTGCCCCGGCCGCCATGTCGCGATGATGCTCATCCGCCTGCTGCTGGAAGAAATCGCCGCCCGCAGGCTGGTCTTCTCCTTCACCGACGCCCCCTATGACTGGCTCGGCAACCACGCCATGTCCCAGCTGCCCCACATGCGGTTGCAGGTTCAGGGGCAGCATGCCGCCTGAAGGCTCAGCCCGCCTTCAGTATCCGCGCCTTCTGGCGCTGCCAGTCGCGCTTGGCTTCGTTCTCGCGCTTGTCATGGGCCTTGCGGCCGGTGGCGACGCCGATCAGCAGTTTCGCCCGGCCCTTGTCATTGAAATAGAGCTTCAGCGGCACAATCGTGCGCCCGGCCCGCTCCACTTCCTGGGAAAGCTTTGCCAGCTCCCGCTTCGAGACGAGCAGCTTCCGCTTGCGGCGCGGCTCATGGTTGAAGCGGTTCGCGCCGGCATAGGTCTGGATCTCGGCATTGATCAGCCACAGCTCGCCCTGCTCCACCGAGGCATAGGCCTCGGCAATGTTCGCCTTGCCCTGGCGCATGGATTTCACTTCCGAGCCAACCAGCATGATGCCGGCCTCCAGCGTGTCCTCCACGGAATATTCGCGCCGGGAGCGGCGGTTCTCCGCCACCAGCCCGTCGGTACGTCCCTTGATCTGCTCGTTCTTCTTCGTCGCCATGCGGGCTATTTAGGGATTGATACCGGCCAGCGCCATGGCCTCATCGATCATGGCGCGCGCCGCCGCGTCCGGCCCGGTCAGCGGCAGGCGAACCTCCGGCGCGCAGAGGCCGAGGCGGGAGAGCGCATATTTCGCCGGCCCCGGCGAGGGCGAGCAGAACATCGCCCGGTGCAGCTGGATCAGCCGGCGCTCGATGGCGCGGGCGCTTTCCAGGTCCCCGTCATGGAACGCCGCGTGCATCGCCGCGCACATTTCAGGCGCCACATTCGCCGTCACCGAGATGCAGCCTGCCCCGCCCATGGCGAGATGGCCAAGCGCGGAGGGATCATCGCCCGAAAGCTGCACGAACTGCTCGGCGTCCCCGATCAGCGCCGAATGATAGCTCACCCGGTCCATGTCGCCGGTCGCGTCCTTGATGCCCACCACATTGGGCAGGCGCGCCAGCTTCGCCACCGTTTCGGGCTTCAGGTCCACCACCGTCCGGCTCGGCACATTATACAGCACCACCGGCAGGGCCACGGCGTCATTGATCGCGCGAAAGTGCGCGTAGAGCCCGTCCTGATTGGGATTGTTGTAATAGGGGCACACGACCAGCGCGGCATCGGCCCCGGCCGTCTTGGCATGGGCCACAAGGTCGATCGCCTCATCGGTGGAGTTTGATCCCGCCCCGGCAATCACCGGCACGCGTCCTGCTGCCACTTCTACACAGAGAGAGACGACCCGCTTGTGCTCCTCGGTCGACAGCGTCGAGGTTTCCCCCGTGGTGCCGACCGGCACGAGGCCCGCCGATCCGCCCGCGATCTGGCGTTCGACCAGGGCCGCAAAGGCGGTTTCGTCGACCGCGCCATTCTTGAAGGGTGTTACAAGGGCTGGGATTGAGCCGTGAAACATTTTAACGTGCCGTTCAGGGATTGGTTGGGAATTGCGTGCTAGGCTCAGGAAACTGACTTGTCACGCTTTGGCGCAGAAATAAACTTGGGTGAGCCGAACCATGCTCCGGATTTCCGCTGTTTTTGTGGCGATTTCTTTCCTGATCACAGGCACTTCGGCCGCCTCCCGGCCTGAAGCCCCCAGCCTGAAACCCCGCCCCGATTCTCCGGCGCCCAGCCCGGCCGCGGCAGAGGAAACCACCCCCGCCCCAGTCCTGCGCGCGCTCACCCCCGGCGTCCAGCTGCCCGGCGCGGTCCCGGCAAGCCCTTCGGCCACCCCCGTCTCCGGCCCGGCCCCGCTGCCCGCTGCCATGCCCAGCCTGCTGCCGGCTCAGCCCGTCAGCCCCGCCAGCGCCGCTGAGGTTCAGGCCGCCTTCACCGCCATCAGCCGCGGCGCCTGGAGTGAGGCCACCCGCCTGCAATACGCAGCCACCGATCCGGCCGTGCGCGATGTCATTCTCTGGAAGCGCGCTGCCGACGGCGTGCCGGGCATGACCTTTGACGAGCTCAACTTTGCCCTCACCACCCTCTCCACCTGGCCGCAGACCGACAAGATGCGCCGCCGCGCCGAGGAGATCATCGACGAGAGCAATTTCTCGGCCGAAGCCAAGGTCAAATGGCTGACCGAATCCGGCCCCCTCACCGGCGCCGGCAAGGTCGCCCTCGCCAACGCCCTGCGCCAGACCGGCGAGACCGCGAAGGCCGAAGAAGTCATCCGCGACGCCTGGCGCAGCAACACGATGGAAAGCTCGCTCCAGCGCACCGTCCTTGCCCGCTGGGGCCAGAGCCTCAGCCAGGATGATCACCGCGCCCGGGTCGACTTCCTCCTCTGGACCGGTCAGCGTTCGGACGCCCAGGCACTGAAGCCCCAGCTCACCGCCGACTACCGGAAACTGGTCGATGCCCGCATCGCCCTCTCCCAACGCGCCCGCAATGTCGACGCGGCCATCGAGGCGGTCCCGGCGAACCTGCA
>NZ_NCJT01000408.1 GCF_002282565.1 Hyphomonas sp. 34-62-18
TCACCGTTTTCAATGCGCAAGGATGCCGCTGCGTTGCCATTCCCGTTGACCAATGCGGCGGCCGCCTCTGGTCCCGACAGGCTACGCAGTGCGAGGTTGGTCGAAACATCGAATGCTGAAAAGGCGCCGTCAATGCTCAGAATGCCATCTGCGGCACCTGAAAATCCGGGAACGAAAGGAGCAATGTTCTGTTCAACGCGCCCCGCCAGAGAAATCAGGCGCTCCCGCGTGTCAACAGATCCGGCCAGATTGAGCAGACCCGTTTGGTGGCGGACCTCTGAATTCTCTAGTGTCAGGGTGCCCGATGCGAGATCATAGCGCCCGCTGAGTGAAGCGATGGGAGTCGGGCCGATTGCGGAACTGGCAAGATCGCCAATCGGGAAGGGGCCTTGCAGCTCAAGATCTCCCGAGAACGGAACAGCTCCATTGTTGAAGCTAACCGTCACACGCCCCGCAGCGGCCTCGAATGGCAGAACGGACGCCTCTTCGGCGACCATCCGAACATCGCCCGAATAACCTGCAGCGCCTTCCGCATAGGTGAACTCTCCGTCCAGCCAGATACCGGCGCCATTTTCCCAGAATGGACGAAGCGAGGCTAGGTCAAGGCTGAGGTGGGCTGGACCGATCAATTCGCGCTTCTCAAGGTCAGCAAGACCGGCAAGATGTACTTCGCCCTCTGCGATGAGACCATCGAACTCGAACTGGGCTTCATTGCCATCCAGCCTCGCGGTCAGCGAGGCCTCAGCCGAACGCCCCAGTAGCGCCACAACATCATCCGGTAGCGGAAGGGATGTGGAGTCAATTTTAGCAGACGCGCTCAGGCGTCCATTCTCCATCTTTCCGGAAAGGTAGGCCTTGTCCTCACGATCAATCGAGAAGCGGGCTTCGGCAACGCCATTCAGAAGATCACCCGCGCCATTGGCTTCAAGGCGCGCGGTTGAGCCTGGTTCGAGTTCCAGCATATGGGCGAACATGCCGTCCGCAGGGGCATCCGCAATGACCGTAATGTCATAGCGCTTGGATGCCGTCATGACGATCAGCAGGTCCACGCGGTCGCCTCGGCCTTCCAATGGCCGGAGGCGCAGGGCGGCATCCAGCGCGCCGCTGGACTGCTGCACGAAGCGGGCGCTGATTTCAGATGCCGATTGTGGCCCGGCCACGCCATCAGCCAGAACAAGCCGGTCGAGGACCAGTGAATTGAGATTTACCCGCCACCTTCCACCGCCTTCCGAAGGCGGGCGGGGCTCCCTCTCTGGGCGAGCCAACACAGAGACAGTCTCGATATCCAGTTCCGAAATGTCGACTGTCCGCGACAGAAGCGACAAGGGCGACCATCTCAGGCGCAGGTTTTGAGCCTCAGCCCAAACGCCGCCTCCGTTGATAACCTGGACGCGCCCAATACGGAGGTCTGTCAGCGGATCCCCTTGCAGCCCTTCGATATGAAGCTGGCCATAGCCTGCAATGTCCATCCCGTCGATTTGCGAAACAATGAAGTTCCGCCCACTGTCGGTTGTAATCCACACTCTCACGGCGCCGGCGACTGCCACGCTGCCCGCTGCCGCAATGATCGCGCCAGTCAGCCAGGGGTGACGGCGGCGCCAATCCTGAAAGGGAAGTGCGGGCATCTTCATCAGAAAGCTTGCCCGATAGACAC
>NZ_NCJT01000409.1 GCF_002282565.1 Hyphomonas sp. 34-62-18
GACGCAGGTGATGGTCCGCTACCGGATGAATGACGTTCTCGAGCTTGCGCCCATTCCCTGTCCCTGTGGCCTGCCTCACCGGGCCGTCCAGCAGGTACATGGCCGCTGCGACGACATTTTCACCCTGCCAAGCTTTGGTAAGCCGGTTCGCATCACGCCGGATGTGATCCGCAATACCGTCCTGAAGTCCGACAGGCGCATTTCCGATTTCCGTGTGATACAGTCAGATCGGAACACCGTGCGGCTGGAACTCCGTCCCGAAGAGGCAGACTGCCTGCCCGCCGCCGTGGCCAGCCTTCGCGCTCTGTTCACAGACTGTGGCGCCGCGCCAGAGATCAAGCCTGTGGCCACAGAACTTGCTCCGCCCTCAGATCGCAAGCTACGACGTGTGCGCGTGGATCTTGTATGAAAGTCTCAATCCAGACCCTTGGCAGCCTGGGCGATGTAATGCCCTACATCACCACAGCGCGCGCCCTGATGGCAGGCGGCGCCGAAGTGACGCTTATGGCCCCGCGCGAATACACCGCAACGATAGCAGACCATGGCGTGACGCCCGCAATGGCGCCGGCATTCTCTCTCACCGAATGGAATGCCGAGGCTGAGCGGCGCGGCACGCTGACCAATCCGATAAAATTCTTCGCCCAATGGAACGAGATGGTTGTTCCCTATGTAGACGACATCACCGCCCATTGCCTGATGGCCGCCGAAGGCGCAGACATCGTGCTAGGCAACAGCATCTGCGCGCCCGCCCGCGTTGCCGCCGAAGCATATGGGATCCCTTACATCCTCAGCGCGCAACAGTCGGCCCTCAGCCCGACCCGGCAGGTGCCCTGCGCGATGATGTGGCATCCCTGGCATGGCAACTGGCTGACGCCGGTGGCCTATGGCGCTGTCGGCCTCGCCCAGCGGCTGATGCTACACGCACTCAAGGGCTATCGCCGCGAGCTCGGCCTGCCCCCCATCCCCAGAGGCGGTACACGCTGGCATCTGGGCCAGCCATTGCCCCGTATCACCAGCGTCTCTCCCGCCCTGGTCTCCTCTCCGCCCACAGACTGGAAGGCAAATGACCATCTCACGGCCTACCCCTCTTTGGATATTCAGGGGCCGGAGGTTTTACCGCACGCTCTGATGGACTTCCTTCGTGCAGGCACGCCCCCCATTTACGTGGGTCTCGGCTCGTTCGAACGCGACGCAGAACGCGGCCAGATGTCCCGCCTTACGCGCTCCATCCAGCGGTTGGGTCTGCGGGCCATTCTCTCAGCCGGCCTTGCCGGCCATCTGCCTCCAGAACTTATCAATGGGCATTTCGTTTCCAGCACAGTTCCACATACGGCACTGTTCCCCCTCTGCGCCGGGGTCATCCACCATGGCGGCGCAGGAACGCTTGATACAGCGTTACGGGCAGGCACGCCGCAACTCATCGTGCCGGACCGGCTGGACCAGTATTGGCACGCCGTCCGCCTGCGGGAAATCGGCGTCGCCCCGGCCCACATCACGGCGCGGACCACGGAGGATCAGATGGCCGCGCGCCTGTCAGAGCTTACAAGCGCCCAAATGAGCGCCCGCGCCCAGTCCCTCGCGCCCGCCCTGCGCGCCCGTAACGGCGCTGCGGAACTCGCTGCGTTCACACGCGCCGAAA
>NZ_NCJT01000410.1 GCF_002282565.1 Hyphomonas sp. 34-62-18
CAGATACATCGTCTCGGCGTCTTCCAGCACAAAGCCCGCTTCGCGCAGCATCGCGCCGGTGTCCCGCGTCAGGTGGCATCCGCCCGCCAGCGCCTTCCATACAGGCTCCACCCGGCGCTGCCATTTGGCCACGCCCTCATCCGGCGCGAGCCCATGCTCTGTGAACACGATCTTCCCGCCCGGCTTCAGCACGCGCCTGGTCTCTGCCAGCGCGGACTGCCAGTCAGGGATCGTGCACAGCACGAAGGTGATGACGGCGGTATCCACCGAATTGTTCGCCAGCGGAATATTTTCCGCGCCTGTCTCGAGGAAGTCGATGCTCTTGCCGATGCCGAGCTCAGCCGCCGTGCGCTTTGCCTTCACCATCATCCCTGGCGCCGGCTCCAGCGCATAGAGACGGTCCACCTTGCCGGCGTCATACATGGCAAAGTTCGTGCCCGCGCCGCAGCCCAGCTCCAGCACCACGCCTTCGGCCTTCGGCACCACTTTTTCCCGCTGCTTCATGATCGGGCGCGTGGCACACGCGCACGAGATGAGGTGCGGAACGACATACCGCTCCCAGGGATTCATCAGTTCCCCCGATTGGTTGGTACAAAGCCGGGATAGGATTTGGACTGGATCTGCGTGCGCGTCGCCTCCGTCGGCCGCGCAATCAGCGCGTCCTGCGTGATCGACACTTCATACTCAAAGCCGTCGCCCATCGGCTGATAGGTGGCCGATCCATATTCGGCGTCCACGCCAAAGCGCGAGCCATAGGTGTCTGCCAGTTTCGACACATCAATCCCCGGCTCGGTCGTGATGATCCGTATGCCGTCAATCTTCCCCTCGGTCACCGCTTCGGAGGAAAATTGCATCGAGTTGGTCGAGCGCATATGCTCGATCCGGTAAATCGAGTCATAGCCCAGAATGTTGGACATCGGCTTGAACTTGATCACGCGCGCGCCGATCTGCCATTCATCGCCCCGGAACACCGGCTGGGTGCCGTCTGCCTGCAGCAGCTGGGTGCCGTCCGAGAAGGTCACATCCGCCGTATAGGCGTCGGCCTGCCCCGGCACGGCGGCAAACTTCACCACCGCTACCGGCCGCTCATAGGTCAGCCGCTTGTAAGTCTGAATGTTGAGGCCGATGAAAGCCACCGTCCCGGCCAGCCCCACAAAGGCTGTGCCGAAGGCGAGCCGTGTCACCCCCGCAAACGGCTTCAGATTCGCCAGCTTGCCGAACCCTGCGAACAGGAGAATGAGGCCGATGACCCCGGCAATCGACGGCATAATCCACCAGATCAGGCCCATCCAAAATCTCCCTTCCCGGCGCGCTGGCTGGGCTGAAGTGAACTCCGTTAAGCTTTATATCAGCGCTTTGCGGCGGTTTTAGCAACCTTTCGCAGGGCCTCTGCAATTCGTAACGCCCTGAAAATCAGGAGGTTGCGAGAATTCCAAGCACAGCGTTCCAGCCGACAAAGCCCGCCACGGCCACGATCATCGCCGCAAACCCTTTCCGCGCCAGCGCCACGCGCCCCGCCAGCGCCTTGGCCACGCGCACGCCCATGAGCCCGCCCACGGCCCCGCCGGTCAGCACAAGGCCCACCAGCGGAAAGTCCACCTGCCCTGCCAGGGCATAGTTGGCCGAGGTGGTCGCCCC
>NZ_NCJT01000411.1 GCF_002282565.1 Hyphomonas sp. 34-62-18
GCGTCTGGCGGATACCTTTCTCGCGGATCGAGGGCAGAATGTCGGAAACGTCCGGCGCTTTGCGGCCATGGCGCATGTTGAGTTTCGAAATGCTGAGCGCGCTCAGGCGGATGTTGAGAAGTTCGGTTTTAGACATGGGAGGTCTCCTTTCAGAAGGGGAAGAGGGATTGGGGGGCAAGAGCGAGGCCCAGCCGCCACGGCGGCAGGGACCATTGGATGGGCACGAAGGGCGCGCCGAAATAATCAAGCGAAGCATCCGGCGCGCTGGCGCCGAGTTCGAAGTCCCGGATCGTGACATCCGGCCTGCGTCCGGCGACCCAGATCGCGATGACGAACCCCCGCTCGATGTCGAGGGTCAGCCGGGGCCGAGGACCCAGAACGCGTTCAAACGCGTCCATCGGGGGGCTCCTTTCCGGGGTCTGCAAGGACAGAGGGCGCGAGCCGGGCAAGGCGGGCCAGCACCTCCCGGGCGGCAGTCATCGCATCCGGGAGGAGGTTTTCGGCTACTTCCGTCAGATAGCTGTTATCCGTCTCCGGATAATTGGCTTCAATGCCCCAGAGGCTCGCCGCATGGGGTGCAAGCTCCACCCCGCCCACCGAAACCGACAGGACGATGCCGCAATAGAACCACTCGCCTTTACGCCAGCCTTCCATGATCGCTTCGGCTTCCGCCTGCGCCTTGGCAAAGCGGGCGCGGAAATTGTTCCCCGGGCCGATGAACCCCGGCGCGTCCTTGTAGAGTGACGGCCAGAACCCGTCCTGTCTCTGGTCGGGCGGGTCCGGGCAATCATCGGGAATGATCCGGGCCGAGACGGTGAAGCCTTCGGTCTGGCAGGTGATGACATCGCCGGGGCAGACAAAAGATGAAAAGCGTTCGGTGAACATGGCGCCGCCCTCCCTCACCGGGACCAGAAGATGTGGACTTCATCGAAGCCCGTCTGGAAGACGAGGATTTCACCATTCAGCGCCATGTCGCGGGCGAGCGCCTGCCAGTCGATATAGTATTGCAGCGAGGCCGGAATCTCCGTGCCCGTCTCCCGGATCATCTCCTCGGCGAAGTCTGCGGCGGTCTTATACTGCCCGGCATAATCCTCGAATGCGGCGCGGGCTTCTTCCAGCCGCCCGCCGAAATGCCGGTGGAGCTTGGCCCCGAGGCTGCCATGCTCGCCCAAGAACGCGGCGAGGTCGCACACCGTCTCGAAAGCGGCGCATTCCGAAAGCGAAACGCCTTCGAACCCTTCATAGTCATGGATGGCCCATTCCTCAGCCTGCGGAACAGGGCTTTCTGCCAGCATGGCGCTGACTTCGGCCTTGATCTCATCGGGCGCGGTGGCCCTGATCCAGCGTCCGTGCAGGATACCGCTATTATAGGCGGCAAGGCACGCCACGTAGATACGGGGTCCCGCCTCCACAGTGGGCGCGTCAGCTGTTCCAAGGGGTGCAACAGGTGTGGGTTGGTCAGTCATCTCCGGTCTCCTTCCCGCCCGCACCCTTCCCGCATCAGGCGGGGGTGGGCGGCAGGAAGGCGCATCGCCGGGGCGCATGAGGGCCCCGCGCAAGGGGAGGCTGTAGGTAGGATGCTTTCAGAGACTCATTGATGCGCCTGCCCCGCCCCCTTGCGCGGGGACCGCGCTCCG
>NZ_NCJT01000412.1 GCF_002282565.1 Hyphomonas sp. 34-62-18
TTGGCGCCTTTTTCGGCGGGGGTGAATTTTGCCGGTTTGGTGGTGGAATAGACGCCAGCGGCTTCCTTGGTCATCCAGCCGCCATTGGCGAGGACGAGGCCGGTATTGCCGGGGTTCTTGCGCAGGAGCGCCACCATCTCCGCTATTCCGTGCAGGGAGTAGTTATTGCCCGGGCCACCGAAGAAGGGCAGGCCGCCGGTGAGTGTGAGCGGGCGCTTGTCTGTTTTCCAGTCGAGGCCGAGTGCGGCGGCGCCGGAGAAGACGGCGCAGGGGAAGCAGGAATAGAGATCGAGATGGTGGATGCCGGCGGTGGTCTTGCCGGCTTGGGCGAGGGCGCGGGAGACGGCGGTGTCCATGGCCCAGGAGCGGTCAAGCACGGGGCGGACGGAGATGTGATCGTCGCCCGCTTCGCCGCCGCCATGGAGATAGACGCGCTTTCCTTCCGGCACGCCCAGTTCATCTGCCTTCGAGGAGGAGACGATGATGGCGGCGGCGCCCTGGTTGACGGCGTCCTGCGCGATGAACCATTTCAGGAAGGGGTCTGCATACTCATAGTTTTCGCGGGAGGGGGTGGAGAGGAACTCCACCGAATGGTCCTGCGGGAATTGCGAGTATGGGTTTTTCGCGGCGACGGCGGAGAAGGGTTGGAACAGCTCTGCCATGGCCTTGCGTTGGCCGGAGCGGCTGCGGCCTTCGCGGGCGGCGATGGCGTTTTCGAACATGCCGTAGAAGTAAGCCGGGGTGACGAGGCCGTGCTTGATCTCGCCGCGCGAGAGCATCATCGGGCCGAGGCCGCGATCTTCATACTTGCGGTCGTCGCTGTCGGCCCAGTTGATCTCGACGCCGTGCTTGCGGGCGCCCTTGGAGGCGCGGTTGGCCTCTGAGCCGGAGATGAGGACGGCTTCGAACTCGCCCTCATGGATGCGGCGGGCAAACTCGTTGACGAGGGCCTGGGGGCTCTGGCCGCCAACGGTTTCGTAAAGGAGGTAGCCCGGATTGGTGCCGGTTTCGCGGGCGAGCGTGCCGGGGAGGTTTGTGTTGTGGCCGTGGGGGTGGCGGTCGCCGGGGACAGAGTCCTCGAAGATACGCACGACGGCGAGGGCGTCGATCGCGGCGGCAATGCCGGGGGCGCCGGTATCGGCAAGGGCTGCTTTCGACGCGTCTGCCATCAGGGAGAGCGGCGAAGGGGCGCCCTCTGCGCCTTTCTTGCCGTCCCACTGGCTCATCGATTGGCCGACGCCGATCAGGACTGGAAAATCACCTTTTGCCATAGCGCGCGCTCCTCACATTCAAACAGGTCTGGTGCCCGTTTAACGCGCGGTAAGCGCTCTTGGGAGCCCCGACGCAGGGGAAGGGCCGCAATTGCGGCGCCGCGGGTCAGGGGTTGGCGCGGATGAAGTCTATGATCGCCTGGCTGAAGGCTTCGGGGCGGTGTTCCTGAAGGAAATGACCGCCGCCGCTGATGGTGACATGCTTCTGTCCTTTGGCGCCGGGAAAGCGCGTCTGGAAGGCAGCCTCGCCGCCCTTGGTGACGGGGTCGTCATCGGCAAAGGCGGTGAGGACGGGCTTCTCGAATTTTTCGAGCACGGCCCAGGCGGCGTCATTCTTCGCGCGCTCCTCTGCGGCGCCGGGGAGG
>NZ_NCJT01000413.1 GCF_002282565.1 Hyphomonas sp. 34-62-18
TCGCTGGGGGCGCCGTGCGTCCAGACCGCGCCTGAGGGCGCCGTGAGGACCACATAGGGCATCTCTCCCGGCGGTTTTTCCCGGCGAGTGGCGTAGGTCCAGCCAAACGTATTGATGCCAAGCGTCACGATATTGCCGATCCGGTCTTCATTCTGGCGCACCACGCTGAGATGATCGTAGACTTCCTGGCCATGGGCCCAGGTTTCCATCAGCCGCGCGGTGATCGAAGAGCGCGCGCTCATATCCGGCCCTGCCCATTTGAGGCGGGCCTTCGGATCAGCGGTCGCGAAACGATCGGCTGTCTCCTCGAACTGCTTTTCCCACTCAGCCACGAGCGCAAAGCCCTCCAGCCCAGCCAGGACCTCGCTTTCATAGGCCCGCATGGATTTTCCCGAACTGGCCATCGTCTTCAGATGATGAACCAGCTCGGCTTCGTCGGCGAGTTGCAGAAAGGCCATCCGGTTCCAGAAGTGCAGATGCTGGAGCACATCATGAATGCCCCATCCCTTGAACTGGGTCGGCTCGGTATAGCGGATCGGGGCCGTCTCTGAAATCAGAGCATGAAGCGCACGGCTCTCTGCGCGGAAGTCCTCCGCCTGCTGCATGACTCAAAGCTCCCCTTTGAGGTCTTTCATCACCCCGGAAAAGTCGAGACCGCCAAAGCCCCGGTCGGCGAGATTCTCATAGACGCTTTCGGCGAGTTCTCCGAGACGGATCTCTGCACCTGCAGCTTTTGCGGCGTCCGCGGCGAGATGCAGGTCTTTCAGCATCATCGCAACGGCGAAGCCTGGCTTGTAGTCGCGGTTGGCCGGAGATGCCGGCACAGGCCCCGGGGCCGGGCAGTAACTCGTCATCGACCAGCACTGACCAGACGACACGGACGAAATGTTGAAAAAGGTCTGCGCATCGAGGCCCAGTTTTTCGGCAAGATTGAATGCTTCACAGGTGCCGATCATCGAGATGCCCAGAAGCATATTATTTGCAATCTTTGCTGCCTGGCCATTCCCTGCCCCGCCAGCATGGAAAATATTCTTGCCCATGCCCTTGAGGATTGGTTCAGCAAGCTCGTAGGCGATCTTTGTGCCGCCGGCCATAAAAGTCAGCGTACCTGCTTCCGCAGCTGCGGTGCCCCCCGATACCGGTGCATCAACCATCATGAAACCGGCATTCTCTGCTTCCTCGTGTGCCGCCCGCGCATCGGTAACGGCGATTGTAGAGCAATCGATGAGAAGGATGCCTTTTTGGGCATGCTCAGCCACACCATCGGTGCCGAAATAGACACCCAGCACATGCTTGCCGGCAGGAAGCATTGAGACGACAACATCGACGCCGCTCACCGCATCAGCAATGGACGTTGCTGCGCGCGCGCCGCGCTCGGCGGCGGCTGCAACGGCGTCCGTATTCAAATCAAATGCAGCGACCTCATGATGTGCCTTGACGAGGTTCGCGCACATACCAGCGCCCATATTGCCCAGTCCAATGAAGGCAATCTTTGCCATGGTGAAATCTCCTGCAAGTATGGAATTCTATTTATCTTCGAACTTGGCGGGGCGTTTTTCACTGAAAGCGGCCATGCCCTCTTTCTGGTCGGCAGTCCCAAAGAGCCCCTGGAACAGGCGGCG
>NZ_NCJT01000414.1 GCF_002282565.1 Hyphomonas sp. 34-62-18
AAGCTGATCTGGAAAACCGAACTCTCAAGGAGCGGAGCGAGCATGCGGTGTCCCGAAACTGTTGCCGATAACCCCTAGAAAGCCGGAACAAGCCGAAAGCGCAATGTAAAACCCGGCGGGTAAACCGAACGGGGTAATAAATGCTGGATACAGATTGGCTCAATTCGGGGTGGATACGCCCAACTACAATGCGTTGATCGGTTAATCGCGGCGCAAGGCCAACAAAAATATCACTGGAAACAGGATGGAGCGGGTAGACGGAATCGAACCGACATACACAGCTTGGAAGGCTGGTGCATTACCATTATGCTATACCCGCCCGCTTCCGAGCGCTTGGTAATATGAGTGATTGAGCCGCCGAACAAGCTCAGCGCGCACATTTTTCTTTGCCCCCTTGCCTGCAGACCACTTCCAACCGCCATTATGGTATTTCGGCCAGCAATAGCCGCGTGATGTGCACATCGAACCAGAAGATATCGTTTCGCTGGCCGTTAATCTTACGCCCGTAGAAACAAAATTTTGCAGTACTTCTCATCGAGTAGCCCATGCGGCCAAGCGGCTTTGCGCTATGCGGCCGGCTGGATCCGCTCTAACACTCGATCGCTGAGCTAACCAGCGGCCGGCGGCGCGGGGGTGGTGGAGGGAGCTGGATTCGAACCAGCGTACGCTAGGCGGTCAGATTTACAGTCTGATGGATTTAACCACTCTCCCATCCCTCCACGGGCCCCCGCGACATACGCCATTTGACGCCGCCGCGCAGTCGCTTCACAAGGGCGAATTCCCGCCCCGGCTCTGCGCTGGAAGCGGCCTTATAAGGACGAACATCATGCGGCGCAACCACCCAAAACGGCGTCAGAACACAGATGTGGCAACTCGCCCCGACCGGCAGGAGACACAACGGTTTTCCCGGCGCGAGGAAGAAGGCGGCCCCGTCTGGCTGTGGGGCACCCACGCCGTTATGGCGGCCCTCGCAAACCCCAACCGGCGCGTCCACACGCTGCTGGCCACCGAAAACGCCGCGCAGAAGCTGCCGGCAGGGGCCATCTCCCCGCAGATCGTGACAGCCAAGGAAATCGATCAGCGTCTGCCGCCCGGCGCGGTGCATCAGGGAATTGCGCTTCGCGCAGACCCGCTGGAAGAAGCCGTATTGGACGATGTGATCGCTGCGGGCGCCACGCGAATCGCCGTGCTCGACCAGGTCTCAGACCCGCACAATCTCGGCGCGATCTTCCGCTCGGCCGCCGCTTTCGGCTTCACCGGCCTTGTCCTGCAAACACGCAATGCCCCACCGATCACCGGCATCGTGGCCAAAAGCGCGGCCGGAGCGATCGAAACCGTCACCGAGATCCGCGCAGTCAACATTGCGCGCGCCCTTGAAGAACTCGGCGAAGCGGGTTTCCACACCGTTGGCCTTGCCGGCGAAAGCACCCGCCCGCTCGATCAGGCGGTCAAAGGCGCCTCGAAGGTTGCCATCGTGCTCGGCGCGGAAGGCTCCGGCCTGCGCCCGGCTGTGGCCAAGGCCTGCGCAGAGCTTGCCCGCATTCCGATCGCGGCAGAAATGGAAAGCCTCAACGTGTCCAATGCTGCCGCAATTGCGTTTTATGAGGCGAGCCGGGGCAGT
>NZ_NCJT01000123.1 GCF_002282565.1 Hyphomonas sp. 34-62-18
GTGTTCCTGAACGAGGTGCGCGCCCGGTATGAACGGATGCGCGAGACCCGCAAGGATGGCCCGCCAAAACCGCGCCTGCCGATTGCCGAGGCCCGCGCCGCCAAATTGCAACTGGATTGGGCGAGCTATACCCCTCCGAAGCCCAGCTATGAAGGTGTACGGACGTTCGAGGATATCGATCTGGGCACACTGGCGCGCTATATTGACTGGACTCCGTATTTCTCAGCCTGGGATTTGGCAGGTCGCTATCCAGCCATCCTTGAGGACAAGATTGTTGGCGAAGCCGCCTCCAGCCTGTGGCGGGATACGCAGGCCATGATGCAGCGGCTGGTCGGGGAGGCCTGGCTGAAACCCAAAGCGGTTGTCGGCTTCTGGAAGGCCAATTCCTCAGGCGATGACGTGAAGCTCGCCAGCGGCGAAACCTTCCTGACGCTCCGCCAGCAGATGATGAAGGACAATGGTCAGCCAAACTTCGCGCTGGCTGATTTCGTGGCGCCGCAAGGGGATGACTGGATCGGCGGCTTCTGTGTGACGGCGGGGCCGGAGGCCGAAGAGATCGCGAAAACGTTCGCTGCGAAAGGGGACGACTACTCTTCCATCATGGTGAAGGCACTTGCCGACCGGTTTGCTGAGGCGATGGCCGAATACATGCATCAGAAAGTGCGCACCGAGCTTTGGGGCTATGCCCCGGATGAGGCTTTGTCGAGCGAAGAGCTGATCGCCGAGAAGTATCAGGGTATCCGCCCGGCGCCCGGTTATCCGTGCCAGCCCGATCACACCGAGAAGGCGACCCTTTTCGGCCTGCTCGAGGCAGACAAGCGCATTGGCGTGGAGCTGACCTCCAGCTATGCGATGACGCCCGCTTCGAGCGTTTCGGGGCTCTATCTCTCCCATCCCAAGAGCATGTATTTCGCTGTCGGCCGGATCGACCGGGACCAGGTGGCAGACTATGCCGCGCGCAAGGGATGGGACATGCGGATGGCCGAGCGCTGGCTGGCGCCGATCCTCTCCTACGATCCGTTTGCGGCGGTTGAGGCGGTCGCCTGACCGGTGAGGTAGGGCACAGGGTCCACGAACTGGAAGCCTGGCGTGGTCTCTGCGAAGTGTTGCAGCCAGTAATTGTGGCCTGAGCCATAGATGACCAGGATGCGGTCTCCCGGCTGACTGCTGGCGGCGATGTTGGCAAAGATCAGGGCGTTGCGCGCATACCAGCCATAGTTCAGCGCGGCGCCAGGTTGTTCCTCGGCATCGGCAAGTTTCAGGAGACCATAGTAGAAGTTCGAGTGCATCCGCTGAGTGCGCTCTATATCGTTTTCCCTGGCGAGCAATTCGTACATGGGAGTTGCCTCGCGATCATCAGCGATTGCCTCAACCTCAGCCTGGATCTGAGCAATCTTGCCGTTCACCAGATCCATCTGGCCGGTCTTTTCTGCAAAGCTCTGTGCACGGTCAAAAGGGAAGAATTCGATTTCCCCGTCCTGGGCGTCAACAGCATACACCCGGTCGATACCTTGCTGGTGCGCGATGCGGTATCCGATTTGGACGATCTCGTTTCGGTCTGAGGTAAGGTCCGCCTCGGTAAACCGTGCAAAGCCGGGATCGATAAGGCTGCCGCCGCGAGGAACTTTCTCGACGGCAACGGCGGTGGGCTGAAAGGCGGTCAGCCGTTCTGCGACGAGTTTGAGTTCACTCTGGCGGCGTTCAGCCAGAACATCGTCAGCAGCGACATTGACCAGATCGAGCCCGGGATTGTCGAAATGATAGGTGCCGAGGATCATTACCTGCACACCATCGCTTTGCACGGGCGGCGTGACGGCGGCTTCTTCGGGGCTGGCGAGCGCGGGTGTTGCGCAGGCGGTCAGCGCGAAGACTGCTGCGGCGGCGAGGCTCAGTTTGATCATGCTGGGAATCTCCTTTGTGGAAGGATGCCATCAAGTGTTCGAATGGATGCACACTCACTGGAAAAAAATGGTGCATTGATCTGCGATTGCCCGCGCTGGCAGCATCGGCCCGAGTCGCCTAGAGAGATCATTCCGCAAGGGCAGAAGCCGGAGAGACACCAGAATGACCCCCCAGAAATTGCAGGGCGAGAACGCCAAGATCATCGCCACGCTGGGGCCGGGCAGCCGATCCCCCAAGGAAGTGCGAGCGCTGGCGCAGGCGGGCGTCGATGTTTTTCGCCTGAACTTCAGCCATGGCGAGCATGCCGCCCACCTTGAAGCGCTCAAAGCTGTGCGCGCGGCCGAGGCGGCTGTGGGCTGGCCGCTGGCAACGCTGGCAGACCTGCAGGGGCCGAAAGTCCGCGTTGGCAAGTTTGAGGGCGGGGCTCTGAAGCTCGGCTTCCGCAAGGAATATCGCATCATTGTGGGCGAGAGCGCGGCGGATGAAGAAACCATTCCGGTGCCCCATGCCGAGATTGTCGCTATTCTTGAAGAGGGCGACACGATCTTGGCCGATGATGGCAAGCTGATCTTCACAGTGGTGCAAGGCGGCAAGGAGCCTCGCGTGCGCGCGGAAGTGCCGGGCAAGCTGGGCGACAAGAAAGGCTTCACCGTGCGCGGCAAGGCGCTGCCGGTGCGGGCGGGCGCTGACCGACAAGGACCGGTCCGACCTCATGTTCGCGCTGGAAATAGGGGTGGATATTGTAGCCCTCTCCTTTGTGCAGACGGTTGAGGACGTTCAGGAGGTCAAGGACATCATCGCGGGCCGGGCGCCGCTGGTTGCCAAGCTGGAGAAGCCCGCCGCGATCACCCATCTTGACGCGATCGTTGAGGCCGCGGACGCCGTAATGGTTGCGCGGGGTGATCTCGGTGTGGAGTTTGCGCCTGAAGAAGTGCCCGTGATCCAGCGCCGGATCGTGCGCGCCGCACGCTCCAAGGGGCGCCCGGTGATCGTGGCGACGCAGATGCTCGAATCGATGATCGAAAATTCCGCGCCCACCCGCGCGGAAGCCTCCGATGTGGCCACCGCCATCTATCAGGGGGCGGACGCCGTGATGCTTTCGGCGGAGACAGCCGTGGGAAGACATCCCGCCACCGCCGTGGCCATCATGTCCCGCATCATCCGCGCCACGGAAGAAGCGGAAGATTATCGCCGCTCGCTGGACGAGTTTTGCGGACAGGAGGAGGCGCCCAATGCTATTGATGTTGTCGCGCAGACGGCGCTGGCGATGGGCGAAGCCGAAGGCGCTGCGGCGCTGGCGCTGCGCACCGGCGCGTTCGAGCGGCTCGCGCGGTTTGCCCGCGTGCGGGGCAGCGTGCCGATTCTCTACGGGTCGCTGGACGATCAGCGTCTGCGGCAGGCCTGCCTGCTCTGGGGCGTTCATCCGCAGAGGCTGAATGCGGGCACGGAGAACTGGTACCGGGATCTGATGAAGGCGGTGGGGCTTGAGGGCCGTGTGGCCTATGCGCGCTGGGCGGGCGACGATCAGCGCTTTGCCTGGGAGATCGGCATCGGCCGGGGCGCAGACGGCAAGCCGATTACTGGCGTATGATCAACTGGCCCTTGCGGAACTCGTAAGAGTTCAGCTCGCTGAGGAATGTCATGCCCAGAAGTGACTGTTCGAGCTCGCTGCGCAGGATGACGGCGTTGACGCTTTCCACTTCAACCCGGCCGATTCGAATGCTCTCCAGGGTGATAGGGGCGCCGTAGGTGACGCCGCCGGCTGTGCGGATTTCCGAATCATAGGTGAGCGTTTCGGGCTGCAGCCCCAGGCGCTGGGCATCGCGATAGGTGAGGGCGACGATGCTGGCGCCGGTATCCACCATGAATTTCACTTCGGTGCCCTGAACATCGGCGCGCGTCCAGTAATGGCCATCGGCCTCACGCTCGATGAAGGCGGCACGGGTGTGGATGGAGGAAGAGGGCTCTGAGGCTGCAGCAACGACCGTCTTGGCCTCGCGCTGACGCTCAAGGGCCGCCTGATACTCAGCCTCGCGCAGCTTGGGTGCAAGATACAGGCTGATTACCATGGCGATCGCAACCGCCGTGGCTATCAGGGACAAGATCTTGCCTGCGCTCATTCCCTTACCGCTTCCCGAGAGCTTTCAACCGTTCAATCCGTTCCGGCAGTTGGTCCATTACCGTGTCACGCTGTTCATTACTGAACCGTGACCAGGCGCCGATCTCCGGCAAGGTTCGTCCACAGCCGAGACAAAGCCCTGTCTGGCCATCCACAGCGCAAACCTTGATGCACGGGCTCTTTATCGGCTCAAACTGTGTCATTATACGAGTAACCCATACTAGCGGCGGGCTGCAGTGCAAGTTCTACAGGAGAGGATGAAATAATTCCTTGCCCGGCGTCGTGTACATTGTCTGCCTTAATTAAGATTGCCGGTCATTCCGGTAACAGGAGATATTTCCCTTGAGCGAGCCCACCCGGAGCAAGTCACCCCTGGATGACGTCCGCGACCTGATCCTGAAACCGGTCGAGATCGATCCTGAGTCGGGCCGGAAAGTGCATCAGGCATTGCTCGGCATGGGCCGGGAAGGAGATTTCGGCCGGCTGGGCGAAGCGGCCGAGTGGCTGGCGACCTGGCAGCGCCGCTTTCCGCCGCGGATCGAAAAGCCGACGCTTGCGATCTTTGCCGGCTCCCATGGCCTGGTCGAGTCGGGCGTGTCGCTGTCATCGAATGAGGATACGCGCGCCCATATTGAGGCGCTGAAATCTGGCCGTGCGCCCCTGTCTGCCATTGCCGCGCAGGTGGGCGCGAATGTCCGCGTTTTTGAGCTGGCGCTCGACAAGCCAACCCCCAGCATCGCTGAAACGGCGGCGATGTCGGAGCGGGAGTGCGCCGCCACCATCGCCTTCGGCTTTGAAGCCGTTGAGGACAATCCGGACCTGCTGGCCATCGCTGTCTCCGGCGCAGGCGTTGGCACGGTGGCGGCAGCTGTGGCATGCGCGCTCTATGGCGGATCGCCGGAATACTGGGTGCGCCCGAGCGCGCAGACCCCGGCGGGGCTTTCCAAGAAGCGTGTGGAACTGGTCAGCGCCGCCCTCAAGGTACACCGCGGCCATCTGTCAGACCCGCTTGAATCCCTGCGCTGCCTGGGCGGGCGTGAGATTGCCGCCTGCGTCGGCGCCATCATCGCGGCGCGCCATCAGGGTATTCCGGTGCTGCTGGACGGCTTTGCAACCACGATTGCAGCCGGCATTGTTCACGCAGTCTCTCCGCAGGCTGTCAGCCACTGCCTGGCATCTCACATCACCCAGCGCCCGGCGCACGAAGCCGCCCTCGAGCGGATCGGTCTGAAGCCACTCGTGCAGCTTGAGTTTCAGACCGGCAGCGGCCTTGGATCGGCAACAGCGGTGGGCTTGCTGAAAACCGCCTGCGCGCCGTTTATTGCCAAGCCGGCGGAGGGGTGACGTAGGGAGAACTGCGGCATTCTTTACGTTTACGTGCGCGTCACCTTGTCAGTGAATAGGAATGGCTGACATACAGAAATGAAGTGCCGGGACCAAACAGGCAGATCCAGGAGCGAACGTCCATGAACCTCGAATTTTCCCCAGAAGAGATCGCCTTCCGCGACGAAGTGCGGGCCTTCATCCGTGACAATTACCCAAAAGAGCTCATCGGGCTCGGCAGCCGGGAAGATCTTACCCGCGAGCAATTCCTCGCCTGGCACAAGATTCTCGGCAAAAAGGGCTGGTCGGCACCAGCCTGGCCCAAGAAGTATGGCGGCACGGGCTGGACCTCCACCCAGCGGTACATCTGGTCGGAAGAGAATGCCCGCGTTGATGCAATGATGCCGCTTCCTTTCGGTGTCTCCATGGTTGGCCCGGTTATCTACACCTTTGGCAATGAAGAGCAGAAGGCAAAGCACCTGCCCGGCATCCTCGCCGGTGATGTCTGGTGGGCGCAGGGCTATTCCGAGCCGGGCGCCGGCTCCGACCTCGCCAGCCTGAAGACCACGGCTGTGCGCGATGGCGACTATTACGTCCTGAACGGTCAGAAGACCTGGACGACGCTGGCGCAGCATGCTGACTGGGGCTTCTTCCTCTGCCGCACCGACCCGACGGCCAAAGCTCAGGAAGGCATCTCCTTCATTCTCGTGGACATGAAGACGCCGGGCATCGAGGTGCGCCCGATCAAGCTGATCGACGGCACACATGAAGTGAACGAAACCTGGCTCACGGACGTGCGCGTCCCGGTCGAGAACCTCGTCGGCAAGGAAAATGAAGGCTGGACTTACGCCAAGTTCCTGTTGGCGCACGAGCGCTCCGGCATTGCTGGCGTGGCACGCTCCAAGCGCGGTGTTGAGCGCCTCCGCTCTATCGCCTCGCAGGAAACGCTGGACGGTACGCCGCTGATCAAGACGGACGAGTTCGCCCGCAAGATCAGCCAGCTCGAAATCGACCTGACGGCGCTTGAGTTCACCGAGCTGCGCACGCTGGCGTCTGAAGCCGCCGGCAAGGGCCCTGGCCCGGAAAGCTCGATCCTGAAAATCAAGGGCACCGAGATCCAGCAACGCCTGACCGAGCTGACACTGGAAGCTGTTGGAAACTATGGCGCGCCGTATGCCCGTGGCATGATGAAGGACGGCACCAATGAAATCGGCGTTGGGCCTGACTATTCGAACTTCAGCGCCGACAATTACTTCAACATGCGCAAGACCTCGATCTATGGCGGATCGAACGAAATTCAGCGCAACATTATCAGCAAGATGATCCTCGGCCTCTAGGGCACCGGGGCAGGGAGGAGATTACATCCATGGATTTCAATTTCACCGAAGAACAGACAATGATCCGCGACAGCCTCGCACGGCTGATCAAGGACCAGTATGACTTTGACACCCGCCGCAAGGTCGTCGCCTCGAAAGATGGCTGGCGTCCGGAAATGTGGGCCCAGTTTGCTGAACTCGGCCTGCTGGCAGCGCCCTTCTCCGAAGAAGACGGCGGCCTCGGCGGCGGCCCGATCGATGCGATGGTCGTGATGGAAGAGTTCGGCAAAGGCCTCGTGGTCGAGCCGTTCCTTCAGACCGTTGTTCTGGCAGGCGGCTTCCTGAGGGCCGGCACATCCGCCCAGAAAGAAGACCATCTCGCCGCCCTGATCTCGGGTGAGCGCGTGTTTGCTTTCGCCTACGCGGAGCCCAAAGGCCGCTACAACCTGGCCGATCTCGAAACCACCGCCACGAAAGATGGCAGCGGCTGGAAAATCTCGGGCCACAAGGCCGTCGTGATCGGCGCGCCTTGGGCGTCCCACCTGATCGTCACGGCACGGACTTCCGGTGGCCGCCGCGATGCCAAAGGCGTCGGCGTGTTCATTGTTCCGAAAGATGCCAAGGGCGTCACCACGCGCGACTACCCGACCGTTGATGGCCGCCGCGCTTCGGAAGTCTACTTCGAAAACGTCACCGTTGGCGCCGATGCGGTCATTGGCGACCCCTCTGACAGCCTCGGCCTCGTCGAGAAGGTGACAGATCACGCCATCGCCGCGCTCTGTGCGGAAGCGTGCGGCGCCATGAAAGTGGCCAACGCCCAGACGGTTGAGTATTCCAAAACGCGGAAGCAGTTCGGCACGCCGATAGGCAAGTTCCAGGTTCTGCAGCATCGCATGGCCGACATGTTCATCGAGCATGAGCAGTCAATCTCCATGACCTACATGGCGACCCTGAAGCTCGACGAGGACGAAGTGGCCCGCAAGAAGGCCGCTTCGGCTGCCAAGGTGCGCATTGGTCAGGGCGGCCGCTTCATCGGCCAGCAGTCGATCCAGATCCATGGCGGCATGGGCATGACGGATGAGCTGGCCATTGGCCACTACTTCAAGCGCCTCACCATGATCGATTCCGAATTCGGCAACGTCGATCACCATCTGAAGCGCTACACCGAGCTGTCGGCGGCCGATGTCGCCGTAGCGGCTGAGTAAGCCGCTAAAGCACATAATCAAATAAAAGCGGGGCGGCTCCAACAGGTCGCCCCGCAATTTTTGTTGCTTCATCCGGCCCAGAATTTGCAGGCGCTTTCTGCGTTAACCGATCAGCGTTTTCGCCGGGCTATACTGGCGAGCAGCCAGATATACAGGGAATGCCGCATTGACCTCTTCGTGGGATACAGCATGTAAATTGCGGATACTCGTCGCTGCGCCGACCTATCGTCGGAACGAAATGCTTGATGGCTTGCTAAAAAGCCTGTCTGAGCTGGATTTGCCAAAGAACGCAGACGTCCGTTTTGTCATCATCGACAACGACCGTGCCGGGAATGCACGGCTGATTGTCGAAAAGTGGCAGAAGGTCTTTCCCACGCCACTGGCCTACGAGCTGGAGGAAGCCCCGGGTGTTACCCATGTGCGCAACCGCGCGCTGAAGCTTGCTGGAGAGGCAGACCTTCTCGCCTTTATTGATGATGACGAATTTGCCCATCCCAGTTGGCTCGGCGCGCTCGTGCAGCGGTATCGCGAAACCGGCGCGGCAAGTGTGTTTGGTCCGGTTCAGCCGGTCTATCCTCAAGGGGCTGCGGCCTGGATGAAAAAATGGGGCGTCCATGGAACACCGATCACGCAAGACCGCGATCAGACGAAGCCGGGAGCCACCTGCAACTGCCTTATCGACATGGCCATTGTGCGAAAGGAGGTTATGGAATTCGATCCGCGAATGTCTTTTACGGGCGCCGAGGACACACTCTTCTTCACTCAGCTTCTCGACCGTGGCTATCGCCTTACTCAGGCGAAAGATGCCCTTGTTTATGAGCATGTTCCAGAAGAACGCGCGCGGGCAGACTGGCTGCTCCGCCGCTGGTATCGGACAGGTTTGACGGACGCGGTGATCGCCGGGCGCAATTCAACGCCGGGCGTGGCGCGCCTTAAAAGTGGCATGCACGGCGTCATCCGCGTTGTGATCGGCAGCGCGCTAACTGCGCTCACGGCTCTCATCACACTAGGGCAAAACAAGCGTGCGATTATGTCGCGAGCCTACACGGTTAGTCGCGGGCTCGGAATGATTTCGTTTGCGCTCGGCAAAAGCTACGAAGAATACGGACGCAAGCAAAAGTCTGCTTAGGCATGCTGAGCCCAGTAATGCTCAAGACTTGAGGCTATCGCTTCGCATTTGGCGCGCGCTTCGGGCGGGGCGCCATAAGCGACCATGGCGGAGCCTTCGATGGAACTTTCCGTCCCCGTGGCGACTGGCCAGCGGGCGCCGACGATCATCGCATCGCCCAGCGTGGCAAGGTATTCGCCAAACTCCGCTTCACGCCCATCCCGGAAGAGGGGCAGCCAGAGGATGAGCAAGGCGCCCGGCCAGCGTTTGAGCGCTTTGGGGGTCCATAGGGCCAGGGCTTCAATGTCGCGGTGGGTTTCGTAGCTGGGATCGATCAGCACAACCATCTGTTCGCCCGCGCGCGGCGCCAGCCTCAGCGCGGCAGAATAGCCATCGGCCTTCTGTATACGGATACGGTCGTCGCCCTTCATCGCCTCGTTCAGGGCGGTGTTCTCCTGCGGGTGCAGTTCAAACAGCACCATCCGTGCAGACTTCGGCAACAGGGTCTGCGCCAGTGAGGGCGATCCGGGATAGGCCTTCACGCCGCGCGCATTGATGAGCTCCATCCACTGGGACAGTGGCTTTGGCGGTTTGCCCTTCATCAGGGCGATCACGCCGTCATCGGACTCGCCGCGCTTGCGGGCTTGGGCGTTGGTAAGGTCATACCTTCCGCGCCCGGAATGGGTCTCAACATAAAAGATCGGGCGCGGCCCTGCTGCGGCG
>NZ_NCJT01000019.1 GCF_002282565.1 Hyphomonas sp. 34-62-18
CGCGGTTGCTCCAGGGATCCACGTCCGCATCGCGGCGCGACGTTGCCACGAACAGAATCGCGGCTGCCGCCTTCCACCGCTCGGGGCGGGTAAGGGGGGCCGGCTGTGTCAGCGCGTCAAGCCGGCCGTCGATCCAGCGCGTATGAACCTGCATCTGCCCGAATTCGGGGTTTCGCGCTAGCGCCGTCAGAAAGGCACGGTTAGTTTCCACACCCTCCACCGCGATATGGTCCAGCGCCGTCGCCAGCCGCGCCAAGGCGGTTTCCCGGTCGGGCGCGTGAACGATCAGCTTAGCGATCATCGGGTCGTAATAGGGCGTCACCGCGTCGCCTTCTTCGACACCGCTGTCGATCCGCAGGCCGCCGGGCAGGCTGAGCGTGGTCAGCGTGCCCGTCGAGGGGGCGAATTGCATGGCCGGGTCTTCGGCATAAAGCCGCGCCTCGACGGCGTGGCCGTTGATCCGCAGATCCTCCTGAACAAGCCCCAAGCCCGCGCCCTCCGCAATGCGCAGGTGCAACGCGACCAGGTCCAGCCCGGTGATCGCCTCTGTGACGGGGTGTTCCACCTGGATGCGCGGGTTCACCTCCAGAAAGAAATACTCGTCCCCCGCGACCAGAAATTCGACCGTGCCCAGGCCGCGATAATTGAGCGTTTCGCCCAGGCGCACCGCGTCATGCGCGATCTCGTCAAGAAGCGCGCGAGGCAAGCCCCAAGCCGGGGCCTCTTCGATGACCTTCTGGTGGCGGCGCTGAAGCGTGCAGTCGCGCTCGAACAGGTGCAGCACATGGCCCTTGCCGTCGCCCGCGATCTGCACCTCGACATGGCGTGCCTCGGGCAGGAAGCGTTCCAGCAGAAGGCCCTCGGAGCCAAAGGTGGACTTTGCTTCGCGCAGCGCGCCCTCGATGTCCTCCACAAGCGTGGCTTCAACCGTCACGAGCCGCTGCCCGCGCCCGCCGCCGCCGCCGACCGCCTTGAGCAGCACCGGTAGGCCCATCTTGCGCACTTCCTGTGCGATTTCCTGCGGGTTGGAGCGCGCGCCCTGGGCGCCCGAGACAACCGGAATGCCGGCAGCAACCGCCGCGTCCTTGGCGCTGGCCTTGTCGCCGAAGCGTTCCAGCGTTTCCGGTGTCGGCCCCATGAAGATCATGCCTGCGGCTTCGACCGCGCGGGCGAAATCTGCGTTCTCTGCCAGAAAGCCGTAACCGGGATGGATCGCATCGGCGCCGACGGATCTGGCGGCGGCGATGACTGCGTCGATCTTCAGATAGCTCTCGGATGCGGGACCGGCGCCGATGCAGACAGATTTGCCGATCTCACGGACGTGAAGGGCGTTGGCGTCGGCCTGCGAATGCACGCCAACAGGGGTGATGCCGCTGGCCCGCGCGGTGCGTGCGATTCGGCAGGCGATTTCGCCGCGATTGGCGATAAGAAGCGTTTTGATTTTCATGGTTTGCGCCTCACATCCTGAACACGCCGAAATGCGTTTCGACCTTGGGCCTGCGCGAAGCGATGTCCAGCATCAGCGCCATGACGTCCCGGGTCTCGGCAGGCTCGATCACGCTGTCGATCCAGAGGTTGGAGGCGAAATTGTAGGCCCCCTGGAAATCTTCGTATTCCTTGCGGATTGGTGCCTTGAAGGTTTCCTCCTCCTCGGGTGTCCATTTCTTGCCTTGGCGTTCGTTGATCTGGGCGCGCACCTGCGCTAGCACGCTGGCGGCCTGTTCCGGCCCCATGATCGCGGACCGGCCCGTGGGCCAGGCGAACATCGCGTCCGGCTGGAACGGGCGGCCAAGCATGGCCAGGTAACCCGCCCCGTAAGAGCCGCCGGTGATGATGGTGAACTTCGGCACCCGCGCCGAAGACATGGCGGTGATCATCTTGGCGCCCGCCTTGGCAATGCCCATCTGCTCGACGTCGCGGCCGACCATGAAGCCGTTCACATCCGCGAGGAACAGCAGCGGGATATCGCGCTGGACGCAGAGATTGATGAAATGCGTAGCCTTCAGCGCGGCCTCGACAAAGAGCACGCCGGTGTTGGCCAGGATGCCGACCTCGTGGCCATGGATTCGGCCCCAGCCGGTCATGAGGGTGTCGCCGAAAAGTGGCTTGAACTCGTGAAAATCGCTGTCATCGACAAGGCGCGCAACAATCTCGCGGTTGTCGGTCGGCACCCTTGGGTCTCGGCTGACGACGCCATAGATCTCCTCGACCGGATAGGCGGGGGGGCGCGGCGACGTCGGCGTCTTGCGCGGCTGCGGTTTTTCGCCCAGGTGGCTGACGATTTCGCGGGTGATGGCCAGCGCGTGCGCGTCATCCTCGGCAAGATGGTCTGTCACGCCGGAAACGGACGAATGCATCTTGCCGCCGCCCAGCGTTTCGGCATCGACCTTTTCGCCGGTCGCAGCAAAGGTCAATTCTGGCCCGCCCAGATACATGAAGCCCTGACCGCGCACGATCACCACCTCGTCGCAAAGCGCCGGGATATAGGCGCCGCCCGCGGTGCAGGGCCCCATGACCACGGCGATCTGCGGTACGCCATCGCCCGACATGCCGATCTGTTGATGGAAGATTGAGCCGAACTGCCCCTCATCGGGAAAGATACTCGCCTGCTCCGGCAGAAACGCCCCGCCGGAATCGACCAGGGTGATCACCGGAAGACGGTTTTTCCAGGCGATTTTCTGCGCCCGGACGTGTTTGCGGCAGGTCATGCCGAAATAGGTGCCGCCCTTCACGGTAGCGTCATTGGCGATTATCATGCACTGACGTCCCTCGATCACGCCGATGCCGGTGATGATCCCTGCACCGGGTGGCACGCCTTCATATTTGTTCAGCCCGGCGAGTTCTCCGATTTCGAGAAAGGGCGTTCCCGGATCGATCAGCCGCTCGACCCGTTCGCGCGGCAGGATCTTGCCTTTGCTGACATGCCGTTCCCGCGCATTTTCCGGGCCGCCGACGCGTTGTAGCAGCCGAAGCGCATGCAGTTCGCCGACCTTTTCCCGGTAAAGCGCATCGTTTTTCCGGAAGTCGTCGGACCCGGTGTCGAGAAGGGATTTCATTTTCGTCATGGCAGGTCCGGGTACTTTCTGAGGACAAAGGCGACCTTAGCTGCGCCGGGTTTTTCAAACGTATCCGGCGCGACCAGGCGAATGTCGGCCCTGAAAACGAGGGCATCGCGCAAGCGCTGCTCAATCTTATTCTTGAGGGCGTTGTCATCAGATGGATCGCGACCGGGACCGCGTTCGACGATCACTTTCAGCGCGCCCTGAGTAGTGTGGCCTTCGAAATCTGCCACGATCCGCATGACACCATTGGTTTCGGGCACCATTTCTGTGATCACGCTGTTGATCGCCGAAGGAAACACATTGGCCCCGCGCACAATCAGCATGTCGTCGGTCCGACCGGTGCAACGGATCTTGGGGCCGGTGCGGCCGCAGGAGCACTCGGTGTCGATGACCTCAATATAATCGCCCGACCGGAACCGCACCAGCGGGCTTGCCCGCCGGCCGATCGCGGTATAGATCATCTCGCCCTCGGCGCCTTTTTTCCAAGGAATGATCTCGCCACTTTCGGGATTGAGCAGTTCGGTGATGATGTAGTCCATGTTGACCATATGCATGCCCGATTGCGCGTCGCATTCGGCCCAATAGGTCACGCCCAGATCGGTGCCCCCCAGCATCTCGGTGCATTTGGCACCCCAGGCCGCTTCGATCTTGGCGCGGATCGCCGGGATGCCGCCGCCCGGTTCGCCGCCCACGATCACCCGCTCGACGCCCAGCTCGCTGGCCTTGCAGCCAAGCACTTCCGGAGCCTTTTCGGCCAGATGCAGAACGAAGTTAGGTGCGCCGACGATACAGCGCGGGCGCGTGTCCGCACAAGCGCGCAGCAACCTTTCCGCGCCGCCATCAGCCCCCACCGGCACGTCGATCGCACCCATGTATTGCAGTCCCTGCATCACCGGGATGCCGCCGACAAAGCCCTTGGCCAGCGAAAACGCATGCAGCACCATGTCGCCGGGCCGCACGCCGTTGGCAAAGAAACAGCGCGCCGTCATCTCGTGCCACATCTCGGCGTCGGATTCGGTCAGGGCCACATATGCGGGGCTGCCGGTTGTCCCCGACGAGGCCTGCATCTGGATGATGTCGGCCATCGGCGCGGCGCGGTGCTTGCCGAAGGGCGGCTCTGCCGCGAGGCTTTCGCGAATCTCGGTCTTGTATGTGTAGGGCAGCTTTTGCAGGTCTTCGATGGTGCGGATATCGCCGAATTCCACACCGGCCTCGGCGAACTTCTCCTGATAGAAGGTCGAGTTCGCCTTGAGATAGGCCATTTGATCGCGCAGCCGCTCTTCCTGAATGCGGCGCACCTCCTCGAGCGGCGTGCCCTCGACTGGGTGCCAGAAGTGATCGTTTACCTTGTCGGCGGCATCCTCCCGCCGGAAGCGCATTCCATATTGCATATTATCCTCCATTCCCGGCCGGGCGATCAATAGGACCGCGGCAGACCCATGACCTTTTCGCCGATGAAGCTGAGGCACAGCTCGCGGTTCACGGGTGCCGTACGCAACAGGCGCACCAGCGGATACATCTCGTAGAGTCCGGTATCCTCGGTGAAACCCGATCCGCCATGCGCCTGCAGTGCGGCGTCCACCGCTTCGATCCCGGCTTCGGCGGCGAAGTATTTGGCCATGTTCGACGAGGCCCCCGCGGGCAGCTTGTTGTCGAACTCCCACGCTGCGCGACGGGTCATCAGGCTGGCCATTTCAATGGCGGTGTAGGCCTTGGCCATCGGGTGCTGCACACCCTGGTGCGCCCCGATGGGTTGACCGAAGACATTGCGTTCGGACGCATAGGCCACACCTTTGTTCAGGGCGAAGCGGCCGATGCCGCAGCATAGTGCGGCCAGGATGATGCGCTCGGGGTTGAGGCTGTCGAACAGGATGGAAAACCCTTCGTCCACTTCGCCGACCACGTCCTCGGGACCCAGATCCACCTCGTCGAAAAACAGGGTCCACTGTTCTTCGGGCAAGGGGATCGAGATCTTCACCCGTTGTTGCGCGACGCCCTTCTTTTTCAGGTCCACGGCAAAAAGGGTGAACCCGTCGGTCTTGCGGCTGACCTCGGTGTGCGGCTTGGTCCGCGCCACAACCAGGCAATAGTCGGACACATCGGCCCCGGTGATGAAGGTCTTTTCCCCCGTCAGGCTGAACCGGTTGCCCCGGCGCTTGGCCAGCGTGGTGGACTTCATCGTGTTCGACCCGGCCCCCGGTTCGGTGATCGCGAAACAGAACTGGATTTCGCCCCGGCAGGCGGCTGGAAGCAGCTCTTTCTTGTGGAACTCGGTGCCGTGGCTGGCGATATGGGCCAGCGACATGGTCGGGCCGACCACCATCATCAGCAGCGGAATGCCGTGATTGGCCGTGCCTTCCATGAACAGGGCCATCTCGGTCATGCCAAGCCCGGCACCGCCGTATTCTTCGGGAACCATGATGCCCAGAAAGCCGTCATCGGCAATCTTTTGGAACATGTCCCTGGGAAATTCATGTTTCCGGGCATGCCGCAGCCAATAATCGTTGTCGAATTCTTGCGCCAACTGACCGCCGTATTCGTAGATCTGGCGTTGTTCGTCGTTCAAAGTGAATTCCATGTTTTCCTCAAGTCTTGAATTCGGGGGCGCGCCGGTTCTCGAATGCGTCGAGCCCCTCGGCCACGTCATCACTGGGCAGCGCGCGCACGGCGGCGTCACGCTCCAGCCGCATTTGCTGGTCGATGCCCAGGTCCGCACCTTCCCGTGCCAGCCGCTTCATCTCGGCGATACCGGGACGCGACCGGGTCGCGATCTTTTGGCAGTATTCCAGCGCGGACTTGTGCAGATCCGCTTCCGGCACGATGTAATTGACCAAACCCGCCTCTTTGGCCTCCTCGGCCTTCAGCCAGCGAGCCGAAAACATCAAGTCAAGCGCCCGGCGTTGTCCCATCAGCCGCGTCAGCCGCTGCGAACCGCCCCAACCGGGTATCAGACCAAATTGCGCATGCTGATCGCCGAACTGCGCCGTTTCGGCTCCGAAACACACGTCACATGCTAGCATTAGTTCGACCCCGCCGGCCAAACACAAGCCCTGCACTGCCACTACGACAGGGAGGGAGGAGGATTCGAGTGCGCGCAGGTTGTTCATGCCAAAGGCGATGAAATGGTCCAGCGCGGCGGGATCGTTCAGTTTGCCCTTCACCTCAGTCAGATCGGCTCCGGTGCAAAAATGTTTGCCCTGTGCCCGGATCAGGATCGACCGAACATTCCGTTCGGCCTCGAACCTGGCGCGCGCGTTCGAAATGCATTCATGCACCTTGAGCGACAAGCAATTGAACTTCTCTGGTCGAGCCAGCTCGATGATGCCGACGCTACCTTCGATGGTTACGGCGACGGGAGCGCTCATTTCGCTACTCCCTTCGCCTTCTTGTCATACTGCAGCGCCAGCCGCCCGACCTTCTCGCGGGCAATCACCAGCTTCTGGATCTGCGCGGTGCCGTCGCCAATCTGCAGACCGAGCACGTCGTTGTAACGCTGATGATGGGGCAGGTCGGTGGTGTATCCGTAATGCCCGTGCAGGATCAGACACTGGTGAATGATCTCGCAGGCGGTCTTGGGCAGATACCACTTGCACATCGCCGCCTCGGAGGTATGGGGCAGGCCCCGGTCGCGCAGGTCTAGTGTGTAGTAGCAAAGCTGCCGCATCATGGTAAGTTGCGTCTCGGCCTCTGCCAGCGGGAAGCTGACGCCCTGATATTGCACGATGGGGGCGCCGAACGCCTCGCGTTCCCGGACATAGGCCCAGGTTTCGTCCACCGATGCCTGTGCCGCGCCCAGGCATTCCAGTCCTATCAGCGCGCGGGAATAGTCGAACCCCGCCATGATCGTGCCGAAAGCGCGGTCCTGTTCGGCCATCATGCTTTCGGCCGGCACAAACACATCGTCGAAAAACACTGATCCGCGTCCGACCGGCTTGGTGCCGATGTCGTCGAAATGGGTACGCTTGATGCCCTCCTGGTTCAGATCGACAAAAAACGCGCTGACCCCGCGTGAGCCGCCGTCCGGATCGCCGGTACGCGCAAAGACTACCGCCGCATCGGCTTGGGATGCAAAGCTCATCGAGGTCTTCTCGCCGTTCAGCCGCCAGCCGTTGCCGGACTTCGTGGCCTTGAGGATCAGGTTCGCCGCGTCCGAACCGCCGCGCGGTTCGGTCAGGCCCAAGCCAATGACGGCCTCCCCCGAGACTACCTTGGGCACCCATTCCGAAGCGATCTCCTGGGAAGCATGCTTGGCCACCATCCCCCCCATGAGAGAGCCGAGGAGCTGAACATAGCTTGCGTTGAAATCGGCATAGGCGATTTCCTCGACGATCAGCCCGGAAGTAACCGAACTTTCGCCAAGTCCGCCGAATTCCTCCGGCAGATCGGCACCAATTAGTCCAAGCGCGCCCATGTCGCGGATCAGCGCTCGGTCAAACGTGTGGCCGCTTGCGCGCTCCTGATAGCTGGGCGCCAGTTTTTCAGTGGCGAATCTCTTGGCGGTTTCGCGAAACGCCTTTTGATCCTCTGTTGGCTGGAATTGCATCGGCGCTCCTCCCCGTGACCGAAATATACTCTTCCCAAAAATCTAACGAATGTTAGAATATAGTTCAAGCAAAGATTTGAGGAGGATGTTCACAATGGGAAACACGCAAAGGGAAAGCTTCGGAAACCTGCTTTCGCCCATCCGCGCAGGCACACACATGGTGCGAAACCGGATCATCATGGGGTCGATGCACACACGGCTGGAAACCGAGCCCGATGGCATTTCCAAACAGATCGCGTTCTACGCTGAACGGGCCCGGGGGGAGGCGGCGATTCTGGTCACCGGAGGGTTTTCTCCCAATGCCGAGGGGCTGTTCGATCCGGAAGGTCCGCGAATCGACGACCCGGACGAGGCCATGCACCTGCGTCCGATCTGCGAGGCGGTACAAGCCGAAGGCAGCCTGTTCTGCGCGCAGTTGCTTCATGCCGGACGCTACGCAAAGATCGAGGGCTGCGTGGCGCCATCACCGATTCGCGCGCCGATCAACCGTTTCATCCCGCGTGAGATGACCGACGCCGATATTCGCCGCACCATTGCGGATTTCGCCAAAGCCGCAGCCAACGCCCAGGCCGCGGGGTTCGATGGCGTCGAGATCATGGGTTCCGAAGGATACCTCATCAATGAATTCACTGTCACGCATACCAACAAGCGTGAAGACGACTGGGGCGGCAGCGCCGAGAACCGACATCGCTTTCCGGTCGAGATCGTGCGCGCCGTGCGAGACCAATGCGGGCCGGATTTCCTTGTCATCTACCGAATTTCGGCGGCTGATCTGGTCGAGGGCGGCGCGCCCGCCGATGAAATTGCGGCACTGGCGCGCAAGATCGAGGCGGCGGGGGCGGATATTCTGAACACCGGCATCGGTTGGCACGAAGCGCGCGTGCCGACGATTGCTTATCCGGTTCCGCGAGGTGCCTGGCGGCAGGCGGCGGCCAATGTGAAGGCCGCAGTGTCCATTCCTGTGGTCGCCTCGAACCGGATCAACACGCCCGCAATGGCCGAGGACATCCTTGCCTCTGGCGAGGCAGACATGATCTCGATGGCCCGGCCCTTTCTGGCCGACCCGCATTTCGTCAAGAAGGTGCGCGAGGGCCGCGCGGACGAGATCAACACCTGCATCGCCTGCAACCAAGCCTGTCTGGATTTTATCTTTTCCGACCGGCCGGTGAGCTGTCTGGTCAACCCTCGGGCAGGCCGCGAAACCGAATTCCGGGACACGCCGACAGATTCACCCCGGAAGGTGGCGGTTGTCGGCGGCGGCGCCGCGGGCATGGCCACGGCGGCCGAGGCGGCACGGCTGGGCCATGTCGTCACCTTGTTCGAAGCCCATGACAGGCTGGGCGGTCAATTGAACCTGGCGCGTGCGGCGCCGGGCAAGGACGAGTTCGACGAAACCCTGCGCTATTATTCCGGCCAGATGCACAAACACGGCGTCACGCTGCGCCTGGGGCAGCGGGCCGGTCTGGATGATCTGACCGGTTTCGACCATGTAGTGATCGCCACAGGGGTCACGCCGCGCATTCCCGATCTGCCGGGCGTGGACCATCCGAGCGTTGCCACCTATGCCGAGATCCTGTCCGGCGAACGTGCTGCGGGTGACAACGTCGTGGTGATGGGGGCAGGCGGCATCGGCCATGACGTGGCCGAATTCCTCGTGACCGGATCGGCAGAGGTCCACAGCACCAACGCATTCTGCGAGACATGGGGCGTAGACCCGACATTCGCCGCGTCGGGCGGTCTTGCGGGCGATCCGCTGGCACCGAAACCTTCGCGTCGCAAGGTGGTCATGCTTCAGCGAAAAACCTCGAAACCGGGGGCAGGGCTTGGCGTCTCCACGGGCTGGATCCTGCGCAACGCGCTGCGCAAACACGGGGTCGAGGCCATGGGCGGCGTGGTCTATGACCGTATCGACGACGCGGGGCTGCATATCCTCATGGACGGAAAGCCAAAGGTCATCGCCGCCGATACGATCGTGCTGTGCACCGGGCAGGAGCCAGAGCGGGCGCTGGCCGAGGCCCTCGCCGGGCGCGGAGTCACCGTCACGATGATCGGCGGGGCAAAAGAGGCGGCGGAGCTTGACGCGCTGCGCGCCATTGATGAAGGGGTGCGTTTGGCGCAGGGTCTTTGAATTGGCATGAGGGGAGGATGCGATGCAGCCAGAGGTTTTTCGCGCAGGACGCACCGATCTGTACTCGATCTTTCGAAGCCGCGCGCAGGACAGTGCCAGGGTTCTTGCCGTCGAGGACGGTCGCAAACGGCAGACCTACGCCGAGTTGCTGGAGCGGGTTGATCGTCTGGCCGCCGTCTTTCTGGCGAGAGGCGTCACGCCCGGAGACAGGATCGCGATCCTGTCCCACAACCGGGCGGAATATCTTGAAACCGAACTGGCCCCTGCGGGGATCGGCGCAATCGTCGCCTGCCTGAACTGGCGGCTTGCGCCGGATGAACTGCGGCATTGCATCGACCTGGTCGAGCCGGTTCTGGCGCTGGTCGAACCCGGCCTGCGCGGCGCGTATCATGCGGTCTCCGCTACCCGATGCATGGAGATCGGGCCGGATCTGGACGCGGCCATCGCTGGGGCCAAACCAGATCCGCGCACCGGAACCCTGGTGGAGGATCCCGAGGCCGGGCTGACGATCCTTTACACATCGGGGACGACAGGCCGACCCAAGGGGGCGCTGATCAGCCACCGCGCCCATATCGCTAGATCCATGGTCTTCGCGGCGCAACTGGCGCTCGATCCCGGCGACGGCTTCATCGCCTGGGCGCCCATGTTTCACATGGCGTCCACCGATCATGCGCTGGCGACGATCTTGCGCGGCGGCACGGTGGTGATGGTGGACGGGTTGCAACCTGCCGTCATCAATGAGGCGCTGTCACGCCACAGGATCGGCTGGTTCGTGATGATGCCGGGCGCGTTGGATGCCTTCATCGCCGAGCGGCGCGCCAACCCGCTGCCGGTGAAAGGGATCAAGGTCTGCGGCGCGATGGCTGATCTGGTGCCTCCACATCAGATCGCGGAGTTGACCAGCTTTCTGGACACGCCCTTCCTGAATTCCTTCGGGGCGACCGAAACCGGCTTGCCGCCTGGCACCGCGGGTCTGATCGCGCCCGGTGTCATACCCGAAAAACTGTCCAAACGGATCAGCGCATTCTGCGAGGTCCGGCTGGTTGACCCTGAAGACCGCGACGTTCCCGACGGAACGCCCGGTGAAATGGCGATGCGCGGCCCGACGCTGTTCTCTGGCTACTGGAACGCCAACGCCACCAATGCCCGAGACTTTCGCAACGGGTTCTTCCACATGGGCGATCTGTTCCGGCGCAATCCCGATGGCACGATCGACTTTGTGGACAGGGTTAAATACCTGATCAAGACCGGCGGCGAGAACGTCTATCCGGCGGAAATCGAGCGCGTGCTTCTGGCGCATCCGTCTGTTGTCGAAGCGGCGGTGGTGCGGGCGTTCGACGCGAAATGGGGCGAAGCCCCGGTGGCCTTTGTCGCCTGCGGCAATGACCGACCGGATGCGGATGCGCTGATGAATTTGTGCCGCGAAAGTCTGGCAGGCTACAAACGCCCGCGCGAGCTGCATTTCATCGCATTCGACGATTTCCCCAGATCGACCAGCGGAAAGGTCCAGCGGCATGTCCTCGAAGCCCGGTTGAAGGTCTGACCCTCGCCCGGTGCCCGGCCCCGGTCGTCACCCCGCCACGCCCGTCCGCCCCACCAGCGCCATCAGCGTCGCGGTCATCGTCGCGACCAGCTTTTCCTGTCCTCCCTTGGTGGCATAGGCGCGTGCCTCGCAGATGGTCAGGTTCCTTCCCGGTTTCACCACGTCGGCAACGAAGCGAAACCGTTCGCCGTCCGCCGGGTTGAGCAGGTTGATCTTGAATTCCACCGTCAACACCGCGGCATCGGCGGGCATCAGCGAAAAACCGGCATAGCCGCACGCACTGTCGAGCGCGGTCGAAACGACTCCGGCATGCAGAAACCCATGCTGTTGGGTGAAATCAGCACTGTGGGCCATCTCTAGGACGATATGTCCGGGGGTAAGATCGGCAATCCTGATCCCAAGCGTGCGCATCACATTCTGTCGATTGAAACTGTCGCGTACGCGTGCGTCATAGGCAGGATTTTTCGGTTCGAATGGCGTCATGGCGTGCTGCCCTCCTGAATTTCATTCATTGATGACCAAGATTAGCCGATCCTTGAGGCGCGCATCTTGTAGCGAACGGCCAAAACCGCACTGTGCCGCCTGTAAGCGAAGTGCGCGGGGTGGTTTTCCTGCAAAGGCACGGCAGGCGGCGGACATATGAGGTTGATCGTAATATCCGGCATCCAGCGCCAGATCTGTCAGGGACACGGTCTGCGTCGCGAGTTGTCCAAGCAACCTCCGAAAGCGCCGTGAGGCAGCGAGTCGCCGTCGTGACACGCTGGTTTCCTCTCGGACCTTACGTCGTTCCGTCCGGGCACTGCACAGCCCGGGTGACGCGGCAAAACGCAGACACTTTGCAAGTTCGTCGAGCATAGTGACCAACAACGGCAGCGCCTCGTCGCTCTGCTGAACGCGCGCCAGAGCTGAAGCCAACGGTTTCAGTTCCTCGGCCTCGGGCAAACGCTCCGGTCTTGACGACAGCCGTAGCCCGGCCACGACACCATGGAATGGCATTAGGCGGGGCGTGAAACCCGGGCGCGGTGGTGCCATCGATCCGCGCGCCCCGCCGCTGTCGTCGCACGTTATCGAAAGGGTAAAGAGGTCGGTCGCGAACCGCCCGCTTCCACGTCCGCTCAGTACACCCATATCGCGGAACACAAAAAGATGGTTGATCTGGGACGCTGCGTTCAGGGGCGGCGCCATTTCAAGATAAAGCGGCGCCGCCGCCAGGTCACTGGACGAACGCATCCCGGTTCTCAGCGATGAAATCGGTAAATCGACGGGCCGGGCGGCCCAACACGTCGCTGACCGTTGTCTCGATGCCGGCAAGGTAGCCCTTGGGCGCTATGGAGGCCAGTTCGACCATGGCTCCGGCGACCTCATCCTGCATCCCGCCAGCCACCATGGCCGCTTTCGCATCCTCGGCCGACAGGGGGGCACAGGTGACATTTCGCCCTGTCACTTCGGACAAAAGGGCTGCGATGTCATCGCCGGTTAGCGCTTCGGGGCCGGTCAGCCCAAGACCCTTGCCCTCAAATCCCGGGGCGGTCAGTGTCTCGGCGGCGACATCCGCGATGTCGCGGGCGTGGATCCAGGCTACAGGGCCGCCCAGATCATCGTGGTACACCCCGTTCTTGCCAATGTTGCTGGTCTGCCAGAACAGGTTCTGCATGAAATAGGTCGGCTGGACGAACGTCCAGTCAAGCCCGCTCTGCTTCAGCAGCTCCTGGGTTTCGGAGTGCCACTTTCCAAAAGTCAGCCCCGCCTTGGGCGACGCACCCAGCCCGGTGGCCAGAACGACATGGCGCACGCCCGCGGCCTTGGCGGCCTCGATCACGTTCGCCTTCCACTGGCGCATGTCCAGATGGGCAGGCGTGACCAGGTATATCTTTTCTGCCCCGTTACAGGCCCGCGCCAGCGCGGCGGGATCGGTGAAACTCGCGACGACGGCCTCGCATCCCTTGGCCTTCAGAGCGTCCAGACTTGCGGGGTTGCTGGTGACAGCGCGCACGGTCGCGCCCTTGGTCAGAAGCGTGTCGACAAGGGGGGCGCCGGTGGTGCCGGTGGCTCCGAAAACGGTGATCATGTCTTATCCTTTCGCAGGTCTGCAATGGGCTGGATTGTTTTCGGGTTGCTGATCGACGACAGATCGCCCGGATTCTCGCCAAGGAAGGCCGCGCGCACGATCCGGCGCATCGTCTTCATGGTGCGGGTCTTGGGCAATGCCTCGACGAAATGGATCTCGCGCGGGCGGAAGGGTTTCGACACGACCTCGCCCACCCGGTCCTTGAGCCGTTCGACAAGCGTCGCATTGGGCGACACCCCCGGCGCCGCGACGCAAATACAGACCACGGCCACCCCCTTGATATCGTCGGGCGCGGCGATGGCGGCGGCGTCCACCACCTCGCCGGTCCCGGTCAGCGCCGCCTCGATCTCGGGCGGGCCGATGCGTTTACCGGCGATGTTCAGCGTGTCGTCCGAGCGGCCGAGGATATACCAGGTGCCGTCAGGGTCGCGGCGCACCCAGTCGCCGTGCCGCCAGATGCCGGGATAGGTGGACCAGTAGGTTTCGAGATACCGCTCGCGGTCGCCCCAGATCGCCGGGGTCAGCCCCAGAGGCGGCTGGGTCACGACCAGTTCGCCCACCTCGCCCGGCGCGGCCTCGTGGCCATCCTCGCGCAGTACGCGCGCGCCCACACCCAGGGCCTGGGCCGAAAAACCGCCCTGCTTGATTTCGTGCAGCACAGTTGAGGTCAGGATCGCGCCGAACAGTTCGGTTCCACCGGAAATGTTCAGCGGCACAGCGCGGCGTCGGCAGATATGGTCGAGTTGCCAGAGCCAGGCCTCTTCCGTCCAGGGCTCGCCGGTCGAGGCGACGATGCGCAGGCGTGCCAAGTCATAGGCCAAAAGTGGCTCGGGGCTTTGCGTCATGAATTGCCGCACCAGCGTGGGGGCAACGCCGATGTGGGTCACCTGCATCTCGGACGCAATGCGCAACAGCCTGAAGGGATCGCCAGGGATAGAGGGCGCGCCCTCGGCCAGCACCAGCGTGGCGCCGGACAGCAGCACCGATAGCAGGGTGAGCGGCCCCATCACCCAGCCCATGTCGGTCATCCACAGGTGGCGGTCATCGCGTTTCATGTCGAGGCACAGCAGGATATCCGCCGTTGCCTTGGCCTGCACCCCGAGATGGGTATGCACAACGCCCTTGGGCCGGCCTGTCGTGCCCGAGGTATAGGCGATGAGGAAAGGGTCCTCGGCCTTGACGGCAACCGCTGCGAAATCCGGGTCGGCGGCGCCCAAAGCTTCGGTCCAGTCGAGATCGCGGGCCGGATCGGCCACCGCGCCGCCGAACCGCCGCAGGCTGAACACGGTATGAACGGAAGGCACCTCGGTCAGGGCTTCGGCCAGCACCGCCTCCATCCAGACCGGCTTGCCGCGTCTGGGTGAGGCATCCGCCGTCAGCACCGCCACGGCACCCGCATCCTTCAGGCGCGATATGATCGCATGCGGCGCAAAGCCGGAAAACAGCGGCACCGCGACCGCGCCCAGCCGGGCAATACCTAGCAGCGCAGCCTCGATTTCGGGGATCATCGGCATGTAGATGCCCACCGCCTGACCAGGCTGCACCCCGCGCGCGTCAAGGGCCGAGGCGACGCGGGCGACTTCGGCGGAAAGTTCGGAATAGGTCCATCGGCGGCGGCTTCCGTCTTCGCCGACCCAGTCAATCGCAGTCTTTTCGCCAAGACCTTCGTGAATTCGTGCGTCGAGACAGGTTTCCGTCAGATTCAGAGTGGCTCCGACAGCCCATCTGATCGATTCAGGCCCATCGGAAATATCCCGCAGCACCGTGTGCGGCTTGCCGAACCGTATACCGGCATGGTCAATGATCCGGCCCCAGAACCAATCCGGCTCCTCAGTGGCGCGGCGGACAAGATCCTCGTAACTGTCAATGCCGCAGTCTTTCAGAAAAGCGGTCAGCGTGCTTAATCGCTGAATGTCAGAGTCTGGCTGAAACATCCGCCACCTTTCTACAAGGAAAAAGGGCCGCGCATTTGGCGCGGCCAGTCGGGGAGGTAACCCTGGACACGGCGTGACGGCAATACCTTGTGACAGGCACTCCCGCCCACGGTCAACCGTGCATCGACAAGCCGCCGGAAACCGAGATCACCTGGCCGGTAATGAAACCGGCGTCGTCGGACGACAGGAAGCAGATGATGCCAGGATAATCCGTCGGCTGCGCCAGACGCTTCATCGGAATCGCCCGCTTGAGACCCTCGGCGATCTTTTGACCGGCCTCGCCCTCGGCAACCTGAGCAAACAGCGGCGTATCGGTCGGGCCGGGGGCGACAGCGTTCAACTGAATGCCCTTGCGCGCCAGTTCCCGCGCCACGGTTTTGGTGAACGAGATGATGCCGCCCTTGCAAGCCGAATAAACGGCTTCGCCCGAAGACCCGACACGGCCGGCGTCGGAGGCGATGTTGACCACGCGGCCCCCGCCGTTATTGACCATGCCGGGCAACACCGCGTGGTGCATGTTCAGCGGACCATAAAGGTTGATGTCGATGACCTTTTTCCACAGATCCGCATCGCTGTCGAGGAACGGTTTTATCACATCCCAGCCGGCGTTGTTCACCAGCACGTCGATCGGGCCACCAGCCTCGAACGCGGCCACAGCCTTGTCCACCTCAGCCCGGTCGGTGATGTCCACCCTGTAAGCTTGGGCTTTTCCTCCGCCGCTCTGGATCAGACGGGCCGTTTCCTGCGCGCCGCCTTCATTCATGTCGAAGATCGCAACCTCGGCACCTTCTTCGCCGAAACGTTCGCACACCGCGCGCCCGATTCCGCTGCCGCCACCCGTCACGATGACACGTTTTCCATTTAATCCTCGCATATGGATGTCCTCCTCTTCCGCTAACACCTTCGCAAAGAACTTGATTCGAGGCGTCCTTTCGTACATTCTAACGCTTGTTAGATTTATTGCAATGGACATCCTTATGGGCGACATGTATCGGTCGCGGATGATGCGAGGACTCGATGTGGTCGATAAAATCGAAGATGACCTGAGCAAGTCCGAAAGGACGCGGGGGGACGTCCTCGCTACGGCTGCCCGACTTTTTCGGCACGATGGCTTTTACGCGACGACGATGCGCGACATTGCCCATGGATCAGGGATAGAAGCCGGAAGCATCTACTATCATTTCCAATCCAAGGACCAGATTTTGAGCGAGGTTCTCGAACTTGGTGTGCGGCAGCTTTACGAGAAGGTCTGCGAAATCGTCCGCGCGACAAAGCAGCGCCCCGAAGAATTTCGCAAGACCTTCGCTTTGCTTATCGAAACCCACCTGACCTATCTTCTGACCGACAGCGACTTCACTTCCGCCAATATCCGGAACTATCCGATGCTGTCGGATGAAGCGCGCGCCCCACACCGTGAGTTGCGTGCCTCCTATGCCGGGGTATGGAGCAGCTTTCTGCAGGATGCCAAAGACTATGGCACCCTGAGAAACGACATTTCCGTTACGGCGATCCGGCAGTTCATATTGAGCGCCATGAACTGGACCGTCGAATGGTATAAAATGGACCAGTATCCGGTTCATATCCTCGCAGAACGTATGAGCAAACTGATACTTGACGGTATGTGTCCCAGTCACCGGGCTGACGTAGACGGCCAGAAGGCGGGCGACGTAGCCGCTTCTGTTGAAGAGCAAGACACCATCGGCAAGGCCGCAAAAACCCGCGCCGAAATCCTGAGGGCCGCGGCGCGCGTTCTTAGAGACAAAGGGTACAAGGCGACCACGCTAAGACAGATCGCGGATGAAGCGGATATGAAGGCGGGCAGCGTCTATTACCATTTCAAATCCAAAGACGCGATAGTGGACGAGGTTCTGAACGCCGGCTTGAGCGATTTGCTATCTGGGGTCACCGCAGCAGTCCAAGAATTTCATGCGCCAATCGACCATCATGCTAGGATCGCAACTGCGATTTGGACGCATTTACATTTTCTCTTCAAGGCAAGCGAATTCACGTCTGCGAACATCAGAAGCTATGGGATGCTGCCCAATCATTTAAGGAAGAGACACAGGGATATTCGTCATGAGTATGGGCATCTCTGGGACAGGGTTCTTCGCGAAGCGCAAGAGGCCGGTGCCATAAGATCTGACATCAAGATTGTCCCTCTGCGCCAGGTGATGTTGGGCGCCTTGAACTGGACGGTGGAATGGTTTGATCCCAACAAGGAGGGAAGCTCGGGGTATCTTTCATTGTCTGAGTTCTCTGGCATGCTCATCAAGCTGCTTCTTGAAGGGATCTGCGACAGGGAGAACGTCGCGCGAGCCTGATGAGCGCAGCCATTGCGATCAAACCAGAAGGAAGTGGTACAGCCCTTCCGCAACCGCCTTTTCCCGGTCCGTCTGCCACGTGATCACGCTGACGCTCGCCATCCGCTTGCCCTTGCGGGTAACATTAGCACGGGCATAAAGCGATCCCTTCACGCCAGGTCGGAGGTAATCGACGGTCAGATTGATCGGCTTTGCCGGAACGTCCGCGAAATCGGGATGAACTGCGATAGCGGCGGTCGCTTCCATGAAGCTCGCGATGATCCCGCCATGGTAGTAGTCCATGACTGGGTTTCCGATGTGGCGTTCTACAAAGGTCATCTCGGTTTCGGCGTGGCAGCTGTCCACGCTCTGAACCTCGAAGTTGAGAAAACGGAAGAACGGCACGCGGGATACATTTGCATTGACGGCTTGCAAGTTGATCACGATGGCTCTCCTTTTTCCAACGCGTCAAACAGGCTGGAGTCTCCACGGGTCAATGCGAATGATGCGACTCCACGTGCAATTTCCGCATTCTCATGGCCATCAAACCAGATACTGCCCGAATTGAAGGCGATATGGCGGGTTTCCCGAAAACAATGCGCGCGAACGATGACGTCCGCGCGCGATCGAGCGGGCCGCAGGTAATCAACCCTAAGGTCAAGAGTGGCCATGGTGCTGACGCCCTCGATTGCCACAAAGTTTGCAAGACCGAACACACTGTCCAGCAGAGCCGTCAGGATGCCACCATGAAGCCGCGTTTGATCCGCGTCGACGCAAAACTCCGGATTGAACGGCATCCGAACTCGAACGCCTTCGGTCGAGACCTCTTCGATCTGGAGTGCCATATGCTTTATCAGACCCTTGCCGCGCGCATTCCACATCTGCGCGATCTGCTCCATCTTCCTCTTGGTGATATCGGACATGTGATCTTCCTTTAGCGACCCGTGAAATTCGGTTTTCGTTTTTCGATAAAGGCAGCGACCGCCTCGTGGTGGTCTTCAGTCTGATGCATGAGCGCTTGATAGGCCGCCGCGGAATTCAGGAAATCTGGTAGATCCATCCGTTCGGCATTGCGCATCAGACGCTTTGCGATCCGCACCGCGCGCGGCGGCTTCGATGCGATGACGGCGGCGCGTTCGCGGGTGCGGTCCATCAATTTCTCATGCGGCACGACCTCCAGCACCATTCCCATTTCCAGGGCCTCGGCGGCATCGATCATGCGGCCCGAGAAGGTCAGATCGGCAGCTTTCTGATGGCCCAGACGGCGCAGCATGAACCAGCTGCCCGCATCGCCCGGAATGATTCCGAGGTTCAAAAAGACTTCGCCGAACCGCGCCTTGTCCGAGGCGACGCGCATGTCGCACATCATCGTCAGGTCGCATCCCGCGCCGACCGCCGCGCCGTTGACCGCGGCGATGGTAGGAACGTCGAGATTGTAGAGCGCCAGAGGCAGCCGCTGCACCCCATCGACATAGCTCTGCGCCGCCGCAAGCGGTTCCTTGCGAAAGATGCTGTCGGGATCGTTCATCTCCTTGATGTCGCCGCCGGCGCAGAAGGCCGGATCGGCACCGGTCAGGATCATGACGCTGACCTGCGGGTCGGCCTGCACTTTTGCAAACGCGTCCAGAAGCGCGGCGATCATGTCGTTTCCGGTGATCGGGTTGCGACGTTCCGGATCGTTCAGCGTGACCGTGGCTATCCTGTCGGAAATTTCCAGAACGACGGGGGGGTTACTCATTTTTTCCATCTCCTCGTTCGCGTTTCTCGAACATGTCAGGGTTTATCATGTCACGGGCATCGTGACCCATGTGCAGGGTTTCCCCGCCGTCTACATAGATGTCTTCGCCGGTCATGAAATTCCCCAATTTGGATGCGAGGAAAATGATCGTCCCGGCGATGTCCTCCGCCGCGCCCATCCGGTTCAGGACCGAGCGGTTGAGCTGTTTCCAGCGCTCCGTCGGAATGGGATAGCGGCCAAGCGCCTCTGTCTTGATCGTTCCCGGCGCAACGCAGTTCAGACGGATCCCGTATTCGCCCCATTCGGCGGCCAAGGTCTTCATCATGCCCGTCACGCCGGCGCGCGCGGCGACGGTATGGGTGAACCCGGTGAGCGCGGTGCGCGCTGAAATCGCAGTCACGAAGACGATGGAGCCGCCGTTTTCATACATGAAATGATCGGCCACGGCGCGTGTCATCTGCCACGATCCTATCAGGTTGTTGCGGATCACAGCCTCGAAGCCCTTGTTGGTGATGTCGCGCGCGGCTGCGATATACTGGCCGCCCGCGTTGTTCACCAGAACATCAAGCCGCCCGTAATGGTCCTTGATGCGCCCCATCGCTATTTCGATACTGTCCGCGTCACGGGTGTCGCCTGGCACGACAAAGGCCTCGCCACCCGCCGCGCGGATCATCTCGGCGGTCTCCTCCAGCGGCCCTTCGCGGCGCGCGAATAGGGCCAGCCTGGCCCCGCAGGAGGCCATTTCCAGCGCCGTTGCCCGGCCCATCCCCGAGCCGGATCCGGTGACCAGAGCCACCTGGCCCGCCATGAGATCCGGCGCGTAACGCCGTGCTTTTTCTTCGCTCATGTTCTGCCCCCTCAGTTTTTAAGCAGTTCGCCGGCGATGATCAGCTTGCGCACCTCCTGGGTGCCCGCGCCGACCTCCAGCACACGTCCGGTGCGGTAGAGGCGGTTCACTTCGGTATCACGCATGTAGCCCGACCCCCCGTGGATCTGCACCGCCTTGTCCAGCACGAAGGACGTCGCCGCGGCGGTCTTGAAGATCGCCGCAGCGGTCAGCTTGTGAATTTCGCCGCGCCCGCCTTCGCCCTCTTCCAGCCCCTCACACATGGCGGCCGTCTTCAGCGACAGGCTGCGCGCCGCCTCGATCTGGGTATACATGTCGGCCAGCATCGCCTGCACCATCTGGAAACTGGCGATCGGTTTGCCGAACTGCTGGCGCGTCTTGGCGTAATCGATGGAAATATCCAGCGCCCGCTGCGCAATCCCCAGGGCATTGAAGCAGACGATGGCGCGCTCCAGATCCAGCCCCGACATTGTCACCGCAACGCCGCCGTCCAGCTTGCCGACCATGTTCTTCGCGGGCACCCGGCAATCCTCGAACACCAGCTCACCCGTGGGCGAGCCGCGAAAACCCATCTTGTTGAGCTTCTGCGCCACCTTGAAGCCGGGCGTGTCAGTTTCGACGATGAAGGCGGAAATGCCCTTGGCGCCCTTTTCGGGCGAGGTCTTGGCATAGACCAGCACCAAGTCGGCAATCGGCCCGTTGGTGATATATATCTTGGTGCCATTCAGGATATAGTCATCGCCATCCTTCTTCGCCGTGGTCCGCATCGAGCCGAGCGCATCCGACCCGGCGCCCGGTTCGGTCAGGCCAAGCGCGCCCACCAGCGTGCCGTTGCACAGGCCGGGCAGATACTTGCGGCGCAGATCGTCATTGGCGTTTCGGTAGATGTTGTTGACGCACAGGTTGTCATGCGCGACATGGGTCAACCCGATGGCCGCCGAGGCGCGCGACAGCTGTTCGGTGATGATGCAGGCCGAGGTGAAGTCGAGCCCCGCGCCGCCGAATTCCGGCGGTACGTTGAGGCCGAGATAGCCCATCTCTCCCAGCTTGGGAAAGACCGAAGGCGGCAGGTCGTCGGTGTCGTCCATTTCCGCGTTCAGGTGGTGGAACTCGGAAAAGAAGAACTTTCCGGCCTGATCGGCCAATGCCTGCTGTTCGTCCGTCATGAAATGTGTTGGCAGATTGATGTCGTTGCGCAGTTGCTTGTTCATGGTCTCGTCCCCCTCAGGCGCGCAAAAGTTCTTCGGCGATGATGATCTTGCGCACTTCGCTGGTGCCCGCGCCGATCTCCAGCAACTTGTTGGCGCGGAACAGCCGGTTGATCTCGGTGTCCTGCATGTAGCCCGAGCCGCCGTGGATGTGGCAGGCTTCGGTGACGGCCTTGTTAAAGGCCTCGCCTGCGTAAAGGCAGGCGGCCGCGGTCAGCTTGTGGATCTCGCCGCGACCCCCAGCACCCTTCGGCAAGCCGACACAGGCCGCCAGGGCACGATAACTGAAGGCGCGAGCGGTTTCGACCTCGGTGTAGATCTCGGCCAGTTTCGACTGCATCATCTGGAAGCTGGCGATCGGCTTGCCGAATTGTTCGCGCATCTTCGCGTATTCCAGACCCAGTTCAAGCGCACGTTCGGCCATGCCGACGCAGACCGAAGCGACCATCGCGCGTTCCAGATCAAGCCCGCTCATCACCACTGCAACGCCAGAGTTTTCGACCCCCAACATGGCTGATGCCGGAACGCGGCAATCCTCGAACACCAGCTCGCCCGTAGGTGAGCCGCGAAAACCCATCTTGTCTAGTTTCTGCGCCACCTTGAACCCGGGATTGTCGGTTTCGATGATGAAGGCCGAAATGCCCTTGGCGCCTTTGGATTTGTCGGTCTTGGCATAGAGCAGGATCACATCGGCAATGGGACCGTTGGTGATGTAGATCTTCGAGCCGTTGATGACATAGTCGTCGCCGTCGCGCCGGGCGGTGGTGGCCATGGAGCCAAGCGCATCGGATCCCGCGCCGGGCTCGGTCAGCCCGAGCCCGCCGACCAGATCGCCCGAACACAACCCCGGCACATATTTTTTCACCTGCGCTTCGGAGCCGTTGCGCAGCAGGTTGTTCAGGCACAGGTTGTCATGTGCACCATGCGATCCACTTCGAAATCACCTCAGACACCAACGCCTGGGTAAACTCGTTCTGGCCCGATCCGCCCAAAGCCTCCGGGGCCGTGATCCCCAGAAGACCAAGTTCGCCCATCTGCTTGAAAAGATCGTCAGGCCACCAATCCTCTTGGTCCATGCGTGCCTGTAGCGGGTGAAGCACCTCGCGCGACACCCGATCAACATGATCAACGATCTGGCGCTGCTCATCGGTCAGCGAATAATTCGCCCTGATGGCCGCCAGATCAGCCATGGCAAGTTCATTCTGACTGGTCATACTTTTTCCTCCCGAACAAAATGTCATCTACAGCGTTGACCAAAATCAAACACATGTTAGAAAATAGTTCAAGGCAAGCTTTTCGCGACCTGACGTTGCAGGCAAGTTCGGCCAGAAAACGGGGGATATCTTGGAAATGGTGGAGAATGTCGTTCGTTCGCAGTCGCGGGGGTATGAGGTGCGCATCACGATCTGCCGCCCTGACAGTCGAAATGCCCTGAACCGCGAAGTGGCAGAGGGTCTGATTGCCGCAATTCTGGCGGCCGAGGCCGACGCGGAATGCCGGGTGATCGTCCTGACCGGCGAGGGCGAGCGTGCCTTCTGCGCTGGCGGCGACATCAAGGCGGGTGCCGAAGGTGGCCCATTTGTTCAGGACCCGGCCTATCCGGACCATTTCGCCGGGCAATTGTTCGAAACCATACAAGCCTGCCGAAAGCCAACCATCGCGCGCATCAACGGTGTGGCCATGGGCGCGGGCGCGGGCATCATCTGTGCCTGCGATCTGGCCGTGATGGTCGATCATGCCCGAATCGGAACGCCTGAAGTGAAGGTGGGTCTGTTTCCGATGACTATCGTTCCGCCAATGATCCGCATGTTGCCCCGGCGCAGATTGATGGAGATGTTCATCACCGGCGTTCCTCTGACCGCCGAGGAGTCCTTGCGCTATGATCTGGTCAACCATGTGACAGATACTGCCGGGCTGGATGACAAGGTTGCGGAGTTGGTCGCGCAGATTGCCGCGCAGTCGCCTACCGCGATCCGGCTGGGAAAATACGCCTGCCACGCGATGGAAGACATGACCTATGCGCAGCAGATGCGCTTTGCCGAAACCCTGTTGCCACGAGTTGCGCAGACAGAAGATGCGCGCGAGGGCTTTGCCGCCTTCATTGCGAAACGCAAACCTGAATGGACAGGCCGCTGATCAAGCGGAGAGGAGAAGCACATGTCGGATCGAAAACTGCGTATCGGATGCGCATCGGGATTCTGGGGCGATACGCCTGAAGCGATCGGTCAGCTGGTCTCCAAAGGCGAGATCGACTATCTGGTGTTCGACTATCTGGCCGAGGTGACGATGTCGCTGATGGCGCGAGCCCGCGCCAAGTCGCCCGATGCGGGTTATGCGCCGGATTTCGTCAAGGCGCTGGCACCCTGGTTGTCGGAAATCAAGGCCAAGGGGATGAAGGTCGTTGCCAATGCCGGGGGTGTGAACCCGCGTGGCTGCCGCGATGCGCTGGCTAAAGTCGCCGCCGAGGCCGGGATAGATGTGTCCATCGGTGTTGTGCTGGGCGATGATTTGTCGGCGCGGGCCGACGATATCCGCGCCGGTGGTCAGACGGAGATGTTCTCGGGCGTCGCGTTTCCAGACGATATCTGGAGCATGAACGCCTATCTGGGCGCCCGCCCCATCGCGGCGGCGCTGGATGCCGGAGCCGACATCGTGATCACAGGGCGCTGTGCAGACAGCGCAGTGGCGCTCGGCCCGCTGATGCATGAATTTGGCTGGGGCGACGATGATTGGGACAAGCTCAGCCAGGGATCGTTGGCGGGCCATTTGATCGAGTGCGGCCCCCAGGGGACCGGTGGCAACTTCACCGACTGGCAGGACGTACCGGGCTGGGACGACATGGGGATGCCCATCGTCGAAGTGTCGGAAGACGGCAGTTTTGTCATGACCAAAACACCAGAGACGGGCGGGCTGGTTGTGCCGGGTTCGGTCGGTGAACAGATGCTCTATGAAATCGGCGATCCGCGCGCCTACCTGCTGCCCGACGTGATCTGCGACTGGTCGCAGGTCACGCTGGACCAGGTCGGGCCGGATCGGGTGTTGGTCAAAGGCGGCAAGGGTCTCGGGCGTACCGGCAGCTACAAGGTGTCGGCGACCCATGCCGATGGCTGGCGCGCGGTTTCCTCCCTGACCCTGGCGGCCATCAACGCGCCGGCCAAGGGCAAGCGCGTGGCCGAGGCCATCGTTACCCGTTGCCGCCGGATCTTCCGTGAAAGAAACCTGTCCGATTTCCGGCAGGTCAGCGTCGAAGTGCTGGGGGCAGAGGCGGCTTACGGCGCCAACGCGCGGGCGCAGACCCGCGAGGTGGTGATCAAGATCGGCGTGACGCACGACGACCGCGCCGCGCTCAACATCTTCGCCGGCGAGATCGCACCGATGGCCATCTCGACTGCGCAGGGGCTGACCGGGTTCTTTGCCGGGCGGCCCAAGGTGCAGCCGGTGGTACGCCTGTTCTCGTTCCTGCAGGACAAGGCCGACACCCCCGTCGCAGTCGAGGTCGACGGCCAGGATGTTCCCGTCACCGTGGCCACCAGGCCAGTCCACCTCGATCCGCCTGCCGCACCGCCCGCAGAGAGCCGCGAGCCCGGTCCGGACGCGGTCAAGGTGCGCCTCGTCGATCTGGCCTGGGGACGGTCGGGCGACAAGGGGGATATCGCCAATATCGGTATCCTGGCGCGCAAGCCAGACTACCTGCCTTTTATCCGGTCGGCTCTCAG
>NZ_NCJT01000124.1 GCF_002282565.1 Hyphomonas sp. 34-62-18
TGCGTCTGTAACGCTCGCTGATCTGTCGGCGGAGTTCACGCAGCGGTTCAAGGAAATCAAACTCCGAAAGGGATAACCCATGTCTCATGACGTGATCGTCGTCGGGGGCAGCTATGCCGGTATGGCGGCTGCCCTCCAGCTGCTGCGTGCGCGCCGCAAGGTGCTCATCATTGATGCCGGCCAGAGGCGGAACCGCGCGGCGGACGCTTCGCATGGCTTTCTGGGGCAGGACGGCGCAGACCCCGCCATGATTGCTGGCAAGGCGCGCAGCGAGCTTGAGGCATATCCCACGCTGCAATGGCTCGATGATCTGGCACCGGAAGCATCAACAAATGGGCCTGACGGCGGCTTCTCCGTGCGCAGCTGGAATGGCGCCCATCATGTGGGTGCGCGGTTGATCCTGGCCACCGGCGTCAGCGACACCTTGCCGGACATCACCGGCCTTGCCGAACGTTGGGGCCAGTATGTGTTCCACTGCCCGTATTGCCATGGATATGAACTCGATCAGGGACAGATCGGTGTCATTGCGGCCGGCCCAATGTCGCTGCATCAGGCGGAGCTGCTGACGGAGTGGGGCGAGGTGACGCTGCTCGTCAGTGGGGCTCTCGCGCTGGACGAGGCAGCACGCGCGAAGCTCGCCGCGCGGCACATACGGATCGAAGAAGCGCCCATCCTCGGAATTGAGGGCGGCGCGGATGTGAGGCTGGAAGATGGGCGGCGGCTGCGCTTTGCTGGCCTGTTCACCGCGCCGCGGACGGCGCCGTCCACGCCGATTGCCGAGCAGCTCGGCTGCGAATTGGAGCCTACCGTCAGCGGCACGCAAATCCGCCGGAACGAGATGCATGAAACCAGCGTGCCCGGTGTGTTCGCCTGCGGAGATGCTGCGCATATTCCCCATTCGGTATCGATCGCCGTGGGCGACGGCGCCCTGACGGGAATCATGGTCCACAGATCTCTGGTCTTCTGAAGCCCGGAAAAGCTGCGGCCGGGGCCCGCAGCAGGGATCGATGGTCGGAGTGAGAGGATTCGAACCTCCGGCCCCTAGCTCCCGAAGCTAGTGCTCTACCAGGCTGAGCTACACTCCGCCGTCCATCGCCGGGCCACCCTTGGGCTGCCCGAAGCCCGCGTGTTTACGCCGGGCCGGGGATTTTTCAAGGGGCAAAAGCGGTAGATCGGGCGCATTCGCCGCGAACCTCTCCGCAGCCGCGAATTTATACGTCCGCGATGTCGATAACCTTGTAAGTCAGGGGTGTTTCGCCGTGAAATTCCACGGTCACATACTCGCCTTCGCGGAAAACATGGTCGCCCAGGCGGTGAACTGGCTCGTCCTCGCCCTCTTCTTCCTCGTCATAGCGGAAGAACCAGCGATTGCCCCGATGAGTCAGCCAGCCATCGGCGCGCTCGGCCGGGTCGGGATGCAGACGGTACACTCGGCTGTCTTTCCGGTGCTCGCGCCAAGCTTCGACATCCAGGCGACCTTCCGGCGTCAGCGGGGCGATGATCGTGTAGCCTTGGCCAGGCGCGGCGTCGGCGCCGGGATTGAGTGCAAGTTGCAGCGAAATGCGCTTCAGCGCCATGGGGGTCTCCTGAAATGAAAGATCAGATCAACGGGCAAGGGCGAGGGCCGGGGCCTCATCCGCCGAAAGAAGGCGTTTGCTGGTGCCTCCGAAGAGGCGTTCGCCAATCCGCGAATGGCCATAGGCACCTGCAACGATCAGCGTCGCGCCGCTGCCTTTGGCCAATGCCAGCAGGGAAGCAGAGACCTCGCCTTCGATGGGCGAGACGCTGGTCTTGACGCCCTTGCGCTTCAGCCAGTCTTCAAGCGAACCAGGCTCGATGCCGGGCCGGGCGCCGTCACGTTCGGCGTCCTTGCGGTTCTGCGCAATGATCACTTCACCAGCGGCTCGCAAAAGAGGCGTATGGAAGCGCAGGGCGCGGGCGGCACCGTTCGAGCCATCCCAGCCGATAATGACGGGTCCGGGAGTGTAAGGGGTTGTACCCGCCAGAACCAGCGGCAGGCGGGCGTCCATCATCACATAGTCAAATGCGATGGACAGGGGTTCGCCGCTGCGCGCGGCGCTGCGCGGAAAAACAAGCCCGTCCGCAAGGGTGGCGGCGCTGGCCGCGGCGGCCTCGGCATTGGCCACCTGATGCTGGAAGATGCACTCAACCCCTGGCGCAGAGCCGAGGCCTTGCCGGAAGGCGGCTTCGGCCTTTTCCAGCATCTCCTTTTGAAGTTCGATGATGTTGGTGGCAGCAGCGGCCGTCAGGCCGGTCGATTCCGGCGTGGTGACCAGCATGACCGCCGCCTGCGGGTCGGGCAGCGCGCAAAGGCCTACCAGGCTGGTGCCGATCTTTTTGGCCATGGCCAGGGCAGACTGGGTGGTCTCGACATCCGTTTCCGGCGTGCCCTGAAGCATTGCGACGATAGACATAGGTTCCCTCCTGCTCTGCCAGCGTCCCCATCAGGGATGTTAGCATCAACGTAGCAGCAGGGGCATGGTTCCTGAGTAAGGAAGTCTACTTAGGCGCGCCGCTTTTCGCGTCGGCGATGCGCTGACGGGCAATCCGGTCGGCCACTGCATTTGCCGGCTGGCCGGAGGAAAGCGCTTCATCCAGCACTTCCCCCAGCGTTTCGATCAGGCGGGTGAGTTTGCCGTCCACCCATTCGCGGGAATAATTGCCGGAGATTTCCGCGGCCACATTGATGATGCCGCCGCCATTGATGACATAGTCCGGGGCATAGAGAATGCCTTTCCGGCGCAGGAATTCGCCCATTTCCGGCACGATCAGCTGGTTGTTGGCGGCGCCTGCCACACCTTTGACCCGCAACCGGCCGAGCGTCTTCTCATTGATCACGGCGCCCAGCGCGCAGGGGGAGAAGATATCGGCTTCCACGTCATAAATGTCATCGGGCGGCACGATGGTGGCGCCGGTGACACCCGAAACCGCTTTTAGCGCTTCCTGGTCAATATCGGAGATGACGAGTTTGGCGCCGTCCTTGGCAAGGTGTTCGCACACATGCCCGCCGACAGAGCCTACGCCCTGCACGGCGATGATCCGGCCGGACAGGTCATCTGACCCGAAGAGGCGCTTGGCCACTTCCTTGATACCCAAATAAACCCCCATGGCCGTGATCGGCGAGGGATCGCCACTGGCGGCGGCGCCTTCATCAAGGCCCGCCACATAACGGGTTTCCTTGCGCACGAGGGCCATGTCGGAGGTGTCGATGCCCACATCTTCAGCGGTGTAGTACGATCCGTTCAGGCTTTCGACCGCCCGGCCAAAGGCGCGGAACAGCGCTTCGGATTTGTCCTTGCGCGGGTCACCCCAGATCACCGATTTGCCCCCGCCAAGGGGCAGGTCCGCCATGGCATTCTTGAAGCTCATCCCCTGGGAGAGGCGCAGCGCATCGGTCAGCATTGCGTCGCCGCTGGCATAGTTCCACATGCGGCAGCCCCCTGCCGCCGGACCAAGCGCGGTTGAATGGACGGCGATGATGCATTTCAGGCCGCTATCAGCATCGTGAAACACATGAACGCCCTCATGGGCGTCGAATGAGGGGTGATCGAACATGATGGGCCGGATTGGTTGCAACTGAAACGGATTGCCGCCGCTCTAGCCGGGAGGGCGCCGCCAGGTCAACTGGGCCCTCCAGCGCCTCTCGTCTCCGCTCGTCCCATATTGACACCTTTTCAGGGAATGGGGCGTAAGGTGCCCGCCGAATGCAGCTGCGCCCGGTCCTTCTCGCTCTCGGCATCATGACCGTCCTCCTTGCCGGGGCGATGGTGCCCTGTGCCTTGCTGGATCTGGCCGATGGCAGTGATGACGCTCACGTCTTCTGGTTCTCGTCCTTCGCCTCAGGTCTTGGTGGGGCTCTGCTTTGGGTTCTGGCGCGGGGCGGGGATACGCGCATCGGGCAGAGGGAAACCTTCCTGCTGACCGTGGCGGTGTGGGTGCTGGTGCCGGCCGTCGCTGCCGTGCCATTCGTAGTTTCAGGCATATCGGTCACGGATGCCATCTTTGAAGCGATCTCTGGCCTGACAACAACCGGTGCAACGGTTCTCTCGGGGCTCGACAACATGCCCCGCGGCCTGCTGCTGTGGCGCGGCATCCTGCAATGGATCGGCGGCATCGGCATCGTCGTCACCGCCGTCGCCATCCTGCCTCAGCTGCGCGTCGGCGGTATGCAACTTTTCCAGATCGAAAGCTCCGATATCACCGGCAAATTCCTGCCAAGGATCACGGACATCGCTGCCTATATGGGCCTCACCTACCTCATCATTTCCTGCGCCTGCGCCTTTTCTTACAGCCTCGCCGGAATGAACTGGTTCGATGCCATTGTGCATGCCATGTCGACAGTCTCTGCGGGCGGATTTGCCAATTATGACGCCTCCTTCGGTGCTGAAAACCTTCGCCAGGCGATGGCGCCGGCCATCTTCTTCATGGCGCTCGCCGGATTGCCGTTTTCGCTGCTGACGATGCTGGTGCTGCAGGGCCGCATCCGGCCAATGCTGCGCGATCCCCAGCCCCGGCTCTATTTTGCATTGCTGCTGACCTTCAGCGCCATCATTGTCATCTGGCATGAGGCGGTGGTGGAGCCTCCGGTCTTCGATCACGTCTTTCACGGGATCACGGAAACCACCTTCAACATCGTTTCCGTGATGACCGGCACAGGCTATGCCTCGACCGCCTATGACACCTGGGGGCAGCCCGCCGTGATCGTGTTCCTGCTGGCCACCTTCATGGGCGGCTGCGCCGGCTCGGCCTCCTGCGGCATGAAGATGTTCCGGCTCGAGATCACGGCCAAGGCGCTCGTTGCCTGGTCGCAGCGGATGGTTCAGCCCCACCGGCGCACGCCGGTGCGCTATGCTGGCAAGCCCGTGGATGAAGAAACGCTGCAGTCGGTGATGGTGTTCATGTTCCTCTACCTCACCACTTTCATGGTCGCCGCTGCGTTGCTCTCCTTCACGGGGCTCGACGCGCTGAGCGCGATCTCCGCGTCGGCCACAATGGTCTCGAATGTGGGGCCGGGGCTTGGGCCAGTAGTCGGGCCATCCTCCAACTTTGCGGGGGTGACCGACTTTGCCAAATGGGTTTGCTCGGCAGCGATGCTGCTCGGACGGCTGGAATTTGTGGCGGTGTTTGTGGTGCTCACCGGCCGCTTCTGGCGCGGCTAGAGGCCGGCGGCCTGCCAGAGCATACGGGCAGAAACCACCGCCAGCAGAATGCCGAACAGGCGGCGCAGCCGGTCTGCGTTCAGCCTGTGGGCAAGGGCTGCGCCCACGGGCGCCATCAGCACGGTGAACACCGAGATCAGCGCAAAGGCGGGCAGGTTGACGAAGCCAGCCGAGAAGGGCGGCAAGCCGTCCCGTCCCCAGCCAACGATGATGGCGGAAACCGCGCCGGGCAGGCCGATGGCGACGCCCCAGCCGGCGGCGGTGGCCACGGCCCGGTGCATCGGCATCGCGCACAGCGTCATCAGGGTGACCCCCAGCGTGCCCCCGCCTATTCCCATGATGGATGAGAGCGCCCCGTTCACCGAGCCGATTGCAGCCCGGAGGATGCCCTTCGGCATCTCAGGAGCCAGCTTCCAGTTTGGCCGGCCGAAATAGAACTGCGCAGCAAAGAGGATCAGGATCGTGCCGAAGATGCCCAGCATCACCTGTTTGGAAAAATACCCCGCCAGCAGCATGCCGATTACAGCGCCGAGCACGATCCAGGGAGACCAGGTGCGGATGATCGTCCAGTCGACCGCGCCGCGCTTGTTGTGTGCGGCCACGCTGCGCAGCGAGGTGAGGATGATGGTCGCCAGCGATGTGGAGACCGCCACATGCATCGCCGTTTCGTCATAGCCCATGTTGGACAGCAGAAAGAACAGCGTCGGCACGATCACCACACCGCCGCCGATTCCGAAGAGGCCCGCAACGAGACCTGCAAACAGGCCAGCAGCGGCCAGCGCCAGCAGCATGGTCCCGTAGGTGCTCAGAAAGTCCATCATCTGCCAGCCCTTAGCCGGGGCCGCCCGGCCTGTCGATTGAGCTTATCTCGCGCGGCGGTGAAGCGGCGGGGCGGCGTCAATGATGGTGGTGATGGTGGGCTTCCGTGTTCAGCCGGCCGCATTTGCCACACTGGATGACGACGCCATGAACATCCCGGTGGGCAACATTGATCATCAGCTTGGTCTTGCACGCGCCGCAGCGATGGGTCTCGTCGCCGCCGCCTTCGCGCACCGGCTTGCCGGCGGTATGCTCCAGGATCTCGGCGCCTTCTGCCTGTTGCGGGGTGAGGAGGATCATGTCGAACTGGGGCATGGCAGGGCCTTTCTGAAGCCTGAAGCGGATTTACCGCCTTTCCTCTTCACCAGCCCGGCGGCTTTTTCAATCCTCAGCCGCCAATCAGCAGAAGCGTGTCGCGCTTGCCGGTATCGCTGAGCCCGGCCTGCAGGGCGTAGAGATGGCCGATCAGATCGAGGGTGGATTTGGCGGATTTGCAGGTGTCGTCGATATAGAACCAGACACCGCGATAGGGCACGGCGACAGACGCGGTCGCGGGCTTCTCACGGCTCCAGGAAACTCCAAAATAATCTCCAATCACATGCGTCCAAACTCCAACGGGCGTGCAAGGCGTGGGCGCGCGCGCAGGCCCGTTCAGCGGAATGACCAGATCGCTGTGCTCAGGCGGAATATCCACCGCATGGGAGAGGGTCGCCATCATACCCAGAACACTGCGGCCGCGAAGCGGAGAGTCCCCCTTGCGGGTGGAGCGGGTGGCGAGTTCCGCAGAGTAGAGCCCGTCCTCCACGGTGAATTCAGCGGCGGCACTGTGTTCCTTGAAGAGCCGGGCGAGGGCTTCGCCATCTTCAGAGCCGGTGTGCCAGGTGACGACGACGCGGGCGGCCTTGTCCTCGTCATCATTCATCACCTGAACCAGCAGATCGCCGGACAGTTGAAGCCGCCGCATGAGGCGGGCAAGTTCCCGGAATGCGGAGTTGTCAGGCAGGATTTCCGGCGTCGGCCCCGCTGCCGACCGGGCATTGTCCACGTCCCCGATCCGGGCGACGCAGCAGAGCATCAAGCGCTCCACACTCCAGCCCGACTGGCTGAGCAGGAATATCGATTCCGGCGCC
>NZ_NCJT01000415.1 GCF_002282565.1 Hyphomonas sp. 34-62-18
CGATCGGCGTCAGCATAAGGACGTGTGGCAGCGGATTTGAGTAAACATGGTGCAGATCTGCAAACCGCTCTCCGGCTGCTGCCACCAGGGAGTCAGGTGCCGGTGCCCCTTCGTGTACGGGGTCGTAATGATAAGGGGTGTCTTCCGGCAGCAGGATCGGTGCCGTGCCACCGCTGACCTTGCCGAGGGATACATAGAACAGACAGATCGTGGTCTGGAAGATCGACAGACCAACAAGGCGTTTGATCAGGTTTTCGGCAGAGAAGGCGATATAGAGCCCTATCATCATCAGGCCGATGATTGCCCAGTACCCTGCGCGTTCGAGAACGAATTCGACCATGGCTTACCAGTCCTCGTCACGGATTTCGGCGACGCGGCCCGCGAGCGCGTAGAAGATGGTCGTCATGGCTCCGGCCACAGCAAACAGAACGCCAAGCTCAACCAGGATGATGCCGGCATGCTGGCCGTCATGTCCGCCGGGCGGCTCGCCGAACAGCGCCTGGTATTCCAGGAACAGGCCGCCCTGGAACATCGCCCAGAAGCCAACGCCCACATAAATCAGCACACCAACGGCCGCGAGCGTGCGGGCAAAGACGGGCGGCACCGCGCGCATGGTGTTCGCCAGCCCGAAGATCAGGGCGTTCAGGATGATGGCAACCGCCAGAACCACGCCCGCCTGGAAGGCGCCGCCGGGGCCGACTTCACCGTGGAACTGCACATAGAATCACGATGAGCGGGATGAAGCATTTTCCGATGACGCGCAAAATCACGTGATGATCACTCTTCATGATGCATCGCCCTCTTTGTCCTTGCGTTTCTTGTTACGCAACGTTTCGGCCAGAGAGCGCTCGCCAAAGCCCAGAAGCATCGCCACCGCGAGGCCGGCAACAAAAACCACGACCGTTTCACCCATCGTGTCGAAACCGCGATAGCTTGCCAGAACCGAGGTCACGACGTTCGGAACACCGGTATCAAACCAGTTGATCTGAACATAGGTCATGCCAGGACCGGTGTTCGCCGGGGAATTGGGGTCGCCGAGGCCCGGCAGGTCAACGGTAGCGTAAATGAGCATCACCGCAGTTGCGCCACAGACCAGGAAAGGTCCGATCTTGGACAGCGGCTTTTCCGGCTTGGCGGTGCGCGCGGTCAGCAGCATGGCGCCCAGCAGCACCGCTGTCGACATGCCTGCCCCGACCGCTGCCTCGGTATAGCCCACATCCACGGCGTCTACGGCGATATACCAGGCCGCAGAGACGAGCGAATAAACGCCCGAAAGCATGACGATGGCGAACAGGCTGCGCAGCCTGGCGATGGCAATCGCCACAATGAACAGAATGGCCAGCAGCGTGATGTTGATCAGCAGCGGGCCGGAATCTGCCGTGAACAGCTCCCTCATGCTTCATCCTCCGGATTGGCGGCGCCGACGGGACCGATACGCGGTTGCAGTCCGGCCACATGGGCGGCGTTCACCAGGGCGTGGGCAGCTGCGGGGCTGGTGAGGAACAGGAAGATGAAGATGCAGAGCAGCTTCACCAGCACCAGCCAGTTCGGCGCCATCAGCGCCATACCGATCAGGAGCAGCGCCGCGCCCGACGTATCGGTGACGCTGGCGGCATGGACGCGGGTATAGAAGTCGGGAAAGCGGAGGACGCCGATGGCGCTGATGATGCACAGGATCCCGCCAGCCAGACAGGCTGCCCCGCCCAGAGGGTGGCGCAGAAGCTCCCAGAAACCGCCGATGTTTGCGAAGAGATCACCCATGTCATTCACCGCCTTTGGCCGGGTCAACCCGGCGGGCAAGAGGCACCTGGAAGGAGCGGTAGCGGAAGAACTTCAGGATCGCGATCGTGGTGACGAAGTTGATCAGCGTGTAGATCATCGCGATGTCCAGGAAGTCCGGACGGCCCATCACATAGCCCAGAAGGCCAATGACCAATACGGTTTTCGTACCAAAGGCGTTGACCGCCAGAATGCGGTCATACAGCGTCGGCCCCATCAGCGCGCGCACAAGCAGAAGCACCATTCCGATCAGAATGGCGATCAGAGCAGCAGCTGTCATGCACGTGCCTCCTTTGGGTCGCAGGCAGCGGCGCAGCGCTTGTCCATTTCAACAAACCCTTCCGGCTCGGTGCCAGACTCGTAGAGCCCGTGGACGAGCAGTTTGTCGCCCTCGATTTCCACCGTCACGGTGCCCGGCGTCATTGTGATCGAA
>NZ_NCJT01000416.1 GCF_002282565.1 Hyphomonas sp. 34-62-18
TGTGAACGCCGAGGGCGGGCCGGTGGTCTATTGCACGCAGTTCGAGGAAGCCCTGCCCATCGCGGTGGAGACTGGCGGGTTCATCCATTGCGAGCTGCTGAGCGAATAGGCGGCTTCAGACCGCGACCGGCGCCTTGATGTGGGGATGGGGATTGTAACCGTCGACGCGGAAATCCTCATATTCCCAGCCGAAAAGATCGGTCTTTTCGGGGTTCAGCCAGATGGTGGGCAAGGGGCGCGGCTCCCGCGAGAGCTGCAGCTGCGCCTGTTCCAGATGGTTCAGATAGAGGTGGGCATCGCCAAAGGTGTGGACGAACTCTCCCGGCTGAAGGCCGGTGGCGCGGGCCATCATCAGCGTCAGCAGCGCGTAGGACGCGATGTTGAATGGTACGCCGAGGAAGACATCGGCTGAGCGCTGGTAAAGCTGGCAGTTGAGCTTTCCGTCCATGACATTGAACTGGAACAGGCAATGACAGGGCGGCAGGGCCATGTCGTTTACGTCCGCCGGATTCCAGGCCGACACGATCAGGCGGCGGGAATTGGGATTGGTGCGGATTTCGTTCAGCACCCACTGGATCTGGTCGATGGTCTCGCCATTCGGGGCGGCCCAGCTACGCCACTGCTTGCCATAGACGGGCCCCAGATCGCCGTTTTCATCGGCCCATTCATCCCAGATGGAGACGCCGTTTTCCTTGAGGTACCGGATGTTTGTATCGCCTTTCAGGAACCACAGCAGCTCAATGATGATCGAGCGCAGGTGCAGGCGCTTGGTGGTGACCATCGGGAAGCCCTCGGAGAGATCAAACCGCATCTGGCGGCCGAAGACACCGATGGTGCCAACGCCTGTGCGGTCACCGCGCTGATGGCCGTTTTCCAGGATGTCCTTCATGAGGGCGTGATACTGATGCATGGGGCGAGGCCTCTCGATTCGCGCGGAGCCTAGGTTAACAGATTCCAAACCCGGCGCGCAAATTTCATCACCGCGCCCGCACCCGGCAGAAACCCACATATGCGATAACCCTGCGATGGCCGGGGAATTGGGGGGCACGCATCTGACCCAGATCCCGGCTGCATGGATGGGACAGAGGGTCAAGATGAATACGGGCCATTTCAATTTCGCCAGGAACGAAAAGGGCAACGTTGCGATGATCGCGGCGCTGTGCATCATTCCGATTGTCGGGATCGCGGGATTTGCGATCGACTTCCAGGTGACGACCACCCAGAAGGCACGCGTTCAGCAGGCTGTCGACAGCGCCGTTCTGGCCGCGACGAAATCCATGCAGGACGGCAAGGACCAGGCCTATACGCAGAAGGAAGCCAACGATTACTTCACCGGCATCCTGAACCAGTCCAACAATAGCGGCCTGACCTGCACCAAGATTACGCTCATCTATCTCGAGGAAACCGAAGAGCTCGAGGGCAAGGCATCCTGCGAGCAGAAAACAACCCTTTCCAATGTGATGGGCATCAAGAAACTCGATTTCACCGTCTCCTCAGCGGCCACCTATGGTATCGGCAAGCTGGAGATTGCGTTCGTGTTCGACGTGTCGGGCTCGATGGGCTCCAACAACCGGATGACCAATCTGAA
>NZ_NCJT01000417.1 GCF_002282565.1 Hyphomonas sp. 34-62-18
CCCTTGGCATCCCGCAGGACCGGGCCGACCAGATCCACCGCCCCGTCGCGCGCCCGGCGGCGCTTGGCCGCCTCGGCAGTAATCGTGAAGATTTCGCCAGCCGCATCTCGCCCGGTAAAGCGCGGATTGATCATCGTGACGGCCTGAGTGTCATCCACAGGCGGGGGGCGGCTTTCCTGGGTGATGGCACTGCGCACGATATAGCCCAGGAACAGCCCGATGGAGACCGCAGCGGCGCCGACCAGCACATAGCGCAGATACTTTACCCGCTCAGACCGGCGCCGCGCCTGCGCCAGCGTCAGCTGCCGCCGGGGCGCCCAGAGCGAGATCGGGTCATTGTGGCGGGTTGCGTCCATGGAGGCGGGCAAAATCCGGCTAAACTGCAGTCAACCGGGAGTCTTACCCGTGATGCCCGCGCTGTGAAAGCACGAGAAGGCAGGTATTGGCGCGACTTTGCTCAGCTGTGAGCAAAAATGTCTTCGTCCGGCCAGCCAGCCAGGTCGAGATCGGCCCGAACCGGCAGGAAGGCAAAGCAGGCCTCGGCCAATTCCTTGCGGCCCTCCCGCTCCAGCATCGCTTCAAGGCCGGCCTTGATCTGGTGCAGATACAGCACATCGCTGGCAGCATACTGGATCTGGGCGTCGGTCAGCTTGTCCTGGCCCCAATCGGAGCTCTGCTGCGCCTTGGACATGTCCACGCCCGCCACTTCGCGGGCCACATCCTTGAGGCCGTGCTTGTCAGTATAGGTCCGGGCCAGGCGCGAGGCGATTTTGGTGCACCAGATCGGCGCGCAGGTGATGCCCATCCAGCGCTTCATCATCACCACATCAAACCGGGCGAAGTGGAAGATCTTCAGCACATTGGGGTCGGTCAGCAGCGCCTTCAGGTTCGGACAGTCATAATCGCGGCTCAGCTGCACAATGTGCGCCTTGCCGTCACCGGCCGAAATCTGGACGAGGGTGAGATTGTCCCGCAGGGGGTTCAGGCCCATCGCCTCGGTATCGACGGCAATCACAGGGCCAAGGCTCAGACCTTCGGGAAGGTCGCCCTTATGGAGGGTGATCTGGTTCATACTGCGGCCCTTATCACGGCGCGCGTTAAGCGCAAGTCAAAGGCGCCGCTCAGCCTTGCGCGCGCCGGGCGGCCACAATGGCGGCATCAAGCGCCGAAAGGAAGCGCGAACGATCCGCCTTGCTGAAGGGCGGTGGACCGCCTGCCCCGATGCCGGCAACCCCCACCCGGCGATCTGCCATGATCGACCGCGTGGCCATCGCCGTGCCGATGGAGTCGTCCGTAAACGGCTTGCCCGAAGGGCTGATCACGCGGGCACCCGCCTTCAGGCACCGGTCGGCCAGGGGAATATCCGCCGTCACAACGATGGCGTCCGGCCCGGCCGCTTCGGCGATCCAGTCATCGGCCGCATCGAAGCCATCACTGACGATCTTGCGGGAGATCAGCGCATGCTCCGGGATACGCAGATAGGAATTGGCGACGACAACTACCTCCGCCTTATGGCGAAGGGCCACCAGGTAGATCTCATCCTTCACGGGGCAGGCATCGGCATCGACAAGGATACGAA
>NZ_NCJT01000125.1 GCF_002282565.1 Hyphomonas sp. 34-62-18
GAGCGTCACTGGCAGGGCAAGGCCGCGCCTTATGACGCTTATGCGGCCAAGGCAGATCTTTTCGCTTTGCTCGCCGCGCTCGGCCAGCCGGGCGACCGGTTCCAGGTGTCTGCGCCGACGCAGCCGCACTGGCATCCCGGCCAGGCCGCCAGCCTGAAGCTTGGCCCCAAAATGACGGTTGCCAATTTCGGCGCGCTGCACCCAGGCGTGCTGAAAGCGCTGGATGTCGAAGGCCCGGTCTATGCGTTTGAATTGAACCTCAACGCCCTGCCGGTGATGAAGGTGAAGGCGACAAAGACCAAGCCCGTGCTGGAACGCGCCGAGCTGACGCCGATCCGCCGCGACCTGGCTTTTCTGGTCGATGCGGGCGTCGCCGCCGGCGAGGTGGTCCGCCATGCCCAGTCGGCTGAGAAGCAGCTGATCACCTCCGTGGACGTGTTCGACGTCTATCAGGGGCAGGGCGTTGGCGAGGGCAAGAAGTCGGTCGCCATTGAAGTGACGCTGCAGCCCAGGGAAGCGCTGAAGGACGAGCAGATCCAGCAGGTGATGGAGCGCATCGTCGCTTCGGTCGCCAAGGGAACCGGCGGTGTGCTAAGAGGCTAGAGGGAACAGCAAGGGGACAGGCTGGGATGGGACTGAAACGGCGGCTTTACGAGGCATTAGCGCCCGAGGCGCGCCGGTCAGGACTTTCCTTCACCAATGCCTGCATCGTCGGGCTTGTCGTCCTCAGCTTCCTCTTCCTGGCGCTGGAGACAGAGCCTGTCCTGCAGGTGCCGGGCTGGCAGCTGACCTTCCAGATATTCAATGTCACGGTGATGTGCATCTTCGCCGTGGAATATGTGGCGCGGGTGTGGAGCGCCGGGATCGATCCGAAGTATCGCGGTCTTGGCGGGCGCCTGCGGTACATGACGCAGTTCTATTCGATCGCGGATCTTCTGGCTTTCCTGCCAGAGCTTGTCCTGCTGGCGACGGGATCGGGCGCATCGCTGCTGGTGCTGCGGGTGCTGCGTCTTGCCCGGCTGATCAAGATTGCGCGCTTCATTCCGGCTTTTGAAGCGCTCGGCGCGGCCGTGCGGCGGGCAAGCTCACTGCTGCTCACCTCGCTCGCCCTGGCGGTAACGCTGGTCTATGTCGCCGCCGTGTTGCTCTATTTCGTCGAGGGGGTCGGCGGGGAGCAGCAGGAAGCCTTTGCGTCCATTCCGCGCGCTATCTGGTGGTCTGTGGCCACGCTGACCACTGTGGGCTATGGCGATGTCTATCCGGTAACCCCGCTCGGCCGGTTCTGCGCAGGGATCATCGCCATTGCCGGTATCGGTGTTGTGGCCTTGCCGGCCGGCGTCTTTGCCAGCGCCTTTTCCGACGAGCTGCGGGAGCGGGAGCTTTCCAGCCTGCGGAATGAATTGGAACAGACAAAGGCGGACGCCGCCGCGGAGAAACCGAATGAGTAAGCCAGACGCCGCCATCAGTGTCGCCATTGCAGGGGTTGCCGGGCGGATGGGGCGCCAGCTGGCGGCCGTGTCGATCGACCGGGGCATCCATCTCCAGGGCGGCACGGAAGTCGCCGCTGCCAACGCGTATGGTGAGGATATCGGCATCCTTGCCGGCCGGCGCGCGATTGGCCTGAGGCCCGTGGCGCAGGTCGCAGACGCTGCTGACGGCGCGGCAGTGTGGATCGATTTCACGCGTCCGGAAGCCACGCTCGCTGCCCTGGAGGCGCTGGCCGGCACATCCGTGCGCGCCGCCGTGATCGGCACCACGGGCTTCTCCGTTGCCGAGGAAGAGGCCATCAAGGCAGCTGCTTCGCGCTTTGCGATTGTGAAGGCCGGGAATTTCTCCATTGGCGTGAACCTGCTCGAAGCGCTCACCCGCCTTGCTGCCAGCCATCTGGGCACGGAATGGGATATTGAGGTTCTGGAAACCCATCACCGGATGAAAGCGGATGCGCCTTCCGGCACAGCGCTGATGCTGGGCGCGGCGGCGGCAGAGGGCAGGGGCGCGCCGCTCAGCGCCCTGCGCGCGCCGCCCTATGATGGGCCCGACGCCCGGCGCGAAACCGGAAAGATCGGCTTTTCAGTGCGCCGCGCGGGCGGCGTCATCGGGGAACATGAGGTGACGTTTGGCTCAGAAAAAGAGCTGATCCGCCTTTCCCATACGGCACTTGACCGGTCTGTCTTTGCCGAAGGCGCCTTGCATGCGGCGATTTGGGCAGCCGCCCAGCCGCCGGGCCTCTACGACATGAACGATGTGTTGGGTCTTGGCCACACCGGCTGAGGAAAGCACCGTATCATCAGCCGAATGCGCCTTGACGCGCCGCAGCATCGTGACAACGTGACGGTAGTTTAACGTTCAGGGTTGCATCCCAGTAGCGGAATGATCGGCATTGTTGTTGTCAGCCATGGAAGATTGGCCCACGAGCTCGTCGCGGCAGCGGAGCATGTCGTGGGCCGCCTTTGGCGTACCCGCGCTGTTTCCATCGATTCCGATGACGACCTCGACCAAAAGCGCGATCAGATCCTCGCGGCAGTAAAAGCCTGCGATGATGGCCATGGCGTGGTGGTGCTGACCGACATGTTCGGCGGGACGCCTTCCAATCTGGTGCTCTCCATTCGCGGCAATGTGCCGATGGAGATCGTCTCGGGCGCGAACCTGCCGATGCTGATCAAGCTCGCCGAAGTGCGGGAACTCTTGAGCCTGGACGAGTCTGCCCAGGCCGCCGCTGAAGGCGGGCGCAAATATGTGACCATCGCCTCCGAACTGCTTGCCAGGCTGCCCTGATGACGAGCGCTGCGCCTGAAGCCTCCGCCCGCGTTACCATTGTCAATCGCAAGGGCCTGCACGCGCGGGCGTCTGCGAAGGTCGCCAAGCTCGCTGCCGAATACGATGCCAAGGTGATCGTGCGCCATGAAGGCGAGCAGGCGGACGCCCGCTCGATCATGGATCTGCTGATGCTCGTGGCCCACACCGGCTGCGAGATCGAGCTGACGGCAAATGGCCCGCAGGCTCAGGCCGCGGTCGAAGCCATCGCGGCGCTGGTCGCCGATGGCTTCGGAGAGCGGGACGGGGGCTGACCCGCCCCGCCTTCAGGCTGCCTTGCTGCGTTTCGCCTTGCGAACTTCAAACTTGTTGAGCGCGTGCAGATAGGCCTTGGCGCTGGCAACCAGCGTGTCCGGGTCGGACGAGCGGCCGGTGGCCATGATGTCATCGCCATTCAGCCGTACAGAGACGGTTGCCTGCGCGTCCGTGCCGCCGGTAACGGCGTGCACCTGATAGAGTTCCAGGATCGCCTGATGCGGCACCAGCTGCCGGATGGCGTTGAAGACCGCGTCCACCGGGCCATTGCCGCGCGCGATGGAGTATTGCTCCACCCCGTCGATCACGAGATCGATTTCTGCCGTCTGCGGACCTTCCGTGCCGGCCACCACGCGCAGGCGCTTGAACGCGATGCGCTCGCCTTCAGCGGCCAGCTGCTCGTCCACCAGCGCGATGATGTCGTCATCGAAGACGTGCTTCTTGCGGTCGGCGAGGTCCTTGAAGCGCTTGAAGGCGTCGTTCAGCGCTTCGCCTTCCAGGAAATAGCCCATGGATTCAAGCTTGTCGCGGAAAGCGTTGCGGCCTGACAGCTTGCCCATCACCAGCGAAGTCTTCGCGACGCCGACATCTTCCGGCTTCATGATCTCGTAGGTTTCCGAATTCTTCAGCATGCCATCCTGGTGGATGCCGCTCTCATGCGCGAAGGCATTCTTGCCGACAATGGCCTTGTTGTATTGCACTGGAAAGCCGGTGATCCGGCTCACCATGGCAGAGGCCCGGGCGAGATAGCTTGAATTGATGTTGCACTCATAGGGCAGCGTGTCGCCGCGCACCTTCATCGCCATGACGATTTCTTCCAGCGCCGCATTGCCGGCGCGCTCGCCAAGGCCATTGATGGTGCATTCGATCTGGCGCACGCCATTGGAGAGGCCGGCCAGCGAGTTGGCAACGGCGAGGCCCAGATCGTTATGGCAGTGGGCCGACCAAATCACCTTGTCGGAGTTGGGGATGTTTTCAATCAGCCTGCGGATCAGCGCGCCATATTCTTCCGGGTGCGAATAGCCGACCGTATCAGGCACGTTGATCGTGGTGGCGCCCGAGGCGATGGCCGCGTCGATGCATTTGCAGAGGAAGTCGAATTCGGTACGGGTGGCGTCTTCCGCGCTCCATTCCACATCGTCGACCAGGTTGCGGGCCTGGGCCACCGAGCGGCCAACCGCTTCCAGCACGGCATTCGGCCCCATCTTCAGCTTGTGCTTCATGTGCACAGGGCTGGTGGAGATGAAGGTGTGGATACGCGGCCGCGCCGCCTTGCGCACGGCTTCGGCGCAGCGGTCGATGTCGGCCGGGGTGGAGCGGGACAGGCCGCAGATCACCGCGCTTTTCGACTGTGCAGCCACAGCGCTCACGGCCGCAAAGTCACCATCGGAGGCCGCAGGGAAGCCGGCTTCGATGATATCGACGCCCATGTCTTCCAGCAGGTTTGCCAGTTCGAGCTTCTCGTTATGCGTCATCGACGCGCCGGGCGATTGCTCGCCGTCACGCATGGTGGTGTCAAAGATGAATACGCGGGGCTTCTTTGCGGATTTCGCAGCTTGGTCTTGGGAGGTCATGGCTTTGGGTCGCTCAGCGGGATTTCGGGAAGAAAAGGGTTCTTTTTCTAATGTCCCCTGGCCGCGCGACCGCCCTCAGACTCGGGCGTCCGTCCCCGGCCAGGGGCCGGTAAGCAGGCTAAGAAGGGGCAGAACTTTGCGCATGGCCACTCTAATCACCGGCCTCAGCGGCGCTGTCAACCGGTGAAGCTGCCTCACCCGCAATAATTTGCCGCGTGCGGGCTGCCCGGCGCCGGAAGTAAAGGAACCCGCCCGCATAAATGGCCACGGCGGCAACAGCGGCGGCGACGGCGATCCCCAGATTGCCCTGCAGCGCGGCCAGAAGGCTGCGCCCGGCAAAAGCGATCAGGGCGATCTTCGGGATGATGCCGATGCCAAGGCCGATCCAGAAATCCCGGAATTTGGCGCTGCTGACGCCGAATGCCATGTTCACCAGCAGGGAAGGCCCGGCCGGCACATTGCGCACGACCGCGCTGGTCACCAGCGCATTGCGCCCGACAAAGCGCGACAGTCTCTGCGCGCTGGCCCCGGCATAGCGCCGAAAGGCCTGCTCACCGGCGGCACGGCCAACCCAGAAGGTCAGTGCCCCGGACACCATATTGGCAATCCAGGCGTAGCCTGCCCCATACCAGGGGCCGAACACGGCGATGGTGGCCGCAATCAGCGCAAATTGCGGAATGCCGGCAAAAGCGGCCAGTGAGAACACCGCCACCACGGCAACCAGCCCCCAGGGGCTTTCGCTCAGCGTTTCCATCCAGCCTGTGACGGTGTCGGCATCTGGCAGAAGGCCCGCCTTGCCCGCCGCGAAGACGGCCCCGATCATCAGCAAAAGACTAATGCCCAGCAGTATGGCGCGCCGTGACGCTGGCCGGGCGCTTGGGGAGGGGATCGTCTCGCTCATCGCGCTCTCGTGCGCTCAAAGCCCGGAAGCGTCAATCTGAACCGGGCAGGGCTTTATGCATTGGCCAGGAATGTGTCGCTCATCGCCCACAGCTTTTCGGCCCGGGCATCATCGCTGATCCATTCCCGGGCGTGCTCATACCGCTGGCTTTCCGGGGTAGCGGCTTTGGCAATGTCGCAGTCTTCGCAATAGACCCCGCCTTTGCCGTCGAGCTTCGGAGAGGTGGCCGCCCAGACGGTGGTGGACGCGCCCTGCTCGGGCGTCTTGAACGAGGCTTTGACGCGCTCTGGCAGAGTGCCATCGGGATTTTTCCAGCCGAGCACCACCATTTCCTCATCCGGCAGGTGGCGCTGCAGGTTGGTAAAGATGCCGCCGGGATGCACGGAGAAAGCCCGGATGCCATTGCCGCGCTCGCGCAGGTCCACCCCCAGCGCAAAAAGGGCGTTGGAGGATTTGGATTGTCCGTAGGCTTCCCATTTGTCGTATTTGCGGGACAGGTAGTTGGGATCTTCCCAGATCACGTCTGACAGGGTGTGCCCGGTGGACGAAAGCGCCACCACCCGCGCGCCGCCCGCTGCGCGCAGGGAGGGAAGCAGGCCCTGATAGAGGGCAAAATGCCCGAGATGATTGGTGCCGAACTGGCTTTCCCAGCCATTGCCGACACGCGCCAGCGGGCAGGCCATGATCCCGGCATTGTTGATCAAGAGGTGCAGCTTGGGTGTGGCGGCCGCATATCCCTCGGCAAACCGGCGTACGCTGGCCGGGTCGGCAAGGTCCATTTCAGCGACGGTCACGCCCTTGATCCCGGCAAGCGCATCACGCGCCACATCCGGGCGGCGTGCGGGCACGGTCACCTGAGCGCCGGCCCCGGCCAGCGCCCGCACCGTTTCCAGGCCGATACCGGAATAGCCCCCGGTCACGATCGCGTGTTTGCCCGAAAGGTCGATCCCCGCAACAACTTCCTTCGCCGTGCTCTTGGCATGAAAGCCTGAGCCGAGCGGCACCTGATCCCTTGCGGCCATTGCGGTTTCTCCCGTATTTTTCTCTGTGTTGCGGCAATGTTAGACCTGCCTGTGCCGGGCGGCTACTGCAATCTGTCTGGCGATCTGCCCCAGCCTTGCCCAATTCTGCCGCTAGACCACCACATAAGGAAGAGGAGACCCGATCGATGAAAAAGGTTCTCATGATGCTGGGCGCTGTCCTCGTGACGGCTGCCATCACCCTGCCATCAAGCGCGCAGGGCACTACCGGGCGCGTTGAGCGCACCCAGGCCGAACTCGCCATGGAGAAGGCGGAAACTGACTTCGCCAAGCTCAAGGAGACCCGCGAGGAGGCCAAGACAAAATGTGCCGCCCGCGAATATCAGGCCTGCTATGAGCTGGCCGAGTTTGAGCGCAAGGGCCTCGGCGGGCCGCAGGATCTCCCGGCGGCTGCCAAGAACTACAAGAAAGTCTGCGATGCCAAGGATGGCCGCGGCTGCGCGGGCCTTGCCTA
>NZ_NCJT01000418.1 GCF_002282565.1 Hyphomonas sp. 34-62-18
ATAGGGCGTCACATTGAAGAGGCGCAAATAGATCCAGACCGTAGCCAGGAGGCAGGGAAGCCAGGCAATCAGCGCGCTGCGGGCCCCGGAAACGCCCTGGAATGCCATCCACACAAGACCGGCAACAATCAGCAGGGGCCCGACGCCTGTGGCAATGATGTAGCTTGCCGTGCTTATCCAGTCTGGTAGCAGGAAGCTGACACCGGTCAGGATGCTGACAAAAACGATTCCATAGAAAAGCCGGTAAAGGCGAGGCGCCTGCTTTTCCATGTCCAGAAACGTCATGATGAACAGCGTGCCCGACGCCATGGTCAGGGCCTGTGCAAAGAACACCATGCGCGAGAAGTTGAAATCGATCGTCCGGCCGACAAGCGCGTTGAGCAGGCCGGAGGACAAAAGAATGTAGAGCGCCGTGGAGAGGGCAAAGAAGATGTAGACTCTGAAGGCGCCATTGGCGGATTTCAGAGACATGGACGCCGCATAGGTCGCAAAGGCCAGCGCCGCACCGACGATCAGGCTCCAGAGCAGCGTCTCCATGGCCACGCGCTGGGCAAAAACGGCTTCCGAGCTGAGCGTGACGGGCAGCAGTATGATCGAAGCGGTCTGGATGCGGATGTAATAGTCGCGCTGCTCATTGCCCGGAATAAGAAGATGATAAGCCGGATAGGCCGCTGCGATGCCATTGCCGGTCACCGTCGCGGCTGAACCAGCAGTGCTTTTCAGCAGGCTACCATCCGGGCGTACTTCGTAAAGCTCGACGCGCTCCAGATAGGGAAATCGTATGGCGAGCTTTGCGGATTGAACATCCGGGCTCGAATTGCTGACCGAAAAGCGGAGCCAGACGCTGCCTTCGCGCGCTGAAAACTGCGGCGTTTTCTTGGGTGCCGGCTTGAAACCCAGACTGTCCGCAGAGGCAATGACCTCTTCGGCCGTCATGCCGGGGTCTATGCTGCGTGCCAGCTCTAGGCGCGGGCTCAGCATACCCGCTTCCTGCAGGCCCGCAATGTCGGTGGTAGGGGGCGGCTCGCTTGCCAACGCGCCAAAGGACAGGACAAGCCAGCCGAGGGCTGCGCAGACAGCCGCTCTCCAAACGCCAGATATTGCCCGCAAATCCAGGATCATAAACCAAACCCGCTCCAACTCATGGTTTACGGCATTCAGGTAAAGATCGCGTTGTTTTGGCGCGTGAATTCGCGTCCTTCGGGCAAGGAAATCTGAGTAAAGGACCGGTGTTTGCTAGCTTTCAGGCCTTGCGTGCCTAGAGGCTGCGTCCGGGTGACAGGTGGCTTGCCGCCGATACGATCGCGTCGGCATCGATCATGAAGTGGCGGTAGAGATCGCGGATCGTGCCGGTCTGGCCGAAGTGTTCCACGCCCAGCGGCGTCACCGCATGGCCCTTCACCCCGCCAATCCAGGCGAGCGTTGCCGGATGGCCATCGGTCACCGTGATCAGCTGCGCATGGCGCGGCACGCGCTCCATCAGGCGCTCGATCTGGCTCAGGGCATTTTTCTGGCCGCGGGCCCTGGCGCGGCGCGCCGCCGTCCAGCCCGAGTTCAGCCGGTCAGCTGA
>NZ_NCJT01000020.1 GCF_002282565.1 Hyphomonas sp. 34-62-18
CCCCAATCGCCTCGCTCGCCACGATATCCCCGTCATAGAGCGCGCGGCCCAGGATCGTGCCGGCGATGGGGGCGCCGCTGGCCTTCAGGGCACGGATGTCGTCTACGCTCTTGACGCCGCCGGAGGCGATGACGGGGATGGAGACGGTGTTTGCGAGTTCTGCCGTGAACGGAACATTGACGCCGGTTTTGAGGCCGTCGCGGCCGATGTCGGTGGCGACGATGGCGGCAACGCCGCAGCCTTCAAACGCCTTGGCAAGCTCTGTGGCGCGCATGTCGCTGGTTTCGGCCCAGCCTTCCACGGCCACCATGCCATCCTTCGCGTCGATGCCGACGACGATGCGGCCGGGCAGGGCGCGGGCAGCGTCTTTCACCAGCTGAGGATCGCGCAGGGCAATGGTGCCGAGGATGACGCGGGAGATTCCGGCCTCAAGCCAGGCATCAATCTGCGCGCGCGTGCGGATGCCGCCGCCAAGCTGGACCGGGGCGGGGGTGGATTTGAGGATGCTCTCCACGGCGGCCCTGTTTACCGGCGCGCCCGCGAAGGCGCCGTTCAGGTCCACCACATGAAGATGGGTGAAGCCCATCTCATGGAAGGCGCGGGCCTGGGCGCCGGGATCGGTGTTGAACACGGTGGCCGCGTCCATCTCCCCGCGCAGCAGGCGCACGCAGGCGCCGTCTTTGAGGTCGATTGCGGGGTAGAGGGTGAAGGTCATGGGGTCGTCTTCTGCTTGAACCCCTCTCCCTCGGGAGAGGGGCAGGGGTGAGGGGGTGGTACAGTCTGGCCGGGGGCGGCGGGGAGGTGTTGCGCTCCCTCACCCCCAACCCCCTCTCCCAGGGGAGAGGGGGCTAGAAGATCATGGCGTCCATTTCAGGAAGTTGGCCAGCAGGGTGAGGCCGAGGCGCTGGCTTTTTTCGGGGTGGAACTGTGTGCCGAAGAGGTTGTCGCGGGCGATGGCGGCGGCCAGCGGGGCGCCATAGTCAGTCCAGGCAGAGACCTGGCCCTGCTCTTCAGGGCGGAAGGCGTAGGAATGGGTGAAATAGGCGTGGGGGCGATCCCCCAGGCCTTCCAGAACGGGATGAGGCGCGGGGATCATCAGCTCGTTCCAGCCGACATGGGGCACGGGCAAGCCGGGGGCAGGCTCCAGCGCCTCGACAATGCCGTGGACCCAGCCAAGGCCGGGGGTTTCGCCGTCTTCCAGGCCGATATCCGCCATCAGCTGCATGCCGACGCAGATGCCGAGGAAGGGCCGGCCCTTGCGCAGCACGGCCTCGTCCAGGGCATCGACCATGCCGGGAATGGCGCGCAGGGCGCCGGCGCAATCGGCAAAATGGCCGACGCCCGGCAGCACGATACGCTCGGCGGCAAGGATGTCTTCGGGGCGGGCGGTAACCATGACTTTGCCCGGATCGTCTGCGGCGGCGGCCAAAGCGCGCGCGCAGGAATGCAGGTTGCCGGAACCGTAATCGATGAGGGCCACACGGGTCATGGCCGCGCTCTTAGCGGGGGCAGGGGGCCATGGCAATCAAGGGCGCGCGTCAAACGCCGCTTGTGGAAAGCCGGGGGTTGCGGCATATGGCGCGCCACCATGGACCTCTTGATCCTTATAGCGCTGATCGCGCTGAACGGTGTTTTCGCGATGTCGGAACTCGCCGTTATTTCCGCTCGCCGTGCGCGGCTCCAGATGATGGCAGACAAGGGCAACCTCGGCGCGCGGGCCGCGCTGCGCCTGCAGGACGACCCGTCACGGTTTCTCTCCACCGTTCAGATCGGCATCACGTTGGTCGGCATTGTGGCGGGCGCCTATGGCGCCACGGCGCTTGCCGAAGATGTGCAGCCACTGATTGTGCGGCTGGCGCCCCCTCTGGAGGCGAACGCGCCGTTCATCGCGTATGCCGTGGTGATTGTGGTGACGACCTATCTGTCTCTGATCATCGGGGAGCTGGTGCCCAAGCGGATTGCGCTTTCTGCGCCGGAAGCCTTTGCGGCAGTGGTGGCCCCGCCGATCGATGGCGATGCTGTCGAAGATCGCCTTCCCGATCGTCTTTGTGCTGCGCGGGTCTACCAACCTGCTGCTGGCGCTGATGGGTCTGGGCAAGATGAAGACTGACGGAGTGACCGAGGAAGAGATCGAAAGCATGATCGAGGAGGGCGCAGCCTCCGGCGCCATCGACGCCGAGGAACGCCAGATGATCCGCGGCGTGATGCGGCTGGCTGACCGGGACGTGCGCTCGATCATGACACCGCGAAAGGAGATTGTGTGGCTGGACCTGGATGATCCGGCAGAGGCGCTTCTGAAAACAGTTGCCGAGAGTGGCCATTCGCGCTTTCCGGTGGCGCGGGCGGACCTGGAAGACATCATTTGCTTTGTTCAGACCAAGGACTTGCTGGCCCAGTCTGGAGGAACACGCGTGCCTGATTTCGAGGCGGCGGGGCACCCGCCTGTGTTCGTGCCGGAAACGATGAGCGTCCTGAGCGTGCTGGAGAGCATGCAGGCAAGCCCGGTGCAGATGGCCATGGTGGTCGATGAGCTTGGCCATGTCGAGGGGATCGTGACGGCGGCGGATGTTCTGGGCGCGATTGCCGGGGACGCGGCTTTCTCCATCGCCGACGGGCTGGACCGGCCGCAGCTGCGCGACGATGGCAGCTGGCTGATAGATGGCCGGATGGCGGTGGAAGACCTTGAAATCGTACTCAGCGTTTCGGGCATCGCCTCGGATGATGATCCGTTCACGACCGTTGCCGGCCTCGTGATGCATCACCTGCAGCGTGTGCCGGAGCTTGCCGACAAGGTAACCCATAATGGCTGGACGTTTGAGGTGATCGACATGGACGGCCGGCGGATCGACAAGCTGCTGGTGTCGCGCGTCAGCCCGAAGGAGGACGATCCGACCGGCTGACGCTTTGGCGGTTTAGCCCAGCGGGATCCAGTTGCCATGGAAGCCGGGCGGGATCCGGTGGGGCAGGCTGATGCTGGCCACCGGCGGGCCGGTGAAATCCTGCGCGTTGAGGATGACGAGATCGGTCGTGTCTGAAGCGATGTCGATGACATAGCCGATGAGCCAGCCCTCATCCTCGCCGGCGCTTTCGTGGGCGGGCACGAAGACAAATTCGCCAGGCATGCGGCCGGGGCCGAAATCGTGGACCTGGCGCGTGCCAGTGCCGAGATCATGCTTGAAAAGGCGCGGGTCACCCAGAAAGCCCGGGTCTCCGTGGGCGGGGAGGGCGACGGTGTAGGCGTAGCGGTAAGGCTGGCCGATGCGGCGTTCATCCGGACGCGGAAATTCCTGCGGTGCTTCGTCGATGATCCTGCGGGTGACGTTGCGGCTGGCGGGGTCGATTTCCAGGCTTTCGAAGGCGCTTACGCTGCCGTCGGGGCCATTTTTTCCGTCCACGAACATATCCTGATGCACGCAGGCATCCATGATCACCTTGCCATCTTCGGTTTCGTAGGCATTGGCGGGATGGAAGATGTAGCAGGGCTCGATGGCGCACCAGATGATATCGCTGCCCTTGCCTTCACGGGGGAGGAGGCCGATCCGGGCGGTGTGTTTCGGGTTCCAGCGATAGGGGAAGGCGTCTCCCCCAATCAGGGCAGCCATCGAGAAGGTAACCGGCAGGTCCATCACGATCACATAGTTGCGGGTGATCATGCAGTCATGGATCGAGGGGCCGTTTTCAACGGTGATGGGTTCGCGGCGGCGGACAGTGCCATCGGGCGCAATAACGACATGCCAGACCGTGGTGTGATCCTGCGCGGCATAGCAGATGGCGTGGGTTTCGCCGGTCAGCGGATCAAGGTGCGGGTGGGCTGTGAACCCTTGCCGCAGCAGGCCATCAAAGTCGCTGCGCAGGCGGGTTTCCAGTGTATCCGATACTTCCACGGGCAGGCCGCCCGCCTCGACCAGCGCCCAGATGCGCCCTGCCATGGCGACGACATTCGTGTTCGGACTTTCGGAGCCAGCAGGGGTACGCGGGCCAGGGGCGGGCGCTTCGCCCATCGCTTCGCTGATCTCCGGTGAGCGAACCCAGCGGTTGCGATACCAGAGCGCCTTTCCGTCCTGGAGGCGCACGCCGTGCAGCATGCCGTCGCCGACGAACCAGTGATGGGTGGCGGGGTTGGGCGGGGTGAAGGGGTTGGGACCGTTGCGCAGATAGAGGCCGTTTAAGGCAGGCGGGATCACGCCGGTGACTTTCAGGTCTGTCAGCGTGTGCTCTTCTTCCAGCGGCGTGTGGACACCCGTGAGGTAGGGATTGGGCGTGCTGGACTTGCTGTGCGCGCGGTTGAAGCTTGCCACACCCATGATGCCTTTGGTGACGGCGCTGCGGATGGCGGTTTCGACGGGGCTGGGCATGGCGGGCACCTCTGGAAGCAGCTAGGTTGCGGAAGATGAGAACAATGTTTACGCTGATAACATGACTGAGAATGATAACACTGTCAACATGAGCGGCGAAAAATCCCGCTATCATCATGGCGACCTGCGCGCGGCCTTGATCGATGAGGGGCTGAAGCGGATCGGCGCGGGGCCGGCCGAGGCGCTGAGCCTGCGTGAGATTGCGCGCAATGTGGGGGTGTCGGCGACGGCGGTGTACCGGCATTTCCCGGACAAGGCGGCCCTGCTGGGGGCGCTTTGTACCGAGGGGCACGCAATGATGGCCTCGGCATTTCGGGAAGCTATGGCTGGCAAGGGGGACGCCCTGTCGGCCTTTATCGCCATGGGACGGGCCTATGTGCAGTTTGCGCTCGATCACCCGGCGCTGTTCCGGCTGATGATGGCGCAGCCGGGGGGAGGGCCTGTGGTTCTGCCAGAACCCTCCGCTGAGGGCATGCCTGAAGACGGAATGACGATGCTGGTGCGCGCGCTGGATGAGCTTTACGGCCGGGACATGCCCTCAGGCCTGAGGGAAGCGCGGCGGTTGAAATCCTGGGCGCTGGTGCACGGCCTCGCCATGCTGATGCTGGACGGGCAGGTGCCCGCCGAGCCTTCACTGATCGATGCAGTGATTGACGCCCACGCCATTTAGGTGCGGGCTTTATGTGGCCTCAGAGGCTGCCCTTGGTGCTGGCTGGCGCGCCGCCGAGCCGGGGATCAATCGCGATGGCGGTACGCAGGGCGCGAGCAGTGGCCTTGAAACAGCTTTCGGCGATGTGGTGGTTGTTCTCGCCATAGATATTCTCGACGTGGAGGCATATGCCGCCATTGCCGGCGAGGGCGTGGAAGAACTCCTTGAAGAGCTCGGTATCCATCTCGCCGATCTTGTCGCGCCGGAAGTCCACCTTCCAGATGAGGTAGGGGCGCTTGCAGAGGTCGATTGACGCGCGGGTCAGCGTCTCATCCATGGGAATGTAAGCGTGGCCAAAGCGAGTAATGCCAGCGAAATCGCCCAGCGCCTTGGCAATTGCCTGGCCGATGACGATGCCTGTGTCTTCGACCGAGTGGTGGAAGTCGATGTGAGTGTCACCCTTGCAGCGCACTTTCAGGTCAATCAGCGAGTGGCGGGCCAGGCTGTCCAGCATATGGTCGAAAAAGCCGATACCCGTCTCAATGTCGGCTTTGCCGGTGCCATCGAGGTTAACCGATACCGAAATATCAGTTTCCTTTGTCTTGCGGGCGACGTCTGCGGTGCGGTTCTGGGTCATGCGAGGCCATATAATCTGCCGGAGGCGCTACAGCTAGCGCATCTGTGTTCACGGATTCCTAAACATCTATAGGGCAGTTTCTGCGGGAATTACTGAGTTGGGCACCCGCGTGGGCAATGGATTGAAGCAGTCAAGCCTCATCGGCCGGTTGACCGGAAGCCTGACCATTCCGGCTTTTGCCGGGATTGCCGGCGGGCTATTATCCATTTTCCTGTTCGTCCTGATCGTTGCGATCGAGGTGGTTTTCCGCACCCGGGGCGAGAATGCGCCGGTCGGATTTTCCGTCCCCGTGCCCGTTATCATCGCGATGCTGCTGTTCACGATCACCACTTCGGCCACCGTCTGCTATATGCTGGCCCGGCCGCTGCAGGACGTGTTCCTGCGCTTTACCAACTACATGATGTCGACGCGTGGCGATGTCGATGCAGACCTCTACTCCCTTCAGTTTCCCGAATTGCGGCGCCTGCGCGTGGCAACGACGCGAACCGTGCGCAAGCTGAAGCGGGAGAACGATCACCTGCGCAGAATTGCCTATCGTGACAGCCGCACGGGCCTGCCCAATGCCGTTGCCGCCGAGAAGCGGATTTCCGAAGTGCTGCCCAGCGCCAGCTTTGAACGCCCGGCGGCCTTCATCCTCCTCGACATCGACCGGTTTGCGCATCTGGTGGAACAGGTGGGGGCAGGGCATGGCGACATGATGATCCATGCTGCCGCCCAGCGGATTTCCAAGGCGCTGAGCGATGTGCCCGACCCTTCAGCGTCCGCGCTGCGGGGCTCGATGCTGGCCGCGCTGACCGCCGACCAGTTCACACTGTTCATGCCGAATGCCGGTAGCCGGGAACACGTGATCGCGATTGCCCGCGCCATCCGCAATGCTTTCAACGAGCCTTTCACCATCCTGGGACGGCCGGTGACGATGTCACTGTCAGGCGGGATCGTGATGGCGCCGGAAGATGCCGATTCGCCGCAGAAGTTGATGCAGAACGCCAAGCTGGCACTGCGCCTTGTACGGAACGAATCCCAGTCCGGCTTTCGCTTCTTCACCCCGCGCCTCACACGGATCGTGCAGGGGCGCTACCGGTTTGAAGCCGAGCTGCGCGACGCGGTGGAGAACCGCGAGTTCAAGGCCGTGTTCCAGCCGAAGATCGATTTTGCCACGGGCCGCATTGTCGGCGCTGAGGCGCTGGCCCGTTGGCGGCGCTCGAATGGCAAGCTGATTTCGCCGGCCGCTTTTATTCCGGTGGCGGAGGAAGCGGGCCTGATCGAGGAGATCGGCAAGCAGATCCTGGAGGCAGCCTGCGAGGCGGCCCGGACCTGGGAGCTGGAAGGCCATGATGTGACGGTCGCGGTGAACGTTTCGCCGAGCCAATTCCAGCGCAATGACCTGACCGAGACGGTGATGGGCGCGCTGCGCCGTTCAGGTCTTCATCCGCGCCGGCTGGAGCTGGAGATCACCGAAAGCATGGCGGTGTCCGACCCGGCGCGTGTGGCGGAATTCATCTCGCCGCTGCGGGCTATGGGCACCAAACTCGCCATCGACGATTTCGGCACGGGCCACTCAAACCTTGCAACGCTGACGCAGCTGCCATTCGATGTGTTCAAGATCGACCGGCAGTTCGTGTCTGCGCTGGAGACCGATCGTCAGGCCCCGGCGATTGTCGAGATGATTTTGGCGATGGCAGAAACCCTGGGCCTCAAGACCGTGGCCGAGGGCGTTGAGACGACCAAACAGGCAGACTTCCTGCGCCGGCGGGGTTGCACCATGGCGCAAGGCTTTCTCTACAGCCCCGGCCTGCCCGATCAGGCTTTCCTGGAACTGTTGCGCGCGTGGAAGCCGCTGGGCGCCAATGACGAGACAGGTAGCCCGGAAGCCTATCAGGCGCCGCGCCGGTAGGTGTAGACCGTTACGCCGCCCAGCAGGGTTTCGCCGGTATGTTGGTAGCCCAGCTTTTCAGCAACGCGCCGTGATCCGGAATTGTCCGGTTCGATCACGCAGCAACTGCTGGTAAAGTCGGTCGTGTCCAGCCAGTCATGGATCGCGCGGACGGCTTCGGTAGCGTAGCCCTTGCCCCAGGCCTGCGGCCCGAACGCCCAACCGGCTTCCGGCCCCCAGATGAGTTCCTTTGGCAGGCCACGCTCGAAATCGGCAAACCCGGCTTCGCCGAGATAGGCGCCGCTTACCTTGTCGGTGACGACCCAATAGCCGAACCCTTTCATTTCCCAGAGGCCGATACCGCGCAACAGGCCGAACCAGGCATCCTGGCGCGAGCGGGGTTTACCGCCAATGAAGCGGGTTACGTCTTCAGAGCCCCACATGGCCGCCGAGGCATCTATGTCATGCGGCTCGGCAGCGCGCAGTATCAGGCGGTCGGTTTCAAGCCGGGGCGCCTTCATGCGCCGGCCTTCATCTTGGCGAGCATCGCGCCCATCGCAGCGTGCACGGTCTGGATGGCTTTCAGGGGACGGACCATCACCTTGAAATCCGTGATCTGACCGTCTGAATTCCACTCCATCATGTCGACCCCGTTGACGAGTATGCCGTCCATCATCGTTTCAAACTCAAGCACAGCGCGGTCTCCGCAATCGAACACGCGGGTGTAGCGGAAGTCGTCATTACCGAGCGTCTCACCGGCGGCAAGCAGATAGGCCATGGTGATGGACTTGCCCTCCTGCGGCGTGTGGACGACCGGGCTTTTGAACACGACGGTCTCGGCGAGGATTTTGGAGAGGCCCTCGGCAGAATGGTCACGGGTCATCCAGTCGAACCAGGCTTGCAGGTTCGGGCTGTGGCCGGTTTCAGGGATCAGGTGTTTTGCCATTGGAGGAAGTGTCCTCAATTGATGAGAGGGGGTCGGAGGGGAAGGGGAGGCGGGCGCTTATTCGCCCACGACCGGTTCGGCGATCAGATAGTCGGTGGCCTGATCGAAGCAGGTGCCCTTCATGACGACGAAGCCGCCGGGAAAGTCCGGCTTGGTGAAGATGATGTCCATCCGGCCCCATGTGTAAGCCTTGCCGCCGCCCAGCGGATCGGTCATCGCGCCGGGGCAGAGACCATCTGTGGCCGCATCCGGATCAACCCAGACGCCGGCATAGAAACCGCGCCCCTCGCTGACGCCGGCAAGGCCGGGAAAGATGCCGATCAGGCGCTGACCGGTCTCGCCGGGAAAGGAGAGAATGGCTTCGCCTGTTTCGAGGTCTGCCTCATAGACGATCTCGCCGACATTCGTTGTCCAGACTTCATCAGCGGCCGCGTGGCCGGAAATGGCCAGAAATGTTCCGATCAATCCCGCGATTATCCTGCGCATGGGTATGCTCCTGTCCCCTTGTGAGGGAGACAGGTTAGGCGCAGTGGAGACCTTTGGCGAGAGGCTGATCAGCCGGCATAGGCCTCAGCGAGATCCGGATCTTTCGAAGCCACAAGATCAGCAAGGTCTGAAATCACCTTGGCCTGTTTCCAGGTGGCGTCGTCCTGCATCTTGCCGTCGATCATCGCGACGCCGGAGCCATCTGGCATGGCGGCGAGGATCTTGCGGGCGAACTTCACCTCGTCCGGGGCCGGCGAGAAGACACGCTTGGCAATGGCGATCTGGTTGGGGTGCAGGCTCCAGGTGCCTGCGCAGCCGAGCAGGAAGGCGTTGCGGAACTGCTGCTCGCAGGCATCAAGGTCAGCAATGTCGCCAAAGGGGCCATAGAAGGCGTTGATGCCGGCCATCCGGCAGGCGTCTACCAGTCGGGCGATGGTATAATGCCATGGGTCCTGCTGGGCGCTCATTCGCGCGCTGCCATCGGCCTTGGGATCTTCGATCACGCGGTAGAAGGGGTGTCCCCCGCCCACGCGGGTGGTTTTCATCTTGCGGCTGGCGGCAAGGTCTGCCGGGCCAAGGCTGATGCCCTGCATGCGCGGGGAAGCGAGGGCGATTTCCTCGACGCGGGCCACGCCTTCGGCTGTTTCAAGGATGGCGTGGAAAAGGATGGGGCGCTTCAGGCCGGCTTTCGCTTCCAGTTGGGCGACATACTGGTCAGCAAAGTGGATGTCCCAGGGGCCTTCGACCTTGGGCAGCATGATCACATCAAGCTGGTGGCCCGCCTTGAGGACCAGCTGCGACACATCATCCTGGAACCAGGGGGAGTTGAGGCAGTTCACGCGGCTCCAGAAACCGGTGCCCTTGCCCTGCCAGTCATACATGTTGGCCATTTCGATGGCGCCCGCGCGGGCGGCGTCCTTGGCATCAGCAGGGATCGCGTCTTCGAGGTTTGCCAGCATAACGTCCACAGTCGGGGCCATTTCGGGCACCTTGGCGCGCACTTTATCGAGGTGCGGCGGCACGAAATGGATCATCCGCTCCAGTTTGACCGGCAATTCGCGATAGGGCTCGGGCGCGCCGATGGCGAGCGGCTTGAAGAAATTGCGCGGCGTTTTCTGGCTCATCTGGGGCTCCCTCTTGCCGGGAGAGGATTAAGGGCGGTGTTGCACCGCGTCAAACCGGCAGGGTGTGACGGAACGCCCAGCAATCTGGCGCGTTTCTGCATCACACACTACGGAAAGGTGCTCCCATGTCTCTGTTGATGATCCTGCTTACGATTTTTCTGCCGCCGGTGGCCGTCCTCCTCAAGGAAGGCCTCGGGCTGCAGTTTCTGCTGAACGTTCTGTTGACGCTGATCGGCTGGTTGCCGGGCGTTATTCACGCTTTTTGGGTCAATTCGCGCGGGTCTGCGGTCGCCTAAACGCTACCGGCGGCCACGCCCCGGCGCTGCCATTGGGTGGGCCGTTTCCAGCAGTTCGGCGAGTTCATCGGTCAGGACGTGGGTATAGATCTGCGTCGTGGCGATGTCGGCGTGACCTAGAAGGGTCTGCACAACCCGGAGGTCCGCCCCGCCCTGCAGAAGGTGGGTTGCATAAGCGTGGCGCAGGGCGTGCGGGTAGACCCGCTCTGACCTGATGCCGGCCTTCATGGCGAGCTCTTCCAGCATCTGGCCTAGACGCCGGCGGGTGAGGTGGCCTTCCTTGCCGCGCGAGGGGAAGACAAACCCCTCCGCCTTGCTGCGCAGCAAGGGATTATCCGGCAAGCTTTCCTCACGCACGGCCAGCCATTCGGCCAGCGCGATCAGGGCCGCGCGGCCGAGAGGGCAGAGCCTGTCCTTACCGCCTTTGCCGCGAATAATGATGTCTGCGCTCATCCACTGGCCAGCCTTGCGGCGGGGAAGGTTTCCCATCCGCAGCGTCACCAGCTCGGACGCACGCAGACCGGCGCCGTAGAGCAGTTCCACCAGGCATTTGAGGCGTTTGTCAGGTTCGCAGGCCGCGATCAGCCGGGCAACTTCCTCGCGCGAGAGCACATCTGGCACTTCCCGTTCGGGGGAGGGGCCATCGAGGCGGGCGGTGGGGTCGTCTTTCCGGTCGCCCTCCTGGAAGAGAAAGCGGAAGAACCGGCGCACCGCCGACAGTTTCCGGGCCTGAGTGGAAGGCGCCATCCCGCGCGCGGCGAGGTCCGCCAGCCAGTTGGAAAGGTCTGCCGAGGAGGCGGTGACAAGGCGCAGGCCGCAGAACTCTGAGGCGTCCAGCAGGTCACGCCCATAGGCGTCGAGCGTGTTGGGGCTTGCGCCCCGCTCGGCCGACATCATTTCAAGAAAAGCGCCAATACGCGAACGGTCATCCATCCGCCAACGCTAGGGAAACGCGGTTAAGGGGGCGTTTCTGCCTATTCGAGGGCGCCTTCAACAGGTATGCGGATTTCGCCTTCAGGCGGCGCGTTCTTGACGGCGCGCTGGCCAAGCCACCACATACCCCCGGCAATGGCGACCGCGAGAATAACGAACAGGATGAGAAATTTGCGCATGAAACCGGCCCAGAAAACGAGTGTGGCAGGGCGAATCTGCCTGCCGATTGCGCCGTCTATGTGGCACCACTAGGACATATGCGCAACGCCGGGTAATACGAACAGATGCCATCCGACTCAGACCCATCAAGTACGCAGCTGCCCTTCGAGGGCCGCACGATTGCGCTTGTCGGTCTGATGGGCGCGGGAAAATCCACTGTCGGCCGGCGCCTTGCCGACAAGCTGGGCCGCGATTTCTATGACAGCGATCATGAAATCGAGAAAGCTGCCGGGCTTTCCATCTCCGACATCTTTGCAAAGCATGGCGAGGCCGATTTCCGCCGCGGCGAGAAACAGGTGATCCGGCGGCTGCTGGACATGCCCCCGCATGTGCTCGCCACCGGGGGAGGGGCGTATCTGGACCCGGATACGCGGGCGATCCTGCGTGAGCGGGCGATCACCGTCTGGCTGAACGCCGATCTCGAAACACTGTGGCGCCGGGTCCAGAAGCGCGACACCCGCCCTCTGCTTCAACGGGCCGATGCCAGGGAACACCTCGCCCATCTCGTGATGGAGCGTCAGCCATTCTACTCGCAAGCCGATCTGGTGGTCCATTCCAAGGATGGGCCTCATACGCATACGGTCAATGCGATCCTGAAAGCCCTTCAGACCTGGAAACCGAAATGAACCCTAACACTTCACTGGAAACGGTGCGCGTCGATCTGGGCGCGCGGGCTTATGATATTCTCGTGGGCCATGGCGCGCTTACCGAACTGGGCCCGCGCCTGTCGGTCATGCTCAAGCGTCCCCGCGCTTTTGTGCTGACCGATGAGACAGTGATGCGCCATCACAAGGGCGCGCTGGAAGGGGCGGTCAAGACAGCGGGCATCCATCTCGACTGGTACAGCCTGCCGCCTGGCGAGAAGACCAAAAGCTTCGCCAATCTTGAAGGCGTACTCGACTGGCTGCTGGCAGGCGGGGCTGACCGGGGCGACACGTTGATTGCTTTTGGCGGCGGCGTCATCGGGGATATGGGCGGGCTGGCGGCCAGCCTGATGAAGCGCGGGATGGGGTTTGTTCAGGTGCCGACCACACTGCTGGCACAGGTGGACTCGTCCGTCGGCGGAAAGACCGCGGTGAATACGCCGCGCGGGAAGAACCTTATCGGCGCTTTCTATCAACCGCGGCTTGTCATCGCTGATACCGCGCTGCTGGCGACGCTGCCGGAACGCGAACTGAAGGCCGGCTATGCCGAAATCGTGAAATACGGCCTCATCAATGACGCGCCCTTCTTCGATTGGCTGGCGGAGAATGGCCAGAAGGTGTTGGCGCTTGAGCCGGAAGCAGCGCGCTATGCCGTGGCACGCTCCTGCGCGGCGAAAGCCGCCATCGTGGTGGAAGATGAAACTGAAACCGGCGTGCGCCAGTTGCTCAATCTGGGGCATACGTTCGGCCATGCTTTTGAGGCGGCCAATGAATACCGCGAAGACCTGTTGCACGGCGAAGCCGTTGCCCTCGGCATGGCGCTGGCCTTCCGCTATGGCGCCGCCAGCGGCATTACGCCGGCGGCAGACGCGGCGCGCGTGAAGCAAGTGCTGGGGGCTTCAGGACTTCCGGTTTCCCTGAATGGACTGGACCGGGAGCGGTTCGCCGCCGCCCGGCTGGCAAGCCTTATGCAGCAGGACAAGAAGGCGCGCGCTGGCCGCGTGCCGCTGATCCTGGCGCGCGGGATCGGGGCTGCTTACGTCCATCCGGACGCAGACCTTGCCTCGGTAGAACGTTTTCTTGCGGCTGAACTTACAGAAGCCACCTGATAGGAACTGGGCCTTACAATGATTGCCGGATATGCCATTGCCATCGTCTGCCTTCTGATGATGTCTGCTTTCTTTTCAGGCTCTGAAACAGCTTTGACAGCCGCCTCGCGCGCCCGGATGCACGCGCTGGAAAAGGACGGCGACAAGCGGGCACGGACGGTCAACCGCTTGCTGGCGAACCGGGAGAATTTCATTGGGGCCATTCTTCTCGGCAACAATGTTGTCAACATTCTGGCGTCTGTGCTGGCAACATCCATGTTTACGGCGATGTTCGGGCAGGGCGGCCTTGCCCTGGCGGTAGCGACGGCGGTCATGACGGTCCTTGTGCTGATCTTCTCTGAGGTAATGCCGAAAACCTATGCCATCACCCGTCCCGATTCGGTCGCGCTGGTTGTTGCCGGACCTATTTCCCTGGTCGTGAAGTCAGCGTCCTGGATCATCAAGGTGATCCAGTTGATCGTCAACGGCGTGTTGCGCCTTGTGGGCGTCGGCGCGGCAGCCAGCCCGCTGTCTGCCGAAGAAGAAATTCGCGGCGCAATTGATCTGCATGCGGCCGAAGGCGGGGTGGACAAGGACGACCGTCTTCGCCTTGTTGGCGCGCTCGACCTCAAGGATCTCACCGTCGAGGACGTGATGATCCACCGCAAGAACATCTACATGCTCGACGCTGACCTTGAGCCGCGCCAGCTGATCATGAAGGCCCTGTCGAGCCCGCACACCCGCTTGCCACTCTATCGGGGCGAGAAGGAAGAAATCATCGGTATCCTTCACGCCAAGGACCTGCTGCGGGCGGCGTTGCCGCTGGGCGGGGATCTGTCCAAGCTTGACCTCGACTCAATTCACCGCAAACCCTGGTTTGTGCCCGAGACGACGCCGGTACAGGAGCAGCTCAACCAGTTCCTGTCGCGCGGCCAGCACTTTGCGCTCGTGATTGACGAGTATGGCGAATTGCAGGGCCTGATCACGCTGGAAGATATTCTCGAGGAAATCGTCGGCGCCATCCATGACGAACATGATGTTCAGGTGCAGGGCGTGCGCCCGCAGCCCGATGGCTCGGTCAATGTTGATGGCTGGGTGCCGATCCGCGATCTCAACCGCGCGACCGGCTGGGATCTTCCCGATGAAGAAGCTGTCACGGTGGCCGGCCTCGTGATCCACGAAGCCCAGACCATCCCGGAGCCCGGGCAGAGCTTCGTGTTCCATGGCTACCGGTTCAACATGCTGCGCCGTCAGCGCAACCAGGTCACCGGGGTCAATGTGTCACGCGCGGTGGCCGAACTCGAGGTAGATTGAACGACAGATCTAGCTCGCCTCGGGCGCGCGTGCTTTCAGGGCGAGCGCGTGCAGGCCCGTGTCGAATTCCTTTTGCAGCACCATCATCACCGCGCGCTGAACCTGAACGCGCGACAGACCGGCAAAAGCTTCCGCGACGATTTCAACAGAATAATGGGTTTCCCCGCCCGGCGCGGCGCCCGCATGGCCTGCATGCTTGTGGCTGTCGTCGATCACGCTGAGTGAAACGGGTTCGAAGGCCGCTGCGAGGGCTGCTTCAATCCGCGTCTGTCTGTCGTTTGGTTGTGGCATGTTTAACCGGCGCTCCCTATTATATGGCCCCATGTCAGACGGCGAACCGTTCAGATACCGAGTAAAGTTCACGGATATACGCGTGAAGCCCCCCGCCGACGAGACGTCGCGCGCACGGGCCAAGCGTACGCGCGTGTGCGAGGAGCCTGGTTGTGATCTTGAGGGATCCCATCCGGCGCCGCGCCCGGGCGGCAAAGGGCGCCACTGGTTCTGCGAGGCGCATGCGGCGGCCTATAATCGCAGCTTCAATTTCTTTGAAGGCATGACCGATGCCGAGGCGGCCGCTTTCCTGCGGGCCGAGCAGTATGGCCACAAGCGCACCTGGCGCATGGGGGCCGGGCCATTGGGCGGCCGCAAGGCGACCGATCCGCATGATCCGCGCCGCTGGGCGGGCCGCAGCTTCTTTGACATGGACGATACACCGGCCGGCGAACAGCGGATGCACAGCCATCGCTCCAGCCTCCAGATCCGCGCGCTCAAGGAACTCGATCTAGATACAGATGCAACGCCGGCGCAGATCCGCGCGCGCTATGCCGAATATGTGCGCCGCTTCCACCCCGACTCCAACAAGGGCGACCGCTCCAGCGAGCACAAGCTCGACCGGGTATTGCGGGCGGGCAAACTTCTGAAGGCCTCGGGCCTGATGAAAGGCTGACGGCCGCCCTCCGGCGTTTCACTGACAGCACCCTGCAGATCTGGCTGCGCCCTTGGGCGCCTATCCGTCTGCGCGCGGCAATTTACCCCCTCAAAGATCGCAAAGATAGAATTCAGGGTTTGGAAACTCGGCGTCTGTCTGGGATTTTATCCGCAGGCGGAAAAAGACCCAAGGATCAGAATTCTCGTGGCCGGTCTCTGGCATTTAAAGAACGCGTATCCTTTAAATGCCCAGTGAATTCAGCAGAACAAACCGGACGTTCGTTTTGCAATCGGCCGGAAAACTATTCCGTGTAAAAACATATTTAGCGTAAACCAATCAGAGACTCTTCTGAAAGTTTCAGGAAACAAAGTTGCGCGATGGTGGAATCCAAGAAACGAAAAAATTCGGCACTCTGAAGACAAGATAGGTGGAGTAATGATCAGGAAACTCATGGCAGCCGCGATGATGGCTGCTTGCGCGCAGGGGGGCCATGCGGCCACGGCCAATGGAACCCTGGATGTGCAGGCAACTGTGGTGAACACCTGCGTTGTGCAGACAACGCCGGTCGTGTTCGCGTCGGTTGGTCTGGACGAGGCGACGGCCAATGCCTCGATCACCGTCAACTGCACGAATTCCAGTGCGTTCACGGTAGCCCTTGATGGTGGCGGCGCAGGCGATATCAGCGCGCGGACGCTGACCCATGCCAGCCTTCCGGCGAGTTTCAATTATCAGCTCTACACCAATCCGGGTCTGACGACTGTCTGGGGCGATGGTGTCACCGGTTCTCTGGCAAACGGATCAGGGCCTTCCGAAACCCTGACCGTTTATGGCCGGACGACCAGCACACCCGACACGGCCGGCGCCTATTCTGACGAAGTTCAGGTGACGGTTACCTATTGAGGTAAACAGAGATGAGACCCCTGGCCCTGCTCCTTCTGGGAGCTGTATGGTTCCTGCTGCCCGCCCATGCGCAAGGGCTGGCGATTGCTCCGATCCTGATCGAGGCGCCGGCAGGGGGAGGGGCGACGTCGCTGACGGTGAGTTCGGGCCTTGAGAAGGCCGTTACCGTTCAGGTGCGCATCTATGATTGGGTTCAGCGGGAGGGTGAAGATCAGCTAGAGCCGGCCAAGGACCTGCGCTTTGCGCCCGAGATTTTTACGCTGGCGCCGGACACGTCGCAAATCGTCAGGATCTCCGTGCCGGATACAGGCGGAAAGGGAGCCTGGCGGGTCATTATCGATGAATTGCCTTCGGCAGAGCCTGAGCCCGCAGCGCGCGCTTCCCAGCTTTCAATCCGCCTGCGCTATGTCATGGCGATGTTTGCCGGCGCGCCGGCACCGCCCGACCAGTTGGACGCTCAACTGCGCGCAAACATGCTTTCCCTGCGCAACCCCGGGCCGGGCTGGCTGCGCCTGCACGACCTTTCCCTCCAAACCGACGCCGGAGATGCGGTGCCCGCGGGGCCGGGTATCGTCTACTTGTTGCCGGGCGGCGAAATTCGTGTGCCTGCGCCACAAGAAGTGCGCCTCAACGGGCTGCGTTACTCCGTAAACGGCCAAAATTTTTCCGCCCAGCTTTCGGAAGGGAAGTGAAACGCTGGGGGAAATATGGTCTCGCGGCGCTGGCCCTGGTGCATGGCGGCGCGATGGCGGGCTTGGCGGATCCGGCAATCGGCGCGGTCCCCTCCGCCATGGTGCCGGATGTCCTCTCCCTCCTCGTTGAAATCAGCATAAATGGAAAGGTGTCGGACGATCTGGTGGGGCTCGATCTTGTATCCAGTGAGTGCACGCGGATCGAGACGGCGCCATTGGTGGAGGCGGGCGTTCACTCTGGCGGCGCCAAGACGGCGTGCCTTGAGTCCATCTCCGGTCTTGAATACCGGCTGGATCAGAAGGCGGCACGAATTGATGTATATGCAGCCGCGCCGCCCCCGCCGCGGCGGATAGGGTTTCAGCCGCAGAACCTTGCGAGACCAGTTTCGGGCATCGTTGGCGGGTACGGACTCTCGGCTCAGCGCGTGGATGTGGGCGGGGAAGACGTGATCAATGCCTTTGGCGATTTATCGCTCACGCTCCACACCCCGCAGGGCCGGATACAGAATGATATGATCGCAGTTGCTGGCGATGGCGCAGGGCGCATCCGCCGTCTGCTGACGGTATATGAACGCGATTTTCCGGCAAGCCTCACCCGTCTCAGCCTTGGTGACAGTTTCACGGCGGCGCCGCGTTGGGGCCGGATAACGCCGTTTGTGGGCATACAATACGGCACCGACTTTTCCATGGACCCGAGCGATAGTTGGAGGCCTTACAGCACTTTCCAGGCGCTTTTGCGTGAACGGTCAGAAGTTGATGTGCGGGTCAATGGCGCTGTCCGGCAGAAGCAGAGCGTGGACCCGGGATTCAGCCATTTCGAGATCACGCCGGAAACTGGCCTGAATGAAGTGGAGGTTATCATCCGGGAGGCAGGCGGCCTGACCCGGATCGAGGATTACAGCTTTTTTTCCTCGGCGGACGCTCTCGCCAAGGGTGTAACGGACTATTCGGCGAGCCTTGGCCTTCCGCGCCGTTTCAACGGCATTTCTTCGGAATATGAAGACGCTCTGGCGGCCAACGGCTTTGTCCGGCACGGCATTACCGACGCCCTGACAGCGGAAGCATATTCAGAGGTCGGTAGAGGCGGAGCATTGATCGGCGGGGGCGGTCAGTTCACGGCCGGCAAAATTGGTGTCGTGAGCTTTTCGAGTGGGGTGAGCCGGGCGAGGGATGGGCCTGCGGGCCATATTGTGTCTGCTGGCTTTGAGCGCAGTAGCCGGAGAGGCTCGCTGCAGGTTCAGGCGCGGTTTGCAGATCCCCACTATAGAGATACCGCCGCTGGTCTCGGCCTGGAATTTCCTGACCGGTCAATCCGGGCGAGTGGCGGCCTATTCACGCCTGCGGGGTCATTCCGCGCTTCTTATGTCGAAGAGGCAGACAAGGTGCTCAGCGACCGGCGGTTCCTGTCACTCGGCTGGGAAAAGCCGCTGCGGGGAGACAGGGTGTCTTTCTCCGCAAGCGCCTATCAGGACTTCGCCCGCGACGAGACCGGGTTTGCGATCAACCTGCGGATGAGCTTCGGCGCTTACAATACAGGCGGGGGATATCAGACCGCAGGAGACAGAGAAGCCTCCAGCGTCCAGATCAGCCGGTCGAGGATGCCCGGCGAGCGGGTGCAATGGGCTCTCGGCGCGGCCGACAGCGGGGCAGGGCCGGTATATCAGGGGGACATGACCGCAGATCTGGGGCCCGCCGACCTCTTCCTGAATGGCGGCGTCTATGGAGAGACACGCCAGATGATGGCGGGTGTGCGCGGCGGGTTTGCCGCCATGCCGGGCGCCGTTGCGCTTCAGCGTCACACGACGGGCGCTACAGCCATTGTGCGGATGCCGGACCTGAAGGGCCTGCCCATTTACAAGGACAGCCGCGTAATCGCCATTACCGGCGAAAACGGCCTCGCGATCATTTCGGATGTGCGTCCCTATGAGGTCAATAGGCTCAGCCTCCGGCCCGAGGACGTGCCCCTTGAGTATGAAGTGCGGGATTTCACGGCCCAGTTCGTTCCGGGACGGGGCATTTCGGAAGTTCAGTTTGATGTGCGCCGCGAAACGGCGCTCGCCTTTACGGCGGTGTTTCCAACGGGGGAGCACCTTCCACCAGGAAGCCGGGTCGAGCTGCTACAGTCCGGGCTGATCTGTCCTGTGGGACTGGAGGGCCGCGTTTACTGTTCGGTGGCGGAAGAGGGCGATACTCTTGCCGTGACCACGCCGTCAGGGCGTTTTGTGGAACCTGTTTCCTCGGTCCGCGCGCGGGGTGAAATGCGGCTTCGGCCCGAAGGCCGGGTTGAGATGGCGAGGATTGACTGAATGCGGCGTTTTGCTCTGCTTGCCGCCTGCCTGATTGGCCCGGTTCTTCCAGCCTTTGGCCAATCCTGCTCGGTCGTTTCCACGCCGCTGAGCTTCCCGGCCTACCATGCCTTTTCCGGCCATCCGTCCAATGCCACGGCGGATGTGACCGTGACCTGCACAGGCCTGCTGTTTGTGGGGGCATCTTACAGCGTGCAGCTGGGCGGCGGGCAATCTGGCAGCATCCCGTCCCGGAAAATGCGCCAGGCCAGCAGCGGCAGTGAACTTGGCTATCAGGTTTACACACAGTCCGGGCAGGTCTGGGGCAATGGGGTCCAGGGCTCGACGCTCCAGGGGTCTTTCCTGCTCGGCCTTTTGACGCGCAGCCGCGTCCACCCGATCAGTGCCACCATTCCTGCGGGACAGCAGGTCAACGCTGGTGCCTACAGTGATGCCGTCACCATGACGGTTATCTGGTAGGCGGCGGGACACTGGAATACCCGCGGGCGTCATGGCCGCATGGACATCGGCGCCGCAAAATGGTGAAAGGCGCGAGGAACAGCTGAATCGGGGCGGCACTCGCGCCCAAACGGGAAGAGCAGGACAATGAGCAAAGGCTTGGTGACTCTGGTTGGCGGCTCAGGTTTCATTGGGCGCTACGCTGCGCGCGCACTTGTGGAAAAGGGCTGGCGCGTCCGTGTGGCCTGCCGCCGTGTGCATACCGCCATCGATGTGCGCCTCGCCGGTCCTCCGGGTTGGGTCGATGTCGTTCAGGCAAACATCCGCGACCGGGCCTCGCTGGAGCGGGCGCTTGATGGCGCCGATGCGGTGGTGAACCTCGTCGGCATCCTGTTCGAACACGCCCGGCAGACTTTTGAGGGCGAGCAGGCCGATGGCGCGGCGCTGCTGGCCGAAGTCGCTCGGGAAAAAGGCATCACGCGCTTTGTTCAGATCTCTGCCATCGGCGCCGACCCCAAGTCCCGCTCGCCCTATGGCCGCAGCAAGGCGGCCGCCGAAGAGGCGGTGCGCGAGGCCATTCCTTCGGCTGTCATTCTGCGTCCGTCCATCGTGTTTGGCCCGGAAGACAAATTCTTCAACCGCTTTGCCAACATGGCGCGGTTTGTGCCGCTGATGCCGGCCATCGGGGGCGGCAAGACAAAGTTCCAGCCGGTCTATGCAGGCGATGTCGCAGAGGCCATTGCTGCGGCCGTGGAGCGGGAAGACGCAGCCGGAAAGACTTTCGAACTTGGCGGCCCGCGCAGCTACAGCTTCAACGAGCTTTACGACATCATTCTGAAGACGGTCGACCGGCCGCGTTTCAAGATGCCGTTGCCCTTCTTCGCCGTTCGCCCGATGGCCTACATCACCGGCGCCGTCTGGCGGTTTGTGCCGCCTTTTTCCTGGGGCTTTTTCGGCGATCCGCCGCTGACCGGTTCACAGGTGGAAATGCTGGCGAAGGACAATGTCGTTTCGGACGGAGCGCTTGGTATCGGTGATCTCGGCATTGCCCAGCTGGAAACGGTCGAGGCGATTGTGCCATCCTATCTCTGGCGGTTCCGCCCCTATGGCGAGTTCCACAAGCCCCGCGAAGCCTGAGGCTCAGCCTATCGCTCCGGCCACGATAGGGGAGGTCGCCAGCAATGCGATCCCCAGGGCGAAACGATAGAGTACAAAGGGCAGAAAGCTCATCTTGCGGACCAGTGCCATGAGCAGGCCGATTGACGCGTAGCCCGAGACGAAGGCGATGACCGCAACAATCAGGCCATCGGTAATGGTTGCGCCCCCGCTCCCTGCGGGCGCATTCGCGAGGCCCAAGAGCCCGTAAAGGGCCACTGCCGCAAGGATCGGCGCCCCGATCAGCATGGAGAAGCGGGCAGCTTCGACGCGTTCATAACCCAGAGCGCGGGCCGCGGTCATGGTGATGCCCGAGCGGCTGGTTCCTGGAATGATGACGGCAATGAGCTGGCTGGCGCCGATCAGGAATGCGTCCCGAAGCGTCATGTCTCCTTCCGAGCGCGATTGCCCGCCGCGGACATCAGCCCACCAGAGCAGGGCGCCGAAGAAGATGGTGGAAGCGGCGACGGCGTAGACGCTGCGCAAAGCCGTCCAGAGCGATTCCGGCGCAATGCTCTCATAGATCACGGCGCCAATCAGGGCGAACGGGGTTGCGACGAGGATGCACAATGCCAGACGCGCGCCCGCTGACAGAGGCCGTTTGGTAACCGGCGTGGCAACAAGCTCGAAACCGCCCAGGATGGCGGCGCCGACATCCTTCCGGAAATAAAGCAGCATCGCGATCAACGTGCCTGCATTTGAAGCGGCATTGATCAGCACTTCATCCCGGCCCGCCAGGCCCATGAAATCTGAAGCTAACAATACATGTGCTGAAGAGGAAATTGGCAGCCACTCGGTGAGCCCCTGGACGACCGCGATCAGAAAAAGCTGAAGAAACGACATGCCGACCGGATACCTTGCAAACCATTGATACATTGCTAGCGCCATTTCGGCAGAACCGAGAGCGCAAAACAATATATCAAAAAGATATATTACGATGCGGAATGATTCTCACTTGAAGGAGGGAAGAGGGAAAAAGCAGACGAAGAATATCAATATGATATTTGTCTGAATAAGTGGCGCTTGCTCCGGTCAAATTGCCCCTTATAGAGATCGCTCCAGCAATTTTGGGGCACGCCTATGGCCGAACGTATGCTGCAATTCACCAAGGTTTCGCGGGCGATGCCTGAGAAGCGGAGCGCCAAAGAGCGCGCCACCGACTTCCGCGAGATCTACGGAGAATTCTCCACTGAAGCTGCCAAGGCGCAGGCCAGCCGCTGCTCGCAGTGCGGCGTTCCTTTCTGCCAGCAGGGCTGCCCATTGCAGAACAATATACCCGACTGGCTGAAACTGGCCGCGGAAGGCCGGCTGGAAGAAGCCTGGCGTGTGTCCTCGGCCACCAACAACATGCCCGAAATCTGTGGACGCATCTGTCCGCAGGACCGCCTCTGTGAAGGGATCTGCACCATCGAACAGTCCGGCCATGGCACGGTGACGATCGGTTCGGTCGAAAAATACATCACGGATACTGCCTGGGCCGAAGGCTGGATCCAGCCGATCAAGCCGCCGCGCGAACGCAGCCAGTCTGCCGGCATCATCGGAGCGGGGCCGGGTGGCCTGGCCGCAGCCGAGCAGCTGCGCCGCAAGGGGTATCAGGTCACCGTCTATGACGCGTATGATCGTGGCGGCGGCCTGCTGATCTACGGCATTCCCGGCTTCAAACTGGAGAAAGATGTCGTGGAGCGCCGCATCCGGCATCTGGAAGTCTCGGGTATCGCTTTCCGATTCAATACGCGTGTGGGCAGTGACCTATCGCTGGCTGACCTGCGCAGCCAGCACGACACGGTGCTGATTGCCACTGGCGTCTATGCCGCAAAGGATCTGAAATGCCCCGGCAGCGGCGCCGATGGCGTCCTGCCTGCGCTTGACTATCTGACGGCCTCCAACCGGGTCAGCCTTGGGGACAAGGTTGAGGCGTTCGATAGCGGTAGCCTGAATGCTGAGGGCAAGCGAGTCGTCGTAATCGGCGGCGGGGACACGGCGATGGACTGTGTTCGCACGGCCATCCGCCAGGGCGCGAAGTCTGTCACCTGCCTCTACCGCCGCGACCGCGCCAACATGCCGGGCTCACAGCGCGAAGTTCAGAACGCGGAAGAGGAGGGGGTCGTCTTTGAATGGCTCGCCAATCCAGAAGCGATCATTGATACCAAGGGCGGTAAGGTCAAAGCCGTCCGTGCCAGCCGTATGAAGCTCGGAGAGCCCGATGCATCGGGCCGCCAGTCTCCGGTGAAGACCGGCGAGACGTTCGATGTGAAGGCGGACATGGTGATCAAGGCGCTGGGTTTTGATCCGGAAGACCTGCCAGCGCTCTTCAATGAGCCGTCGCTGACAGTAAACCGCTGGGGCGCGGTGCGGGTAGACTATGCGACCATGGAAACTAGCCTGCCGGGAGTTTATGCGGCGGGCGATATCGTGCGCGGCGCCTCTCTGGTGGTCTGGGCAATCAAGGATGGCCGCGACGCGGCAGAAGCAATGCACAAGGCAATGAGAGCGGCTGAGCAGGCTGCGAAAGTGGCGGCGGAGTAAGTCAGATGTCGGATTATGTGACAAAGTATGAGCAGAACCGCCAGCGTCTCATCGATGCGGGGGCTTACAACCCTGAGGATGAGCGTGATGCCTGCGGTGTTGGTCTCGTCGTCGCGCTCGACGGTAAGCCGCGCCGCGAGATCGTCGAAATGGGTATCAGCGCGCTGAAGAATGTCTGGCACCGCGGCGCTGTGGACGCCGATGGAAAAACGGGCGACGGCGCTGGCATCCGCCTTGATGTGCCGCAGGACTTTTTCCGGGAGCATGTGAGCCGCACGGGCCACAGCCCGACGGACGACCGGATCTGCGTCGGTGGATGTCTCCGTGATCGGGCAGAAGGCGAAAGATACTCGCCCGGCCATTGAACAGATCATGTTCCGGGATGCACGAGGCCGCTCGCCGGAGGAGCTGGAGCGCGCCCTTTATATCTGCCGGCGGCGGATTGAGCGTCGCGCCCGTGAGGCGGCGATCCCGTCTTTCTATATCTGCTCTCTCAGCCACAAATCGCTGATCTACAAAGGCATGTTCCTCGCGCAGGACATCGACAATTTCTATCTCGATCTCAGGGACGACCGGTTTGTGTCGGCGTTCGCAATTTACCACCAGCGCTATTCGACGAACACGTTCCCGCAATGGGCGCTGGCTCAGCCCTTCCGCACGATTGCGCACAATGGCGAGATTAACACGCTCCGCGGCAACCGTAACTGGATGAAAAGCCATGAGATCCGCATGGTCTCAGAGGCGTTCGGGGATCATACGCAGGATGTGAAGCCGGTGATCCCGGATGGGACATCGGACTCCGGCGCGCTAGATGCGGTCTGGGAATTGCTCTGCAAATCCGGCCGCCCTGCGCCGATGGCCAAAGCGATGCTGATCCCGGAAGCCTGGTCGAAGCGGGATTCTGTCATGCCGGTCGCCCACCGCGCGCTTTATGACTATTGCAATTCCGTGATGGAGCCTTGGGACGGGCCTGCCGCCATTGCGGCCTATGATGGGCGCTGGGCGGTGGCCGGGCTTGACCGGAATGGTCTGCGCCCGCTGCGATATGCTCTGACGACGGACGGTATTCTCGCAGTTGGCTCCGAAACGGGCATGTGTCCTCTGGGTAATCACGAGATCACTCGCCGCGGCTCAATTCCCGCAGGCGGGATGATCGCTGCAGATCTTGGCACCGGCAAATTCTACGACCATCGCGAGATTGTCGACTTCCTCGCCGCACAGGCGCCGTATGAGGAATGGCTGCAGGCCGTAACAGAGCTTGAGCCGGAGATCGGCCCTGGGCCAGAGCCGGTCCTCTTCAACAAGGAAGAACTGCTTCGCCGGGAAACGGCGGCGGGCTACACGCTGGAGACCCTGGAACTGATCCTTGCGCCTATGGCGGAAGGGGGCAAGGAAGCCATCGGCTCGATGGGGGACGACACCGCCCCGGCCGTTCTGACAATGGCCTACCGGCCGATGAGCCATTTCTTCCGGCAGAACTTCAGCCAGGTGACCAACCCGCCGATCGATCCGCTGCGCGAAGGCCGCGTAATGAGCCTGCGTACACGGTTCAAGAACCTCGGAAACGTACTGGACACGGACAAGTCTCAACAGGAAGTGTTTGTTCTGGAAAGCCCGGTGCTGACGACCGGCATGTATGAGCGCCTCCTGGAACGGCTCGGCCTCGGCACTGAAATCATCGACTGCACGTTTGATGCTGCTGATGTCACATCCGAAGGCGCGGCGCTCAAGGACGCCCTGGAACGTATCCGCCGCGAAGCTGAAGAAGCCGTGCGCGCAGGCCGCGAACACATCATCCTCACCGATGAGCACCAGTCCGCAAGCCGCATTGCCGTGCCGATGGTTCTGGCAACGGGAGCCGTCCATTCCCATCTTGTGGCGCAGGGGCTGCGGACTTTCTGCTCGATCACAGTGCGATCGGCCGAATGTCTCGATACACACTATTTTGCCGTTCTTGTCGGTGTCGGCGCCACCTGCGTCAACGCTTATCTGGCACAGGACGCCATCGCGGACCGCCATGCGCGTGGTCTGTTGGGCGACATTTCTCTCGGCAAAGCCGTGCAGAACTTCAAGGAAGCCATCGAAGCGGGACTTCTCAAGATTATCTCCAAGATGGGCATCTCGGTTATCTCCTCCTATCGGGGCGGCTATAATTTCGAAGCCCTTGGTCTCTCCCGCGCACTGGTGGCGGACTATTTTCCCGGCATGTCGAGCCGTATCTCGGGTCTAGGCCTCGCGGGCCTTGAGGAGAATGCACTCGTCCGCCATCAGAAGGCATTTGATGAGGACGTCATCTCGCTACCGGTGGGCGGCTTCTATCGTCTGCGCGCCTCGGATGAGCCCCACGCCCTCGATGGTAATCTGATCCATACGCTCCAGGCTGCGTGCGATCGGGGCGACTATTCGATATACCGGAAATATGTCGACGCTGTTCACGCGCGCGACCCGCTGCAGCTCCGCGATCTATTGGACTTCAAGGCGGCCGGGCCGAAGGTCCCGCTGAGTCAGGTCCAATCGATCAATGAGATCCGCAAGCGGTTTGTCACGCCCGGCATGTCGCTCGGTGCGCTCTCGCCGGAAGCGCATGGAACACTGAACGTTGCGATGAACCGGATCGGCGCAAAATCCGTATCCGGAGAGGGTGGGGAAGACCGCGCCCGTTACCGGCCCCTGCCGAACGGCGACAACATGAACTCCGCCGTCAAGCAGATTGCCTCGGGCCGTTTTGGTGTCACGGCAGAGTATCTCAACGAGTGCCGCGAGATCGAAATCAAGGTGGCCCAGGGCGCCAAGCCTGGGGAAGGCGGCCAGCTCCCAGGCTTCAAGGTGACCGAGCTGATCGCGAAACTGCGGCATGCCACACCCGGCGTGACACTTATCTCACCGCCCCCGCACCATGACATCTACTCGATCGAAGACCTTGCGCAGCTGATCTATGATCTGAAGCAGATCAATCCGGACGCGCGGGTGTGTGTGAAGCTTGTAGCCCAGTCCGGCGTCGGCACGGTGGCGGCTGGCGTTGCAAAAGCGAAGGCAGACATCATCCTGATCGCGGGTGGCGTGGGCGGCACAGGCGCCTCTCCGCAAACCTCGATCAAGTATGCCGGCCTGCCCTGGGAGATCGGTCTTGCCGAGGCCCATCAGGTGCTTTCGCTGAACAACCTGCGTGAAAAGATTACGCTCCGCACGGACGGCGGTCTGCGCACGGGCCGGGATATCGTGATTGCGGCCATGCTGGGCGCAGAAGAATACGGCATCGGCACGGCGTCGCTCGTCGCCATGGGCTGTATCATGGTGCGCCAGTGCCATTCCAACACCTGTCCCGTCGGGGTGTGTACGCAGGACGAAGCTCTGCGCGCGCACTTCACCGGCAATCCGGACAAGGTCGTCAACCTGATGAGTTTCATCGCCGAAGACGTGCGCGAGATCCTCGCCTCGCTCGGCTTGAAGTCTCTGGATGAAGCCATCGGGCGCACCGACCTGCTCAAGCAGGTCAGCCGCGGGGCAACGCATCTCGATGACCTCGATCTCAACCCGCTCCTGGTCCAGGTCGATACCGACAGCCCCATCGTCTACAAGCCGAACCGCCGTGAAGCGGTGCCCGATACGCTCGACGCGCAGATCCTACGGGATGCGGAGCCCTTCTTCGAGCGCGGCGAAAAGATGCAGCTGGAGTACGGCGTGCAGAACACGATGCGGGCCATCGGCGCGCGGGCGAGTTCACGGATCACCCGGAAGTTCGGCATGCACGCGTTGCCAGAAGGCCGCCTGCATATCCGCCTCGAAGGATCCGCCGGCCAATCGCTCGGCGTGTTCAGCGTTCAAGGTCTGCTGCTGGAAGTTCTCGGCGATGCGAACGACTATGTTGGGAAGGGCCTTTCAGGCGCGAGCATCGTGGTGACTCCGCGTCCGCGCGATCGCCGTGCAGCCGTGGGCGACGCCATCATCGGCAACACCTGCCTTTATGGGGCGACCTCCGGCAAGCTCTTTGCGGCCGGTACGGCCGGCGTCCGGTTCGCGGTGCGCAATTCGGGCGCCAAGGCCGTGGTTGAAGGCTGCGGCGCCAATGGCTGCGAATACATGACCGGCGGCCGGGCCGTCATCCTCGGGCCGGTTGGCGATAACTTTGGTGCAGGTATGACCGGGGGCGCCGCCTTCATCTGGGATCCGCAGCAGCGGTTTGAACGTGTCGCGAATCCGGACTCGATCGACTGGTATCCGCTGGCGGATATGCCGGAAGAATACATTGGCGAAACGAAAGCTCTGCTTGAGGAGCATGTGCGCCGGACCGGTTCGGTACGCGGCAAGGAACTGCTCGACGCCTGGGAGACAACCCTCAGCCAGATGCTGATGGTCGTTCCCAAGGAAGTTGCCGGTATCCTGCTTGCCCGCAAGGGCGACGGCGCCAAGCGCAAGCAGGCCGAAAGAGCGTAAGAGGCCGCCTGATCCGGGGACGGATCAGGCGCCTGGCTTTTTCTTCCGGATTCGCGGCCAGATGAGCCGCAACCAGATCCAGAGCAATGCGCCCAGAAGCAGCAGCCAGGGCAGGCCGACCGCAAAGGCGGTGACCACGGCGGCAACTGCGCTGGCGAGATTGTAGAAGAAGCTGCCGAAAGCTTCGCCCAACGGCTCAAGCGCGCCTTGGGAGACGGGATTGATCTTCGTCTCGTAGCTGACAGACAGCTGGCTCATATCCACCCGCTGGCGCAGCGCGGCGAGTGTGGATTTGAGCGAGTCGATCTCGCCGTTCACGCGGGCAAGTTCCCGTTCGGTTTCCAGAAGATCGCCCAGTTCACCGGGCCGGTCGGCCAGCAGTTTCTGAAGCCGCTCCTGAAGGGTTTGTTGAGCCTTCAGGCGTGCGCCTGTATCGATGATGGAAACCGTCAGGTCTTCGGCGGTCGTCTGACGGTTGGTGATCTCGCCTTTGGCGGCGTCAGCCTCGGCCTCGACGCCTGAGAGAAACCTGTCGATCCAGTCGGGCGCGGCCCGGATGTTCAGGGACGCAGACACAGAATCCTCAGAATAGGCGTTGAGCCATGAATTCGTCACGATACAGACAGACGGGCCGGCGGCATTGCAGGCCGCGATGTGGCCCTGCATGGTTGGTTCAATGGCGTTGACCGGCAAACGCATACCCACCGAATGGGCATAGGCAATATATTGCTCGCTGATTTCCGGGCTGCCGGCTTCTCCCCCAGAGGCGTCAGCAGCTTCTTCATAAACCGGCTCGGCCATTTTCATCATGGCTTCTGCCGGTGGCGGAGGCGCGGCCGGTGAAGAATAGCTGCGATCCCCCGCGCCGCCGCAAGCAACGACGAGCAGAAGCGGCAGTGCCGCAACAGAATGTTTCCAGAGCATGAGTGTTGTCCTCCCCAACTGGGCGTCAGGAGGCATCATCTCTCCGAAAATGGCAAGAGCGTGCCCGAACCGGGATAGATTCGGAAACAGGTTTCAGATCAGGGCCGGAAGCCTGTCCTTGTTTCTCCCGCTTCGACAACGCGTGATCATCGGCTTCTGAAAGTTCCTTCCGGAAGGCTGCCTCAATGCCGCCCGCCATCGGGAGGGACCCCCAGTCACCACTCGGCCAGCAATAGCGCCATTTGGTCCGGGACTGGTTCATCATGGCAGATCCGGCCAGCCCGTAAGCCTTCCGGATGATGACCGAGCAGACCGGCACGCTCGCCTGGTAGACGGCGGTCATGGCCCGCACCCCGGCGCGGGTGACGCCGGCGGTTTCCGCCTTCACGCCGACGGCAAAGCCCGGGCAGTCCACAAAGTGGATGACCGGCAGATGGAAGGTGGAACAGAGATCCATATGGCGGGTGACCTTGTCACACACATCGGCTGTCCAGGCGCCATCCAGAAAGAAGGGGTCACCTGCCATGATGCCCACAGCGTAGCCGTCAATCCGGGCCAGGCCTGTAACAATCCCCCGGCCCCAGTATGGGCCAATCTCGAAGAAGCTGCCCTTATCCACGACGGCCTCAATGATCCGCCGGGGTTTGTAGGGGGTACGGCCATCTTTTGGCACGATGGAGAGCAGGGTCTCCTCTTTCCGTTTTGGATCATCTGCGGGCTGAACACGTTCCGGCAGATGGTGCACCGATGGCGGAAGGTATGACAGGAACCTCCGTGCGGCGATGAAGGCATCGGCCTCTGTCTCGACGACATTGTCGACGGTGCCGTTCTGCCCCTGGATCTTCCAGCCGCCGAGTTCTTCCTTGGTCACATTCTCGCCGAGCGCAATGGCCACCGGCGGGCCTGCCACGAAAACCTGGCTGAGTTCCTTGACCATAATGCTGAAATGGCTCGCGGCCACCCGGCCTGCGCCCATACCCGCACAGGGCCCAAGCGCAAGCGAGACGAACGGCACCTGGGTCAGGCCATGAACGATTTCGTTCCAGCCGGGGGTCTCCGGAATGTAGGTGCGGGGGTCTTTCTCCAGCATCTTGACCGAGCCGCCACCGCCCGTGCCGTCGATCATCTGCACCAGCGGCATCCGGTATTCGGCGGCCATCTTGATGGCCTGGACCATCTTCTGCCAGATTGAGGCGTCGGCCGCGCCGCCCCGGACGGTGAAGTCATCGGCCAGGATAACGGCTGGACGGCCATCCAGCCGGGCCCGCCCCATGACCGAATTGGACGGCATGAAGCCTGACAACTCGTCATCGGCGCCGTAACTCGCCTTCCCGGCGATTTTGCCGATTTCATGGAAACTGCCCGGGTCGGCCAGAAAAGCGACCCGTTCCCGAACCGTGAGCTTGCCGCGTCCGCGCTGGCGCGAAACCGGCTCCTCTCCCCCCATCTCCTCGGCCAGGCGTTCCCGGCGGCGGAGTTCTTCGATCGCTCTTTGCCAACTCATGACAGTTAGTTGATCGATGTGCCGCAAGGCGCGTCAAGGGATTCTTCTTGCCCGGCATCGCCCGGTTTGCTTTATCCGCTGCAGGTATCAATCCAAGGAGGAAGCCTGATGGATCTCGCCCAACTCACTGAGCGCGCACAAGCAGCCGTTGCCGGCGGCAGCGACTTCAAGAAAAAAGTCAAATTCGACTTCGGCAGCGCCGGCAAGCTGTTCATCGACGGCGCCGCAGGCGTGGCCGACAATTCCGATGGCGCCGCTGACGCCACCATCTCGGTCAACTGGGACGACTTCACCAAGCTCGCCGCTGGCGCGCTGGATCCGACCATGGCCTTCATGCAGGGCAAACTGAAAGTTGCCGGTGACATGTCTGTCGCCATGCAGCTCCAGTCGCTGATGAAAAAGCTCGCTGGCTGATCCGCCTGATCGAGATCGCTTGACGCATTGGGCCGCCCCGGGGAGACCTGCGGGCGGCTCATTGTTTCTCGCCGCAGGAGACCCCCATGGTAACCTCGTCAATCGACAGAAGCCGCCAGTTTGTCGAAGTGCCTGGCAACCCGGCGCCAAAAGGCGCTGAGATTGTCTGGTTTGAGGGATCAGAAGGCCGCAGTTTGCGGGCCTGTATCGCTCCAGCGCTGTCTCCCACCAAGGCGCGCGGAACGGTGATTGTCTGCCCGGGGCGGACGGAATTCATCGAGAAATACTTTGAGGTCGGCCGTGAGCTTCAGCAGATGGGCTTTGCGCTGGTGATCCTCGACTGGCCAGGGCAGGGCTTGTCTGACCGTCTGCTTCCCGACAGCAAGAAGGGCCATATCGACCGGTTCGAGACCTTTATGACAGCTCTGGCCAAGGGCCTTGAAGCGCTGGAAAGCCGATTGCCGCGGCCTTATGTGTCGCTCGCACATTCCATGGGCGGTGCAATTGCGTTGGCGGCGATTGCCAAGGGATTGGTGAAGGTGGAGGCCGCCGCCTTCTGCGCGCCGATGTGGGGGCTGAAGACGCCATTCCTTGGCATGCGTTATCTTGTCTGGGCGATGCGCGCGACCGGCCGCTCGGGCGATTACGCCATGCAGCCGGGGCCGCCGGAACGGTTTGAAACCAATATCGTGACCCATGACAAGCGCCGCTGGGAGTTGCAGCGTGCCCTGATCGAGGCGCGCCCGGACCT
>NZ_NCJT01000126.1 GCF_002282565.1 Hyphomonas sp. 34-62-18
AAAGGCCTCTGGGAGGCACATCGTTATGGCAACAAAACCAAAGAGTGCAAAAAAGGCACCCGCAAAGGCCAGCAAGGCCGAAATGCTTGCCTTTTACCGTGAGATGCTGCTGATCCGGCGTTTCGAGGAAAAGGCGGGCCAGCTTTACGGCATGGGCAAGATCGCCGGCTTCTGCCACCTCTATATCGGGCAGGAAGCAGTCGTCACCGGCATGCAGGCCTGTCTGAAGGACGGCGACCAGGTCATCACCGGTTACCGCGACCACGGCCATATGCTGGCCTGTGGCATGGACCCCAACGGCGTCATGGCTGAGCTTACCGGGCGCATTGGCGGCCTGTCGCGCGGCAAGGGCGGCTCCATGCACATGTTCTCGAAAGAGAAGAACTTCTATGGCGGCCACGGCATCGTCGGCGCGCAGGTGCCCCTGGGCACTGGCCTCGCCTTCGCCAACAAGTATCGTGGCAATGACAATGTCAGCCTCGCTTACTTCGGCGACGGCGCCGCCAATCAGGGCCAGGTCTACGAAGCGTTCAACATGGCCTCGCTCTGGAAGCTGCCGGTTGTCTATGTGATCGAGAACAACATGTACGCCATGGGCACGAGCGTTGAGCGCCATGCCTCCGAGACCGAGCTTTTCAAGCGCGGCATCTCCTTCGAGATCGAAGGCGAGGAAGTGGACGGCATGGATGTGCTGGCCGTGCGCGAGGCAGGCGAGAAAGCTGTCAAACATGCGCGCAGCGGCAAGGGTCCTTACATCCTCGAGATGAAGACCTACCGTTATCGCGGCCACTCGATGTCGGACCCGGCAAAGTATCGCAAGCGTGAGGAAGTCGACGACATCCGCTCGCACCACGATCCGATCGAGGGCCTGAAAGGCCAGATCCTCGAGCTTGGCCACGCCACCGAGGATGACCTCAAGAAGATCGACAACGAGATCAAGGCCATCGTGAAAGAGGCTGCTGACTTCTCCCTGGAGAGCCCGGAGCCTGATCCGAGCGAGCTGTGGACGGATGTTCTGATCGAAGAGGACGCATGATGAGCCCGGAGCTTTCCTGGCTGTCAGCGACAGCGATCCTGTTCTTTGTCTATATCCTGGGCGAAGTGGTGGCGGGCAACCGCCAGTATTCGCCGAAGGAACTGCTTGGCCCGCGGGACAATCTGCCCGCCTATGGGCCAGCCATGGGCCGGGCCAAGCGCGCGACTGCCAACATGGTCGAGGCGATGTGCATGTTTGTGCCGCTCGTACTCGTAGCCGTGATCAGTGAACGCACCAACCAATGGACCGCGCTTGGCTGCGCGGTTTTCTTTTTTGCGCGCCTCGCATTTGCGCCGCTCTACTGGTTTGGCGTTCCCGTGCTGCGCACGCTTACATTCTTTGCAGGTGTCGCCGGGCTGATCATGATTTTCCTGCAAATTCTTCCGTTTTCCGGAGTGTAATAAATGTCCGTAGACATCCTTATGCCTGCGCTGTCGCCCACCATGGAAGAGGGCACGCTCTCCAAATGGCTGAAGAAAGAGGGCGACGCCATAAAGTCCGGTGACGTGATCGCCGAAATCGAAACAGACAAGGCGACGATGGAAGTCGAAGCCGTGGATGAAGGCGTCCTTGCAAAGATCGTCGTGCCCGAAGGCACCGAGGGCGTGAAGGTGAACGCCGTCATCGCCGTCCTCGCCGCCGATGGGGAAGACGTGTCGAAAGCTCAGCCTTCCAAACCAAAGGAAGAGAAAGCCGAAGCCAAATCCGAAGACGGCGACGTGAAAGACGCGAAGAAGGCCGTTCCGCAGGAGGAAGACCCCAAGCCCAAGGCGCCGGAACAGCCGCGCGCCGCCATTGTGAAAGACACCTCGCTGCCCGAAGGCACCACCTTCACTGACACAACGGTCCGCGACGCGCTGCGAGACGCAATGGCCGAAGAGATGCGCAAGGATGAGCGCGTCTTTGTGATGGGTGAGGAAGTCGCCCAGTATCAGGGGGCCTACAAGGTGACCCGTGAACTACTGCAGGAGTTTGGCGAGCGCCGCGTGGTCGATACACCGATCACGGAGCATGGCTTTGCCGGTCTCGGCGTCGGCGCGGCCTTTGCGGGCCTGCGGCCGATTGTGGAGTTCATGACCTTCAACTTTGCCATGCAGGCGATCGATCAGATCATCAACTCCGCCGCCAAGACGCTCTACATGTCCGGCGGCCAGATGGGCTGTCCCATCGTGTTCCGGGGGCCGAACGGCGCGGCCAGCCGCGTCGGCGCCCAGCACAGCCAGGACTATTCAGCCTGGTATGCCCAGATCCCCGGCCTGAAAGTCATCGCGCCCTATGACGCCGCCGATGCCAAGGGCCTGCTCAAGGCCGCGATCCGCGACCCCAACCCGGTCGTCTTCCTTGAGCATGAGCTGCTCTATGGCCAATCCTTCCCGGTGCCCGATGTGGAAGACTATATCGTCCCCATCGGCAAAGCGGCGGTGAAGCGGGAAGGCACGGATGTGACCCTCGTGGCCCATTCCCGCATGGTCGGCTTTGCCCTTCAGGCGGCCGAACGCCTCGCCGAAGAAGGCATCAGCGCCGAAGTGATCGACCTGCGCACCCTGCGCCCGCTCGACACCGATACCGTCATCGAAAGCGTGAAGAAAACCAACCGGCTCGTCTGCTGCGAAGAAGGCTGGCGCTTCATGGGCGTCGGCGCCGAAATCGCCGCCACGGTGGTCGCCGAAGCCTTCGACTATCTCGACGCTCCACCAGCCCGCGTCCACCAGAAAGACGTGCCGCTGCCCTACGCCGCTAACCTGGAGGCGCTTAGCCTTCCGAATGCGGATGACATCGTAGAGGCGGCCCGCAAAGTCTGTGAAGGAGCGTTCTGATGTCCATTAACATCACCATGCCCGCCCTCAGCCCGACGATGGAAGAGGGAACGCTGGCCAAATGGCTCGTCAAGGAAGGCGATAGCGTCAAGTCTGGCGACATCATTGCCGAGATTGAGACCGACAAGGCGACGATGGAAGTCGAAGCGGTCGATGAAGGTAAGGTCGCCAAGATCGTCGTGCCCGAAGGTACCGAAGGCGTGAAGGTCAACGCCGTCATCGCCGTGCTGGCCGAAGATGGCGAGGATGCTTCCTCGGTGAAAGCGCCTTCAGCGGACGCTGCGCCGAAGAAGGAAGAGAAAAAGGAAGAAACTCCGAAGGCTGAAGAAAAGAAAGCCGAAGAGAAGAAGCCTGAGCCCAAAAAGGAAGAGGCGAGGCCTGAGCCCGCCAAGGCGGCGGCGCCAGCGAAAACCGATGACGGGGTGCGCCTGAAGGCCTCTCCGCTCGCCAAGCGCATTGCCGCAAACAAGGGCATTGATCTCAAGGCGCTGAAGGGTTCCGGCCCGCATGGCCGCATCATCAAGCGCGATGTGGAAGCCGCCAAACCCGGCGCGCAGGCCGCTTCCGCTGGCGCCGCGGCGCCTGCTTCGCCCGATGGCCTCATCCTGCCGCAGATCCTCGACGACCGCGTCTATGCGCCGGATACGTACGAGCTGAAACCGCTCGACGGCATGCGCAAGACCGTCGCCAAACGCCTGACACAGAGCTTCATGCAGGTGCCGCATTTCCCGCTGAATGTGGATATCACGCTCGACAATCTGCTCACCTCCCGCACAGCCATCAACAATGCCGCGCGCGAAGGCGTGAAGGTCTCGGTAAACGACCTGCTGATCAAGGCCGCCGCGCTCGCCCTGATCGACGAGCCCGATTGCAATGCATCCTACACGGACAAAGGCATCGCCTATCACAAGCACGCCAACATCTCGGTCGCCGTGGCGGTCGAGGGCGGCCTGATCACGCCGGTGATCTTCAAGGCAGAGCAGAAGGGCCTGGCAGAAATCTCCGAAGAGATGAAGGACCTCGCCACCCGCGCACGCGAACGCAAGTTGAAGCCCCAGGAATATATGGGCGGCACCTTCTCAATCTCGAACCTCGGCATGTTCGGCATCAAATCCTTTGCCTCGATCATCAACCCTCCCGAAGGCATGATCCTCTCGGTCGGCGCGGGCGAAAAGCGCCCGGTGGTCGACGAGAAGGGCAATGTCGTTGTGCGGACGGTCATGAGCGTCACGCTGACCTGCGACCACCGCGTCATCGGCGGGGCAGAGGGCGCCAAATGGCTCGCCGCGTTCAAGCGGTATGTCGAAACGCCTGAAGCGATGCTGCTTTAGCTGATGCGGAAGAGGATTTAGGACATGTCCACCCAATACGACCTCATCGTCATCGGCTCCGGGCCCGGCGGCTATGTCGCGGCGATCCGGGCGAGCCAGCTCGGCATGAAGACGGCGATTGTCGAGCGCGAGAGCCTCGGCGGCATCTGTCTCAACTGGGGTTGCATCCCCACCAAGGCGCTGCTGCGCTCAGCCGAGGTGCTCCACCTTGCCAAGCATGCCAAATCCTTCGGCCTGAAGATCGAGAACCCCTCTTTCGATCTTGAGGCGGTGGTGAAGCGGTCGCGCAATGTCGCCTCGCAACTCTCGAACGGCGTCAAGTTCCTGATGAAGAAGAACAAGATCGACGTGATCGAGGGCACGGCGCGGCTGGAGAAGGGCGCGCCTGCGCCCAAGGTCATCGTCAACGGCAAGGATGGCAAGGATACGCCGTATACGGCCAAGCATGTGATGCTCGCCACCGGCGCGCGCGCCCGCGATATTCCGCAGGCGGGCCTCAAGGCAGACGGCAAGCTCGTTTGGACGTATCGTGAGGCCATGACGCCGGATGTGATGCCCAAGCGTCTGCTCGTCATCGGGTCGGGCGCCATCGGCATCGAGTTTGCGAGCTTCTACAACGAGCTTGGCAGTGAGGTGACCGTTGCCGAAGTGATGGAGCGCATCCTCCCCGTCGAAGACGCAGAAATCTCCGCCCTCGCCGAAAAGGATTTCAAGAAGCAGGGCCTGAACATCCTCACCGGCGCGAAGGTGGAAAATCTGAAGCCCGGAAAAGATACGCTTAACGCAGACATCACCACCAAGGATGGCAAGAAGGAAACGAAGGAATTCGACCGCGCCATTCTTGCCGTCGGCATTGTCGGCAATGTTGAAAACCTTGGCCTCGAAGCGCTCGGCGTGAAGATCGAGAAAACCCATGTCGTGGTCGATGGCTTCGGGCGCACGGGCGTGCCCGGCCTCTATGCCATTGGCGATCTTACCGGCCCGCCCTGGCTTGCCCACAAGGCCAGCCATGAGGGCATCGTCTGCGTCGAGGGCATTCATGGGAAAAACCATGCCGAGCCGTTTGACGCGTCAAACATTCCCGGCTGCACCTATTCCCATCCGCAGGTCGCCAGCGTTGGCCTGACGGAAGCTGCCGCCAAGGCCCAGGGGTATGACATCAAGGTTGGCCGCTTCCCGTTCATCGGCAATGGCAAGGCGATTGCTCTGGGGGCGGAGAATGGGATGGTGAAAACCATCTTCGACAAGAAGACCGGCGAACTGCTCGGCGCCCACATGATCGGCGCCGAAGTCACCGAGCTGATCCAGGGCTATGTCATCGCCCGCCAGGGCGAGCTGACCGAGGCAGACCTCATCCACACCATCTTCCCGCACCCGACGCTTTCGGAAACGATGCATGAAGCCGTGCTGGATGCCGAAGGCCGCGTGATCCACGTTTGATACGCCTTCGATGGAACAAAAAGGCCGCCACAGTTCTCGCTGTGGCGGCCTTTCCTTTTCCAGCAGGGTGTAGAGAGAGAAATCCGGCTGGATCAGAATGTGTAGCGCAGGCCCGCACGCACATTCCGGCCCGGCAGAGGCACGGTGTCGCGCAGAACGGAGGTAGCGAGGCGCGCTTCTTCGTCAGCAATGTTGCGCACCTCCACGAACAGCTGCGTACCTTCGCGGCCAAATCCGTATTCGGAGAGTTTCAGCGCTGTTTTCAGATTGATCAGCGTGTAGTTGCCGGTGCCGAGTTGGCCTTCGCCCACGCGGCGCTGATTGTCGGCCCACTCCACGCTCGCGCCCACCATCACGCGTTGCCAGTCGGCATCGGCGCCGGCCGTCACCCGCAGGGGCGGAATGAAGGGCAGGTTGCCGCCATCGTCCAGTTCGCCGCGCACATAGTCGACGCCGGAGCGCAGCTTCCAATCTGCGCCCAGAGGGCCCTGGTCGATGTAGTATTCGCCATAGATTTCGCCGCCATAGAGCGTCGCATCATCCTGAACGAAGGCGAAGACGGGCAGGCCGTCTTCCTCGGTCACGAGTTCGCCGTCTTCCTCGATGGCGCTGGGCGCCAGATAGATGAAGTCGGTGAAGCTCGTATGGAAGATGTTTGCGCCGAAGCTGGCTTTTTCTCCGCGCCAGCGCAGTGTGCCTTCGAGGTTCAGGCCCTTTTCCTTGCTGAGGGTGGCATCGCCCACTTCGAACTGTTCAGTGGCCAGGTGCGGGCCAAAGGCAAAGAGTTCGCTCTCGTTCGGGCCGCGCTCGGTATAGGCCAGCTGCGCGCCGGCAAACCAGCCATTGCCGAAATGCTGGTGAACGCCGGCAGACGCGCTGTAGAGATCGAAGTCGACCTGTCCGGCGACGGAATTGTCGAGTTCCAGCTGTTCGAGGCGTAAGCCACCCTCGATGCCAAAGCCATTGTCCCAATCGCGCGTCTCGTAAAGGAAAACCGCCCAGGAGGTGGTGTCGGTCGGCGTCAGGAAGGCTTCGCCGCCGCTTGCGTCGAGGGATTTGTCGAGGAACTGGACGCCCACGGCGCCTTCGAACCCGGCGAGCGCGTGGTCGAGCTCAACCCGGCCTTCGATGCCCTCAGACTTGAACAGCGACGCCACTTCATCGCCTTCAATCTCGCTATGTTCGTAGTCGGAATAAGACAACGTTCCCGTGATGGCTTTCAGGACAGGTCCATCCAGGTTGATCCCAGCGCGGAAGTCATACCGCATTTGCTCCAGGTCAATGAACGGCGCGCCTTCTTCCTCATGGTCGTGGTCTTCGCCGTGCTCTTCTTCTTCTCCTTCATGGTCATGGTCTTCCTCGCCATGCTTCCTCGCCATGCTCATGGGCGTGGCCGGGCAGGCCATAGGTGGAGGTTTGCTGGCGTACGGCGAAACCGGCAAAGGCCCGCTCGCCTACCCAGCTGATGCCGGCGCCGAGCGTTTCGGTGTTGAGATAGGAGTCCGGCAGGGTGCCCTCTACCAGTGCTTCTTCCTCATGCTCGTGATCATGCTCTTCGCCCTCTTCTTCGCTGTGCTCGGCTTCATGCTCAAGCTCTTCGCGGTGGCGCAGCTGGCGCGACTCGGCGAGGCCGGGAATGTCGAAATCACCAAAGTCGCGCTTTGAGCCGGACAGGGAGAAGACCAGCGGGCCGGCCGTGAAGGCGGCGCGCGCGCCAAGCTCGGTGCCATCATTAACGCCGTTCCAGGCGCCATAGGCTTCCCCGCTAACAGGGCGCTCAGGGAGGGCCTCGACGATCAGGCCGTCGATCACGTTCACCACGCCCCCGATCGCCTGGCCACCATAGGCAAGCGCGGCAGGCCCGCGCAGGATCTCGATCTTGTCAGCGTCGATGCCGTCCGCTGTCACCTGATGGTCCGGGCTGGCGGCGGACACGTCGATCACGCCGATGCCATTGGTGAGCACCTGTACGCGCTCCGCCCCGAGTCCGCGCAGCACGGGCCGGCTCGCGCCCTGTCCGAAGAAGGTGGAGGAAACGCCAGGCTGGCCCGACAGCGTGTCGCCGAGACTGCCGGACAGGCGGCCGACGATGTCTTCCCGGTCGAGGGCGGTAGCGTTGCCGATCAGTTCATCGCTGGAACGCGCCGGGCCGGGCGCGGTGACGATGATGGGCGCTTCGATGCGCGGTGTGTCGGTTTCCTGGGCAAGGGCGAGGCCGGTGAGGAGGTGACCGGAAATGGCGGTCAGCAGCAGCGTACGTTTCATCTGGGAGGCTCTCGGTTTCAGTAATGTAATAATATTGCATTATCGGGGTGAGGGAGGTCTCGCAAGGGGGCGGAGGGCTGAAAGTGGAGAGGAACTGCAACGGCCTGCACGCGCGCGTAACAAAAAGGCCCGCCAATGGCGGGCCTTTGCAACGGAATGAAACCGTATGAAACAGACTGAAACGAAGTGAAACGGTTTTCAGGCCGCGCTGCCGTCCACTCGAAGCAGCGATCCGGTCGTGAAGCTCGACGCCGGGCTGGCAAGGTAAAGCGCCGCCGTCACGATCTCTTCGGGGTAACCCGGGCGGCCCAGCGCATTGTCGGCAGACTGGCGCATCTCCTCCGGCCAGGCCTTGGCAATGTCGGTCAGGAAGGGGCCAGGGCAGATCGTGTTCACCCGCACTTTCGGGGCATATTCATGCGCCAGAGACAGGCTCATCGCATTGATCGCCGCCTTGGCTGAGCCATACGGCACCACATGCGGCAGGGGAACAAGGCTGCCCGAAGACGATATGTTGATGATTGAACCGCCATCCCCGTCTGCCATGCGCTTGGCCACCTGGCTTGCCAGGCGGAAGGGGCCTTTGAAGTTCAGGTTCAGCACGGAATCGAAAAGGTTTTCGGTCACCTCGTGGCTCGCCATGCGCGGGCCCGATCCGGCATTGTTGACCAGAACATCCACCCGTCCGAAATGCCCATAACTGGCCTCGATCAGGGCGTCGATATCATCCCAGCGGCCACAATGCGCGGCAAAGGCAAAGGCCTTCCGGCCCATCTTGCGCACCTCTTCCGCGGCCGCTTCGCAGGCGTCCAGCTTGCGGCTGGCGATGATCACATCGGCGCCGTTTTCGGCAAACGCCTTGACCATCTGATAGCCGAGGCCGCGGCTGCCACCGGTCACGAGTGCCACTTTGCCGGTCAGGTCAAACAAGTTGCGCGCCATCGGGGTTCCTCCAGTTTCTGATGCTGGCGCCGACCTTGTTTCAGGCCCGCCGCATCATCAACAGAGAAACCCGCAGCCTGCCGCGAGGTGAGGGTGTCTTACCTTGCGTTCAGTTCAGAACCTGTGGGGACGCCAGATCGGCGCTGCGCGCTGCCTCTACTTCAGACATCAGGCGCAGAAGATTTCCGCCCCAGATTTTCGCAATGTCTTCCTCAGAGTAGCCAGCCTCCACCAGCCGCGCGGTGACCTTCGGCAGGTCCACAATGTCCTTCATGCCATCGACGCCGCCGCCGCCATCCCAGTCTGCGCCCACACCGACATGATCGGGCCCCACCAGCTCCAGCGTATAGAGCAGGTGTTCCATGAACTTCTCGAAGGTGGAACGCGGCGCAGGGAATTGCTTGTTCAGCTCCTCATAGGCGGCGCGGTAGGCGTCCCGTGTGGCGTCATCCATTGCGGAGGTGTCGCGGCCATACTGAGCTTCAAGTTCTGCAATCGCCGCCAGGCGCTCGGGGCTTGCTGGCAGGGCTTCGAGATAGGCGCCATAGGCATTGATCTGGATCACGCCGCCATCTTCAGCGATGGCAATCAGCAGGTCGTCCGGCACGTTGCGGGGGTGATCGTAAACGGCCTTGGGGCCAGAGTGCGACAGGATGAGGGGCGTGGTCGACAGCTCCAGCATGTCACGCACCGTGTCGTCCGAAGCATGGGAGCCATCAAGGATCAGGCCCAGCTCGTTGGCCCGGCGGACAAGGGTTTCACCCAGCGGGCTGAGGCCGCCATAGGCGGGGCTCACATCCGTGGCGCTGTCGGCAAACTGGCTGTTGCGGAAGTGGACAGGCGCAATCATGCGCAGGCCGCCGATGTAGAACGTGTCCAGCATCGAAATGTCCGTACCCAGCGGATAGGCGTTTTCCATGCTCTGGAAGACGATCTTCTTGCCGGCAGCCGCAATCCGCTCCGCATCTGCGGTGGAAAAGGCGAGTTCAACATCGTTGTGGTATTTTGCGGCCAGTTCGCGGATCGACATCTGACGCAGCACGGCCATGTTCCGCGCGGCCAGATAAGAGGCTTCGTCCAGGGGGCCCTGCGGCGTGAAGATCACCCAGAATCCACCATCCAGCCCGCCTTCATTCATGCGCGGCAGGTCCACATGCGTGCCATCCACATCGAAATCGCCCCGCTTGGAAAAATTATATTCGGGGTCGTGGAAATAGGCCGGGGTGTCGAGGTGGGTATCGAGCACCAGCGTACGGAAGTGGATTTCATCACTGGCCGAGCGGGCAGGCGGGGCTGCGGTCTCTGCGGCGGGCGCAGCGGCGTCAGTCTCCGTCTCAGGCACCTCCGGGGCGCAAGCGGCCAGAAGGGCGCCCAGCGCCACGCTCAGGAATAGTTTTTTCATGCGATCAAGCCCCGCGAGAATGTGAGTCCGTTTGTTTCCGGATGTTCACACGCCAGCGCTCCGGGTCAACCGCAGAACCTGCAAAGAAAAGGGCAGGCCCGGAGGCCCGCCCTTATTTCAGCCGATCTGCTGTATTTGCTTCAGGCCTTGCCGAAAACCCGGGCGAAGATCGTGTCGACATGCTTGAAATGGTATTCAAGGTCGAACAGGGCATCGATTTCGGCGGCTGTGAGGCGCGCGGAGACATCGGCGTCTCCCTTGAGCAGCTCGTTCAGTGGGCCTTCCTTCTTCCAGGTGCGCATGGCGTTGCGCTGGACGAGGCGGTAAGCGTCCTCGCGGCTGACGCCTTTTTCCACCAGCGCCAGCAGGACGCGTTGCGAGTTGTGCAGGCCGCCCATTGAATTGATCGTCGCAAGCATGTTTTCCGGATAGACGACGAGGTTTTCCATAACGCCCGCGAGACGGTGCAACGCGAAATCCAGGTGAATGGTCGCGTCCGGGCCAATGCCACGCTCAACGGAAGAGTGGGAGATGTCCCGCTCATGCCAGAGAGCAACGTTTTCCAGCGCCGGGGTGACGGCCGAGCGCACGAGGCGGGCAAGGCCGGTGAGGTTTTCCGTCAGTACCGGATTGCGCTTGTGCGGCATCGCGGAGGAGCCCTTCTGGCCGGCGGAGAAATACTCCTCGGCTTCCAGAACTTCGGTGCGCTGCAGATGGCGCACTTCGGTGGCCAGGCGCTCAACCGAGGAGGCAATCACGCCGAGCACCGCGAAATACATCGCATGACGGTCACGCGGGATGACCTGAGTGGAGACTGGCTCAATCGTCAGGCCCAGCTTGGCCGCAACATGTTCCTCAACCTTCGGGTCGATATTGGCGAACGTGCCGACGGCGCCGGAAATGGCGCAGGTGGCCACTTCTTCCTTGGCAATCACCAGGCGCTGGCGCGCCCGCTGGAATTCGGCATGGAAGGTGGCGAGCTTGATGCCGAAGGTGGTCGGCTCGGCATGGATGCCGTGGCTGCGGCCAATGGTGGGGGTGAACTTGTGCTCGCGGGCACGCTTTTCGAGGGCGGCCAGCACGCGGTCGATACCGGTGAGCAGCAAATCAGCGGCGCGGACGAGCTGAACATTGAGGCAGGTGTCGAGCACGTCTGACGAAGTCATGCCCATGTGCAGGAAGCGCGCCTCATCGCCGACATGTTCGGCCACGTTGGTCAGGAAGGCGATCACGTCATGCTTCACTTCACGCTCGATCTCGTCGATGCGTTCAGGCTCAAACTTCGCGCGGGCGCGCACGGCAGCGGTGGTGCCCTTCGGGATCTGCCCCATCTCTTCCATGGCTTCGGCGGCCAGCGTTTCGATATCGAGCCAGATCTGGAAGCGGGATTCCGGCGTCCAGATGGCGGCCATTTCCGGGCGGGTATAACGGGGGATCATGGTGCGCTCTCGTTCATGGTATTTGGGGCAGTGCTCTGATGTGCCGTCTAGGCCGGTTGGACGGGTTTCGCCAGCCCTGTGCAGCGATGGATTTCACCCGAGGGCCGGGTTGGTTTACTCTGGGCGCTGATTCTCCGGAAAGCTGCCCCATGTCCCAGCCCGCCATAGTCCACGGATCGCCGTTTCTGGGCGTCGAGCGTTCCGCCGGCGGGCGCCGCTGGCGGCTGGCCGAAGTGGACGAAGCGCTGGTGCGGCGGCTGATGCCGGTCGCGGCAGGATCTGACTTGGTGGCACGCCTGCTGGCGGGGCGCGGTGTGACGCCGGAAAGCGCGCAGAGCTATCTGGCGCCGACCCTGCGCGAGCTGTTTCCCGATCCCAGCAGCTTTGCCGACATGGACAAGGCAGCGGGCCTCATCCTGGATGCCATCCTGGAAGGCAAGCGCGTCTGCGTGTTTGCCGACTATGACGTGGATGGCGGCACCTCGTCGGCAATCCTGGCAAAGTATTTCCGCGCCTGGGGCAGGGAGCTCGGCCTCTACGTCCCCGACCGCTTGGAAGAGGGCTATGGCCCGTCTCCGGAAGCGTTCCGGTTCCTCAAAGCGCAGGGCTATGACCTTGTGATCACCGTGGATTGTGGCGCAGCGGCAGTGCGCGCCCTGGAGGAAGCCCGCGTGATCGACCTGCCGGTGGTCGTGATCGACCATCACCTGATGTCCGGCCATATGCCGGAAGCGGCCGCGCTGGTGAACCCGAACCGGCCCGACTGCCCTTCCGGCCACGGACATCTGGCCGCGGCCGGTGTGGTATTCGTGTTTGCGGCGGCTATGAACCGGCTGGCGCGCCAACGGAATGTGGCGCCAAAGGACGGACTGCCGGACATTCTGCACTATCTCGATCTCTGCGCGCTTGGCACGTTGTGCGACATGTCTCCGCTGAC